>NZ_CP029188.1:1665000-1981250 GCF_003097515.1 Streptomyces tirandamycinicus | reverse complement strand
CCGCCCTCGCCGCCGCTCGGGTCCTCGCCGACCCGGCCGCCACGGGGGCGGTCACGCTCGCGCTGCCCCAGGACGTGCAGGCGGAGGCGTACGACTGGCCCGAGGAGTTCTTCGCCGAGCGCGTCTGGCACGTGCGCCGGCCGCAGCCGGATCCGGAGGAGCTCGCCGCGGCCGTGCTCGCCGTGCGGTCCGCCCGGCGGCCCCTGCTCGTCGCCGGCGGGGGAGTCCACCACAGCGGGGCCGAGGGCGCGCTGCGCACCCTCGCCGAGGCCACCGGGATCCCCGTCGCCTCGACCCAGGCCGGGAAGGGCTCCCTCCCCTACGACCACCCGGCGGACGTGGGCGGCATCGGCCACACCGGCACCGCCACCGCCGACGAACTCGCCAGGACCGCGGACCTGGTCATCGGCGTCGGCACCCGGTACACCGACTTCACCACCGCCTCGTCGACCCTGTTCACGCATCCCGGTGTCCGGTTCCTCAACCTCAACATCACCGGCTTCGACGCCCACAAGCTCGCGGCGCTCCCGCTCGTCGCGGACGCCCGGGCCGGACTGGACGCACTGACCGGGGCGCTGCGCGGACACCATGTCGACCACGGCTACGAGTCGGAGTACGCGGAGGACAAGGAACGCTGGGAGCACCGGGTCGACGCCGCCTACGACGCGCCCGACGAGAACGTCCGCCCCACCCAGACCCAGGTCCTCGGCGCGCTCGACCGCCTGGTCACCGGCGACGACATCGTGGTCAACGCCGCGGGCTCGCTCCCCGGCGACCTCCACAAGCTGTGGCGGACGCGCTCCCGGGACCAGTACCACGTGGAGTACGGCTACTCCTGCATGGGCTACGAGATCCCCGCGGCGATCGGCGTCGCGATGGCCGCGCCCGGGCGTCCGGTCTGGGCGCTCGTCGGCGACGGCACGTATCTGATGAACCCCACCGAGATCGTGACGGCGGTCCAGGAGAACGTCCCGATCAAGCTGGTCGTGCTGCAGAACCACGGGTACGCGTCGATCGGCGGTCTCTCCGAGGCGGTCGGCGCCGAGCGGTTCGGCACGGCCTACCGCCACCGGGAACCGGCGCCGTCGCGGGCCGGGGAACCCGGAGGGGGCGTTTACACCGGGGCGCCGCTCCCGGTCGACCTCGCCGCCAACGCGGCCTCCCTCGGGATGCGGGTGATCCGCGCCAAGACCGTACGTGACCTGCGCGAAGCCCTGGCCGAGGCCCGTACGGCCGACCGCCCCACATGTGTCTACGTCGAGACCGAAACGGCAGACACAGTGTCGGGCGCGCCCCCGGCGCAGGCGTGGTGGGATGTTCCCGTGGCCGAGACCGCGACCCGGCCGTCGGCGGTCAAGGCCCGGGAGGAGTACGACCGGCAGGTCGCAGCCCGGCGCCGCCATCTCTGAGGGACCCGAAGGAGCTATCCGTCATGACGAAGACCGTCCACCACTGGATCGGTGGCAAGACCGTCGAGGGCGAGTCCGGCGACTGGGGACCGGTCACCGACCCGGCGACCGGTGCCGTGACCACCCGGGTCGCGCTCGCGTCCGTCGAGGAGGTCGACCGTGCCGTGGCCGCGGCCAGGATCGCCTTCCAGACCTGGGGCACCTCCTCCCTGGCCCAGCGCACCTCGATCCTCTTCCGCTTCCGCGCGCTGCTCGACGCCAACCGCGACGCGATCGCCGAACTGATCACCGCGGAGCACGGCAAGGTCCACTCCGACGCGCTCGGCGAGGTGGCCCGCGGTCTGGAGATCGTCGACCTGGCCTGCGGGATCACCACGCAGCTCAAGGGCGAGCTGTCGACCCAGGTGTCCAACCGGGTGGACGTGGCGGCGATCCGCCAGCCCGTGGGCGTCGTCGTCGGCATCACGCCGTTCAACTTCCCCGCGATGGTGCCGATGTGGATGTTCCCGCTCGCCATCGCCTGCGGCAACACCTTCGTCCTCAAGCCGAGTGAGAAGGACCCCTCCGCGTCGCTGAAGATCGCCGAGCTGCTCGCCGAGGCGGGCCTGCCGGACGGTGTCTTCAACGTCGTCCAGGGCGACAAGGTCGCCGTCGACCGCCTCCTGGAGCACCCGGACGTCGCGGCCGTCTCCTTCGTCGGCTCGACCCCGATCGCCCGCCACATCCACACCACCGCCTCGGCCAACGGCAAGCGCGTGCAGGCGCTGGGTGGCGCCAAGAACCACATGCTGGTGCTGCCCGACGCCGATCTGGACGCGGCCGCGGACGCCGCCGTCTCCGCCGCCTACGGCTCCGCGGGCGAGCGCTGCATGGCGATCTCCGCGGTGGTGGCCGTCGGCGCCGTCGGCGACGAGCTCGTCGACAAGATCCGCGAGCGCGCCGAGAAGATCAAGATCGGCCCGGGCGACGACCCGGCGTCCGAGATGGGCCCGCTCATCACCAGGGCCCACCGCGACAAGGTCGCCTCGTATGTGCACGGCGCGGCGGAGCAGGGCGCAGACGTCGTCCTCGACGGTACGGGCTACACCGTCGACGGCTACGAGGACGGCCACTGGATCGGCCTGTCCCTCCTGGACAAGGTGTCCACCGACTCCGACGCCTACCGCGACGAGATCTTCGGCCCCGTCCTGTGCGTGCTGCGCGCCGACACCTACGAGGAGGGCCTCGCGCTCATCAACGCCTCGCCGTTCGGCAACGGCACGGCGATCTTCACCCGCGACGGCGGCGCCGCCCGGCGCTTCCAGCTGGAAGTCCAGGCGGGCATGGTCGGCGTCAACGTGCCGATCCCGGTCCCGGTGGGCTACCACTCCTTCGGCGGCTGGAAGGACTCGCTCTTCGGCGACCTGCACGTCTACGGCAACGACGGCGTGCAGTTCTACACCCGCGGCAAGGTCGTCACGACCCGCTGGCCGGACCCCTCCGAGCCGCACGGCGGCGTGGACCTCGGCTTCCCGCGCAACCACTGACGGCCCGCGCCGGGACACCCGGCGCAGCCGGCGGCCCGCGACGCCACGCGGGCCCGTACGGAACCCTCACCCGTACGGGTCTTCGTGCGGCTCGCGGGCCGCTCCGGGTTTCGGGTAGGCCCGCCCGGCGGCTGATGCCGAGGACGGGGCCGACCCGCGCGGGTCGGCCCCAGAGCGGGCCTGCCCCGCCGGGGAAGGGCTCCTCGGGCATCCCACGGTCCCGGCCCAGCCCGGCCCGGCCGGAGCCGTCGCCGTCGTGACGGCGGACACCGGCCGGATCGGGCAGCCCGATCCGGCCGTTCGCCCCGATCGGGCCGCTGCCGCGGGGATCAGAACAGCGAGTACAGCAGCTTGTTCGGGGAGCCCGAACGCGGGTCCGTGACCTTGCCGCTGGTCGCGTTGTTCACCAGGGCGTCGCGGACCTGGGCCGGGGACGCCGTGGGGTTGTTCGCCAGGTAGAGCGCCGCGGCACCCGCGGTGTGCGGGGTGGCCATCGACGTACCGGAGATGGTGCTCGTCGCGCTGTCGCTGTCCTTCCAGGCCGAGGTGATGCCCACCCCGGGGGCGAACAGGTCCAGGCAGGTGCCGTAGTTGGAGAACGACGCCCGCCGGTCCGTGCTGTCCGTGGCGCCGACCGTGATCGCCTCGGGGACACGGGCCGGCGAGTAGTTGCACGCGTTCGCGGGAATGCCGACCAGGATGCCGTTGCCCGCCGCGATCGAGTAGCTGACGCCCGAGGCGATGGAGCGGCTCACCGCGTCGTCCAGGGCCGCGCTGGCGCTGCCGCCGAGGCTCATGTTGGCCACCGCCGGCTTGGCCGCGTTCGCCGTCACCCAGTCGACACCGGCGATGACGCCCGCGGTCGTACCGGAGCCGTCGCAGCCCAGGACGCGTACGGCGATCAGGTTGACGCCCTTGGCGACCCCGTACGTCTTGCCGCCGACCGTGCCGGCGACGTGGGTGCCGTGGCCCTGGCAGTCCTGGCCGTTCTGGCCGTCGCCGATGGTGTCCGTGCCGACGCTCGCCCGGCCCGCGAACTCGCTGTGCGAGGTGCGGATGCCGGTGTCGAGGATGTACGCGTTCACGTTCGACGCCGTGGTGCCGTACGTGTACGTCGTGGACAGCGGCAGATCGCGCTGGTCCACGCGGTCCAGGCCCCAGGTGGCGTTGTTCTGCGTCTCGTTGAGGCGGACGACGCTGTTCTGCTCCACGTACGCCACCCGGGGGTCGGCGGCGAGCCGTTCGGCCTTGGCCTTGGGCATGGAGGCGGAGAATCCGTTGAGCACCGACCGGAAGACGCGCTGGGGGGTCACATCCTCGTCGGCGGTCACCTCGGAGACCTTCGTGCTGCCGTCCTTGAGGACGACGATCCAGCTGTTCTGTACGGCGGTTGCAGTGGGGGCGAGACGAAGATCGCCGATCGGCGCACTGTGCGCTGTGGGGGTGACGGCGAACTGGAGACCGGCCGCGACGACGACTGCGGGGAGCAGCGCGCCCATGGGTATGAAGCGGCGGGCAGTGAATCTCATCTCGTGCACCTGACCTCTCTATTTGATCGGAACACGACAAGCGTCCGCGCGGCGGTGCGGACGCCGGCACAGCCTCTCGTGAGGTGATGCGGCACACAAGGGGTTGCTACCGATCAGTTGGAGCAAAACCGCAGGTGGCATGGGCAATTTGGCGGACATCGGCGACATCTGCATTGTGCACACGCCCACTTGGGGCCACTGTGCATATCCGGATGAATCCCCCGGGGATGAACTGTCATGAAGTGCCCCTCCAAGAGGGCGCAATACGCCGATCGGGGATCACATCCGGCGCCCGGCCGCGCCCCGGCTCCGATCCGTTCCCCGCGCACCCGGCTCCGTGTTCCGGCTGGAGTACGGCTCCGTGTACCGCGGCTGGAGTACGGCGGTGACCCCGGGTACTACCCGAGGAGGTCACACGGTTCAGCCCGGCGGCAGCGGCAGCCGGGACCGCCGTCCGCTTAGGGTTTCGGGCATGAGGATCCGACTCCCCGGCCGAGCCGTGCCGCCCCGGCGCCGAAGGCGGCTGCTCACGGCCGTCGCCGCCCTCGCCGTGCTGGCGGGCGCGGGCACCTGGACCGCCGCCGCCTCGGGCGAAGAGCCCGCCGTGCACCGCGAGGACCGGATGCTGGCCGTGCCGGGCGCGAGAATCGACACCTCGTACTTCACCTCCGGGGAGGGCCGCCGGCCCGCCGTGCTGATCGGGCACGGCTTCGGCAGCAGCAAGGACGCCGTGCGGCAGCAGGCGGAGGCGCTGGCGAGGGACGGTTACGCCGTCATGACCTGGTCCGCCCGCGGCTTCGGCGCGTCCACCGGCACCATCGGGCTGAACGACCCCGAGCGCGAGGTCAGGGACGTCTCGCGGCTGATCGACTGGCTCGCCGCCCGGCCGGAGGTGGAGCTGGACGCCGAGGGCGACCCGCGCGTGGGGATCACCGGCGCGTCCTACGGCGGCGCCGTCTCCCTGCTCGCGGCCGGCCAGGACCGCCGGGTCGACGCCATCGCTCCGCAGATCACGTACTGGAACCTCGCCGACGCGCTGTTCCCGGACGGCGTCTTCAAGAAGCTCTGGGCGGGGCTGTTCTTCACGGCCGGTTCGGCCGGCGGGTCCGGACTCGTCCCCGACTCCGCCGTACCGCCGGCCGACGCTCCCGCCGGGGACGGCGCCGGCCCAGGGGACGGCTCGGGCTCCGGAGCGGACTCGGGGGCGGGGACCGGTGCCGACTCGGGCCCGGTCACCGGTGCCGGCGCCGGGGCCCCCACGCAGTCCGGCGCCACCGGCCGGGGCAGCGCACGCGACGCCTCCGCCGGGCAGCCCGCGCCGGCCTGCGGACGCTTCGAACCCGCCCTGTGCGCCATGTACGAGCGCGTCGCGACCAGCGGCAGCCCGGACGCCGAAGCCCGGGCCCTGCTGGAGGCCCGCAGCCCGTCCGCCGTCGCCGACCGGATCAAGGTCCCCGCACTCATCGTCCAGGGGCAGTCCGACTCGCTCTTCCCGCTCTCGCACGCCGACGCCATGGCCCGGGCGATCGCCGGCAACGGGGCGACCGTCGCGGTCGACTGGATCGCCGGCGGCCACGACGGCGGCGATCTGGAGACGGCCCGGGTCCAGCAACGGATCTCCGCCTGGTTCGACCGGTACCTGAACGGGGACAAGACCGCCGACCCCGGCCCCGCGTTCCGGGTCAGCCGCACCGGAGGCGTCGACTCCACCGACGGGCAGGCAACCCTGCGCGGCGCCACGGCCGACGCGTACCCGGGCCTGGGAGCGGGACGCCGCGAGGTCGTACTGACCGGCGGGACGCAGCACTTCCGCAACCCGGCCGGAGCCGGACCGCCGGGGATCTCCACCGTGCCCGGACTGGGCGGCGGGCTCTCCGGGCTCTCCTCGCTCGGCGTCGGCCTCTCGCTCGACTTCCCGGGGCAGCACGCCCGCTTCGACTCAGCGCCGCTCGACCGCCGCACCCGGATCACCGGCTCGCCCACCGTCCGGGTGAAGGTCACCTCGGACAACGGAACGGCGGTCCTCTTCGGCAAGGTCTACGACGTTGGCCCGGACGGCCGGCAGCAGGTGCTTCCCGCCCAGCTCGTCGCCCCCGTCCGGATCGAGGACGCCAAGGCGGGCAGGACCGTCGAACTGACGCTCCCCGCGGTGGACCACGAGGTCGAGGCGGGCCACCGGCTCCGGCTGGTGCTCGCCGCCACCGACCTCGCCCACGCCTCGCCCGCCGCCCCGGCGGCCTACTCGGTCACCCCGGCCGGACCGCTGAGCGTGCCCACCGCACCCGGTGTCACCACCCAGGCGGCGGGCCTGCCCTGGTGGGTGTGGGGCCTGCCCGCCGCGGGCGCGGTGGCAGCGGCGGCGCTGCTGCTGACCGCGCGCCGCCGGACCGCCGCACCGGCACCCGATCCCGCGCTCGCCGACGTACCGCTGGAGATCACCGGGCTCACCAAGCGGTACGCCGGATCGGCCGACCGGTACGCGGTGCGGGACCTCTCCTTCCGCGTCGAGAAGGGCCAGGTGCTGGGGCTCCTCGGCCCGAACGGCGCCGGCAAGACCACCACCCTGCGCATGCTGATGGGGCTCATCGCCCCCGACGACGGCGGGATCAGGGTCTTCGGACACGCCGTCAGGCCCGGAGCGCCGGTCCTCTCCCGGGTGGGCGCCTTCGTCGAGGGCGCCGGCTTCCTGCCGCACCTGTCCGGCAGGGAGAACCTCGAGCTCTACTGGCGGGCCACCGGCCGCCCCGCCCAGGACTCCCATGTGGAGGAGGCCCTGGAGATCGCGGGCCTCGGCGACGCCCTCGCCCGCGCGGTCCGCACCTACTCGCAGGGCATGCGGCAGCGCCTCGCCATCGCCCAGGCCATGCTCGGGCTGCCGGATCTGCTCATCCTGGACGAACCGACCAACGGGCTGGACCCGCCGCAGATCCGCGAGATGCGGGACGTGATGATCCGCTACGCGGCCGGGGGCCGGACCGTCATCGTCTCCAGCCACCTCCTCTCGGAGGTGGAGCAGTCCTGCACGCACCTCGTCGTCATGGACCGCGGCCGGCTGGTGCAGGCGGGACCCGTCGCCGACATCACCGGCGCGGGGGACACCCTGCTGGTGACGACGGCCGAGGAGCCGTCCGCACCGCTCGTGGAGAAGATCGCGGCCCTGCCCGGGGTGGCGTCCGCCTTCCGCACCGACGGCGGCCTCCTGGTCCGCCTGGACGGTGCGGGCGCGAGCTACCTGGTCGCCGAACTCGTCCGGCTGGACGTGCCGGTGACCGGAGTGGGACCGCACCGGCGCCTGGAGGACGCGTTCCTCACCCTGATCGGAGGAGCATCCGCATGAACACCACCCCCGTGCGCACCGGGGCCGTTGCGGTGAGTGTGGCGGCCGCGCCCGGATACCGGGCGCGGCGCACCCTGCCGCTGCGCGTCGAGACGGTGCGCCAGCTCAAGCGGCGGCGGACGCTGGTGATGGGCGCCATCCTGGCGGCCCTGCCGTTCGTGCTGATCACGGCCTTCGCGATCGGCGGCTCACCCGAGGAGCGCGGCGACGGCGGCGGCCGGATCAACCTGATGGACACGGCGACCGCTTCGGGCGCCAACTTCGCGGCCACCTGCCTGTTCGTGTCGGCCGGATTCCTGCTGGTGGTGCCGGTCGCGCTGTTCTGCGGCGACACCGTGGCGTCCGAGGCGAGCTGGTCATCGCTGCGCTACCTGCTGGCGGCGCCGGTACCCAGGTCGCGGCTGCTGTGGTCGAAGCTCGCGGTCGCACTCGGCTTCAGCGCGGCGGCGATGCTCCTGCTGCCGCTGGTCGGACTGGCGGTGGGGACCGTGGCGTACGGCTGGGGGCCGCTGCGCCTCCCGACCGGCGGCTCGCTGCCGACGGAGGACACGCTGCCCAGGCTCGCACTGGTCGTCGCGTACATCTTCGTCTCCCAACTGGTCACCGCCGGACTCGCGTTCTGGCTGTCCACCAAGACCGACGCACCACTGGGCGCGGTCGGCGGAGCGGTCGGGCTGACGATCATCGGCAACGTCCTGGACGCCGTGACGGCGCTGGGCTCGTGGCGCGACTTCCTGCCGGCGCACTGGCAGTTCGCCTGGGCGGACGCTCTTCAGCCCCAGCTCGAATGGGGCGGGATGCTGAAGGGCACGGCGGTGTCCGTGACCTTCGCCCTGGTACTGGTCGCCCTGGCCTTCCGCGGGTTCGCCCGCAAGGACGTCGTGTCCTGACCGCCGCGGCGAGCCGCCCGCGTACGGAGCCGGGCGGCGTCACCCCGGGTCTCGCGCCGGGCGCGCCCGCGCCAACCGGCAACGGCGCCGGGGCGGTAGGCCGTTGCCGCATCGAGACCCATCCGCAACGCGTTCGTCTGCTCCTCCCGGCCGCCCCGGCACGTCAGATCCACAGATGCCGGCGATTTCAGGGGGCGGATCATGACGGCGTGGACGAGTCCGCGGGCGACTGCGCGTGCGAGTGCCGGTGCCAGCACGAGTACGAGTACGAGTACGGGTACGGGTACGGGTCCGAATGCGCGAACGCAGACGCGGAAGCGAACGGCGGAGTCGGCGGAGTCGGCGGAGTCGGGGGAATCGGGGGCATGCGCCCGCAGAACGAGGGCGCTGCTGGTGGCGATGCTCGCCGGGGCCGTACTGCTGACGGGCTGCGGTACGGGAGCGCGGGCCGAACGCACCGTTGAGGACGGCGGCCGGAGCCGCGCGGACGGCGCCCCGGCACCGGTGCCGCCCGACGGGAGAGGACGCCCCGCCGAGGACGATCGGGACGGCGGAGCAGCCGACGCGAAGGGCGGGGATAAGCGGGATGCCGCCACCGCGCCGGACCTCGTGTCCACCTTCGCCCTGGACGTGGACACGGCATCCTACGGCTACGCTCGCCGGACGCTCGCCGGGGGACGGGTGCCGGAGCCCGAATCGGTGCGGCCCGAGGAGTTCGTCAACAGCTTCGACCAGGACTATCCGCGCCCCGAGGGCAACGGCTTCTCGGTGACCGTGGACGGCGCGAGGGTGGAGGGCGGCGGCGGGGACTGGTCGCTGCTGCGGATCGGACTGGCCACCCGCCCGTCCGGCAGGACCGCCGAGCGGCCTCCGGCCGCACTGACGTTCGTCGTCGACGTCTCCGGGTCGATGGCCGAGCCGGGTCGTCTCGACCTGGTCAAGGAATCCCTCGGCATCCTCACGGACCAGCTCCGCGACGACGACTCCATCGCGCTGGTCACCTTCAGCGACGAGGCCGAGACCCGGCTTCCGATGACCCGGCTCGACGGCAACCGCGACCGGATCCACGACGCCGTCGCCGCCCTGGAGCCCACCGACTCCACCAATGTGGAGGCCGGTGTCAGCACGGGATACGACGTCGCCGTCGAGGGACGCAGGCGGGGCGCCAACAACCGCGTCGTGCTCCTCTCCGACGCGCTCGCCAACACCGGCGAGACCGAGGCGGACGCCATCCTGGAGCGGATCGGCGGCGCCCGGAAGGAGTTCGGCATCACGCTCTTCGGCGTCGGGGTCGGCAGTGAGTACGGCGACCGGCTCATGGAACGGCTCACCAACCGCGGCGACGGACACACCACGTACGTCTCCACCCCGGCCCAGGCCCGGGACGTCTTCGTCGACCGGCTGCCCGCCCACCTGGAACTGCGCGCCCGGGACGCCAAGGCTCAGGTGGCCTTCGATCCGGGAACGGTCCGGGAGTTCCGCCTCCTGGGATACGAGAACAGGCACGTCGCGAACGAGGACTTCCGCGACGACCGCGTGGACGGCGGCGAGGTCGGCCCCGGCCACGCGGTGACCGCGCTGTACGCGGTGCGGCTGAGGGACGGCGCGTCCGGCCGGGTCGCCACGGCGACCGTCCGCTGGCTCGACCCGCGCACCAGGGCGCCGCACGAGGCGGTCGGCACCGTCGACGCGGCCGGGATGGACCGCGACCTGTGGGCTCCCGGCACCTCGCCGCGACTCCAGGTCAGCGCCACGGCGGCGTACTTCGCCCAGCGCCTCCGGGGCGCTGAGACCCCCGGCGCGCCGCGGCTGGGCGACCTGGCGGAACGGGCCGACGGACTGGCGCGCCGCACGGAGGACGCCGCCGTGCAGCGGCTCGCCGAGTCGATCCGCAGCGCGGACCGGCTGATGGGGTGAGGGGCCGAGGACCCGGGGTCTCGGTGCCGGCACGGCAGGTCTCCGAGGCGCGCGGCGTCGCGGAGAAGCGGCTGTACGCCACGGTCGCCAGAGCCGCCGCACGCGCGGACCGGGAGTTGCCGGGGCAACTGGTGGCCACGCTCGCGGTGCCGGAGGCCACGGGGTGATCTTGAGTTGTCGAGTGCCGTCCGGTTGTGTCTGACCGCGGCCCGGAGCGGGAAGCCTCCCTCGGCGAACAAGACGGAGGCCACATGCACACAGCGTCAGACACCGGGATTCACCGGGTGCTCGGAGCCTGGCAGGCAGTGTCGTTCACGGCCGAAGGGCCCGACGGGACCGAATACCCTCTGGGCCGGCCCGTCCAGGGACTGCTGATCTACACCGTGGACGGCCAGATGTCGGTCCACCTCTCCGGCCCGGGCGGCTACATCGGCTACGCGGGCACCTACCAATGGCTGGGGGACCGGGTGGTCCATCGCACGCTGCTCGGGACCCCTCCCGAGTGGGCCGGAGCGGAATTCCTCCGCTGGGCCACACTCACCGACAACCAGCTGGTCCTCCGGACACCGCCGGATCCCAACGGCACCGTCCTGACCGTCGTCTGGCACCGGCCACCAGGCCTGGAGTCAAACCGATGACCACCAGCCGTCCCACCGGCATCGAACGGGCGTCTCACGACGCAACGGTCTTCCTCTTTCCCGGCCAGGGCAACGACCCCCGAGGTGCCCTGACAGGGCTGCGCCGGGCCATCGCCCAACACCGGCCGACACTCTGGGACAAGGCGGATCAGGTACTCGACGACATCGACCGTACCGCCGCGGCGCACGGCTACGGACCAACCCGCGCCGTACTGCTCGCCGCACGCCCGACCGCCGACCTCGATTACGGCATGCCGCAACTCGCGCAGTTCGCCGCCTCCACCGTCCTCTCCCACCTCCTGCAAGACAGCGGCCTGCGCCCGCAGACCATCGTGGGACAGAGCCTGGGTGAATACTCCGCTTTGATCTGTGCCGGCGCCTTCACCGTCGCCGAGGGAACCCGCATGGTCTGCGTGATGAACACGCACTACCGCGAATTCGTGGGACGCGGTGCGATGGTCCTGGTCCGGGCAGACGAGGAGGCCACCCGCACGCTGCTGACCGCCACCCACCCAGACCTCGCGGTGTCCTGCCTGAACGCACCGCAGCAGACCATCGTCAGTGGCCCCACCGAGGCCATCGCCGCCCTGCTCGCCCGTAATGCTTCCGGCGCACCGCGTCTGCACAAACTCTGGCTGCCCTATGCCTCACACCACCCGTCGCTGCGGAAGGTCCTCGACTTGTTCCTCGACGACACCAGCGACCTGCGACAACGCCCCCTGCGTATCCCCGTCATCTCTCCCACCCTCCGACGTGCCTACACCGACGCCGACGATTTACGCGAAGGCATCATCGAGAACACCATCAAACCCCTATACCTGATGGAAACCCTGCACAGCTTCGACCCTCCCGGCCAGCGGCTGTTCGTCGAAGTGGGAATCGGAGACAGCCTCATCCGCTGCCTCAAGACACTGCTGCCCGCCGCCCGCACCTTCACCCCTCTCACCACGCAGTCCAACGGAAACCAGACGAACTTCCTGGCCCGCCTGGCGAACGAGGCACAGATTCGGACCGCGGATGGACCGGGGGATCTAGGCCTTCTCACAAATGACCATCTGTGAGAGTTCTGCGAGAGCCCCCGGAGCGATCACATTTCCGCAGGTCGCCACTCGCAAAAGACCTCTCGAAACCGGCGCGTTGTGCGAGGCACTTCTGAGCGGCCGCCGCCATGGATTTGACGCCCGATCAGGCGGCATCGGCGGTAGAACGTCACGACTGCCCGAACTGTGACGCGCCCGCTGGCAGCGCCTGCCGGATCCGCGGCGGCGAGACCGCCGCGAAGTACCACACCCCCCGATTCGTCCGCGACGGACGACGACCTGCCGCTGAGGCCCAAGCCCGTCCGCATCCGCCGACCCGAGGTCCCGCTCACCCCCGAGGGGATCGACCTCCGCAACCGCCTCCAGGCGCAGCCGCACCCGAACGCCGGAGACTCCCGTGGCGCCCGGATACGGCCGCCGGTCCAACGGGGAGGCACCCGCCGGAACGGTTCACCGGCCGGGCAGCTCCTCCCCGCAGCGGCTGCAGTAGCGGGCGTCGGACTCGCCCGCCAGGCGCCCGCACTCCGTGCAGACCCGGCCCAGCAGACACGCGGCCTCGCCTCCCCCGGGCGCCCCCGCGGCCGCCTTGATGGCCAGTCCGGGACGCCGGCGGTGCACGCTCAGCTGCACCAGGCCCCCGGGCCCCGCCCGCAGCGCCCGTCGGCTGCCGCGCGGCAGCCAGACCACCGAGCCGGCGGCCACGTCCTGCGACCGGCCCTCCATTTCCAGGACCCCGTCACCCGCGGCCACGTACAGCAGCACATCGAGGTCGGGTTCCACATGTCCGGCTATCCGGCCGCCGGCGGGCAGGCGCACCACGTTCGCGTCGAGCTGGCGGGACTCCTCCGCCAGGCGCCACAGCGCGCCGGCCCGGTCCGGGGGCAGATCGGCGGTCAGCTCGTCCAGCAGTGCGAGCACGCCCGGCCGGGGAGTGGGCGCCATGTGTCGTTCCTTCCGCGCTTGTGTCCCCATGGATCCCTCCGGACCCCAAAGCCCCGCATGCTACCCCCTGTTGCGCACCCGGCCGAGCCGTGCAGGCCACGCCCGCCGCCCGCACCGGGAGCCCTCGGGGACGGCCGCCCTTCGGCCCGCGCTGGGCCGAGCGGGTGAGCCGCCCCGCCGTGGCCGTGCCGTGGTGACGGTGCCGTGCGGAGGGATGCGCATACGGTCGTCTCGTGCTCTTTACCGTCCGCACCCCACACCGCGGTGCCGCACCCCGCTCCGGAGCCGCGCCCGAGCCCGACTGCGGAGCCGGCCCCGCGTCCCGCCCCGGAGCCGCCCCGCCACGACCGGACAGCCCGCCGCACGCCGCCCCGTGAGGCTCCGGGCAAGCCCGGCTCCCGTCCCGTACGCCGACCTTTCCGAGGAGCCCCCGTGTCCCGTCCCCTCCACTCCCGAGGAGTGCGGCGCATCACCCTGGACGCCGCCGGTCTGCCGCTGTCCGCTCTGCTGGCCGTCCCGGCGGGCACGCCGCGCGCCACGGTCGTCGCGCTGCACGGCGGCGGCATGAACGCCGGCTACTTCGACGGCCAGGCGGATCCCGGCCTGTCCCTGCTCACTCTCGGGGCCCGCCTCGGGTACACCGTGCTCGCCCTGGACCGCCCCGGCTACGGCGCCTCCGCCGAACGGCTGCCCGAGGGCCAGACCCTCGCCGAGCAGGCCGCGTCACTGAGCGCCGCGCTGCACGGCTTCACCGCCGGTCACCCGTACGGAGCAGGCCTGTTGCTGCTCGCCCACTCCTACGGCGGAAAGCTCGCGCTCACCGCGGCCGCGCGGTCCGTCCACGACCGGCTGCTGGGGCTGGACATCTCCGGCTGCGGTCACCGTTACGACGTCACCCCGGAGGAGCTGCCCGACGAGGGCGCCCACGGAAGCCGCAGACTGAACTGGGGTCCGCTCGGCCTGTACCCGCCCGAGACCTTCACCGCCGCCGCCTCGGTCGTGGCCGGGATGCCCGTGCGGGAGCGTGTGGAAGCGGCCCGCTGGCCCAAGGAGTTCCCCGCCGTCGCCGCGGACGTCCGCGTCCCCGTCCGGCTGACCTTCGCCGAGTTCGAGGCCTGGTGGCGCCATGACGAGGAGGCCGTCACCGAGCTGAGGGCGCACCTCGCCGCGCCGCGTGTCGTCGTGGACCGGCTGCCGGGCGCCGGCCACAACATCAGCCTTGGATGGGCGGCACGCGCCTACCATCTGCGGGCGCTGGGCTTCCTGGAGGAGTGCCTGCAGTCTTCCGCCGGCGGTGTGCCGGACGCGTCCGGCACACCGCCCGAGCCACGCGCGGCGGCGGTCTGATCCGTGACGGGCCCGTTCCGTTCGCTGGCGGTACGCAACTTCCGGCTCTTCGCCGCCGGACAGGTCGTGTCCGTGGCCGGCACCTGGATGATGATCGTCGCCCAGGACTGGCTGGTGCTCGGCCTGACCGGCGACTCGGCCCGTGCGCTCGGCATCGTGACGGCCCTTCAGTTCGCCCCGCTGCTGCTGCTGACCCTCCTCGGCGGCCGCCTGGCGGACCGCCACGACAAGCGGCTCCTGCTGACGGCGGCCAACGCGATCTCGGCGGTCCTCGCCCTGCTCCTCGCCGGCCTCGTGCTGAGCGGGGCGGTACGCCTGTGGCACATCGGGCTCTTCGCCCTGGGCCTCGGTGTCGTCAACGCGGTCGAGGTGCCCGCCAGGGTGTCGTTCGTCAGCGAGATGGTCGGCGCGGATCTGCTGCCGAACGCGTCGGCCCTCAGCGCCGCGTACTTCAGCACCGCCCGTGTCGCCGGGCCGGCCCTGGCCGGGCTGATGATCGCCGCCCTGGGGACGGGCTGGGTGATGCTGCTGAACGCGGCGAGCTATCTGGCGACGGTGGTGGCCCTGCGCATGATGCGGCCGGGGGAGCTGCACCGCGGCGCCCCCGAGAGCCGGGCGCGGATCGTGGACGGGCTCCGTCACGTCCTGGCCCGGTCCGACCTGGTGCTGCCGCTGGCGCTGCTCGCGGTCGTCGGGCTGTGCGGGCTCAACTTCCAGCTCACCCTCCCGCTGCTGGCGAAGACCGTGTTCGGTGCGGACGCGGACGCGTTCGGGCTGCTGACCGCGGCGTTCGCCGCCGGCTCACTCGCGGCCGCGCTCGTCACCACCGCCCGCCGCGGCCGCCCGTCCGGCCGGACGGTGGTCGTGTCGGCGCTCCTGTTCGGGGCGCTGGAGACGGTGGCCGGGTGCTCGCCCGGGTTCGCGGCCGCCATGGTGCTGCTCGCGCTCACCGGCTTCGCCTCGATCTACTTCGTACAGGCGGCGAACCACCGCATCCAGCTGGGCAGCGACCCTCGTTACCGCGGCCGCGTCATGGCGCTCTACGCCCTGATCCTCCAGGGGTCCACCCCGCTGGGCGCGCTGGGCACCGGATGGCTCGCCGAGCGCTTCGGAGCCCGCTCCGGGCTCGTCGTGGGCGGACTGGTGTCGCTGGTGGCCGCGTTCGCGGCGCTGCTGGCCGAGCGGGCCACGGGGCGCGACGCCGACCGGGACGGAACCGGAGCGGCGGATACCGCACCCCGCCCGCCCCCGGCGCAGGAGGCACCGGAGCCGTCGCGGCATCCCGAGCCCCCGGACGGGCCGGATCTCAGGGAACGGGACCGGACGGCCTGACGGGTCCGCCGTGCGCGGACGGGAACCGGTCCGAGGCATCGCCGGGCTCAGCGGACGGATCCCCGTGCACCTCCCGTGCGGAAGGGGCCGCACGGCCCAGCCGGTGCGCATACGCTGCGTGGGGCGCACTGCCTCAGCCGACGACCGGGGAACCCACGTGAGCGACGAACTGACCAAGCCCAGCGCACCGGCGCCGCCCGGTCGGCCCCGGCGGAAGCCCGCCGTCGGCGGGTCGTCCGCGTCCGGCGGGTCGTCCGCGTCCGGCGGGTCCTCCGCATCCGGTGAGGGCTCCGCGTTCGGCGGAAAGCCGTTCCTGTACGTCGTCGTCTGCGCCGCGGGGGTCGCGGGCGGTGTCGGCAAGCTCATCACCGCGGCACAGGAGCGGAACTGGGACGTCGGGGTCGTCGCCACCCCCCAGGGCCTGGAGTTCATCGACCGCCAAGCGGTGGAGGCCCAGACCGGACACCCGATCCGCTCGGCCTGGCGGCGGCCCGGCGACCCTCGCCCGCTGCCTCCCCCGGACGCGATAGCGGTGGCCCCCGCCACCTTCAACACCATCAACAAGTGGGCGGCGGGGATCTCCGACACCCTGGCGCTGGGCATCCTGTGCGAGTCGTACGGCTCCGGTGTCCCGGTCGCCGTGCTGCCGTGCCTGAACGCGGCGCAGGCCGCCCACCCCGCCTATCGGCAGAGTCTGGAGCGGCTGCGGGCGATGGGCGTGCTGATCGGTTCCCACGAGCCGTCCGTGCGGCCGGAGACCGGCGGAGCCGACGTGTTCCGCTGGGAGGAGGCCCTCGAACTGCTCGCGCCGGAGCGGGCTCCCTGATGCAGAGGCCGCGCGGCCGCCGTACCACTCCCGGTACGGACGGGCATCCGTTTGCCCGTTCGTCCATTCGTCCGCCCGTACGAACGGGCGGGCTGAACCGGCAGGCCCCCGAGCCGGGTCTGCGACCGTCAGCCCGGGTGCTGACACGGCCCCCTCCGCTTCCCGGCCCCGACGCCGTGTGCGTCCGGCCCGGGCGTGACACACCGGAGAGGCGCGCCAGGCGTCCTCCCACTCGTGGATCGGCGTCGGCAGCTCATAGAGCCGTCCGGGTCTCGTGGCTCTCCTCCTGGGGGTCTCCTCCTGGGACTCTCCTCTTGGGGTTACTCGACGGCCGGCGACCGGTCGTCCGGCTCGTCGTAGGGCGGGATGCGAGCGGCCCTGCTCTCCGCGATCTTCAGCAGGTCCGTCACCGCCTCGCACAGGCGGCGGGTGATGAACAGGAGCTCTTGAGGCGTGGGATCCACATGGTCCACGACCATTGAGAGAGCCAGGTCACGCAGGACGGCGGCCGTCTCGATCTGCTCGGCCTCCACCCTGTCGGCGAGACGCGAGAGCATCGTGGACGTTCCGTCCGTGACGAGATGCGCAGGGTTGCCCTCCGGGCCAGGCCAGGGAAGCAGCGGGATCCGCCGGATTCCGCTCATGCCGTCGCGCCGTGGAAGTCGACGCCGGCCGCGAAGTCCTGGCCGAGAGCCGCCAGCACGGTGGCACGTCGGCGGTCCCTCCGCCCTCGCCGCTCCTGCTCCTGCTCCCATGCGATGAGGTACGGACGGACCAGCGCCCCGTCTTCCCCGCGCAGGATCTGTGCGCGCAGGGCGGTGAGGGGAGGCCAGTGAGCGGGACGTTCCACACCCAGCGGTCGGCGAGTGACGATCAGGCGCCGGGCCCGGGTGTCCGCCGTGCCGCGGTTGGGCGGAGCGTGAGTACCCCTCGGCGCGGTCCGTGCCCGGCGCTTGCCGGTCGATGGCATGAGCCATGAGAGGAGGAGTAGGGCCAGTAGAGTTCGCACGTCTGCACTCTCCTTGTTGCTGTGCGGGCCATGCCCCGGGGCCGCTTGCATCGGTCGCCGGGCTCCTTTCGTTGGTGCTGGGCGTGCTGCGTACTCCCTCCCAGCTTACGCGCTACCGCGTTACCGCACTAGCGCACTAGCGCGAAACCGCGATAGCTCATTGTCGCGATAGCGCGGAGTCTGGAGTGATGAACCTTGATCGCTCCGTGCCGGTCTGGCCGCAGGTTGCGGACGACCTTCGCCGCCGACTCGACGCGGGGGAGTGGGGGCCAGGCGACCGCTTCCCCGGCACCGTTGACATCGCCGCTCAGTACGACGTCAGCCAGTCCACTGCGCAGAAGGCGGTAGCCGCCATCCGCTCCGAGGGCAGGTTGAGGACCGTCCTGGGGCAGGGCTCGTTCGTCTGCGAGAGCTGATCCCCACCGCCTGCTCCACAGGGCCCGATGCGGCCTCGGCGGCCTGGGGCTCGCCGGGTGGGCACCTCGGCGGCTGCCGGATTGCCTCTGGCGAGCGCCGGACCGGACAGCCGGTCGACCTGCGCGGCGGGTACGGAACGCGGTGTGCCCACCTGTGTCTTCGCTGGTCACTCGCGAACGAATGCCGTCAAAACGCTTGGCCTCAGCTCCGGGGGGCCTTTGGCTGACTACCGCCCCTCCTGCCTTCGTCCCGGCTCATGGGGACCGGGGGAAGCCACGTTCGCGGCATCTCAGTCGACACAGAACTCGTTGCCCTCGATGTCCAGCATCGGGATGCACGCGTCATTGCCGTCGTACAGCGTTCGCACGTGTACCGCACCGAGCGGGACCAGGCGTGCGCATTCCGCCTCAAGCGCGGCGAGGCGCTCCTCGCCCACGAGGCCGGTGCCGACCCGTACATCAAGGTGCACCCGGTTCTTGGCGGCCTTCCCCTCGGGGACGCGCTGGAAGTGCAGCCGCGGGCCCACACCTGAGGGGTCGAACGCAGGCGAACCAGGAATCCCGCTGCCGCGAGAGTGACGGCGCTGATGGCCATCTCGGCGGGCAGTTCGTCGGCGTCGATCCACTTGCGCAGGATCATGATGTTGGTATCGAGCAATCCCTGCCGGTGCTCAACGGGTATAGGGGTCTTCCAACTCCTGCTCGACGGCGGCGTCCTGGTCTTCGCGGAGGGCGTCCAGTGAGATGTCGGGGGTGGTGCGTGACATGGCCGCGAACTCGGCACGGGGGACGAAGCGGCGACGGCGGCGGAGCGGGATCAGCTCGCAGGCACGGTGCCCGTCGCGGGTGACGGTGAACGCCTGTCCTCCCTGGACGGCGTCCATGATCTCCTTGGAGCGGGTGCGCAGATCGCGCTGAGTGATCTCCGGCTGCGCTGCCATGCTGTCCACGATAGCGAGGGTGTGCTACCCGGTGCTACATCGTTGCCCGCGGTCGTGAACAGGCGGAGGCGCCTGCTCGTGGAGCGGTGTGCATCCGGACATGAAAGAGCCCCTCACGCGTTTCCGCAGGTGAGAGGCTGTATGCGCCCCCGGCAGGACTCGAACCTGCGGCCAAGCGCTTAGAAGGCGCCTGCTCTATCCACTGAGCTACGGGGGCCGGATGTGGCCTCGGCGGCCTGGAGCCCCGGGTCGACCGTGACCTTGCCGGGACAAGGATAGGGCTCCGATCGCCCTGCCCCGGATGCTTCACCTGCGTGGCATCATGTGGAGGTTCGGTGAAGCGAACCGATAATCGCAGGCAGATGCGATTCTCGCAGCGGTTTTTTCGCCTCACACCTCGGGTGTTGTGCACTCGTTATGCCTGCACCCCACTCGTCCCGTCTGTCCCGTTGTTCTGATCGGCGCGCAGGGGGGCTCATACGCTTCAAAAAACCTCCAAAATTGGGCATTCTTCGCATGTGGTGACCATGGAAGTACGGCCTCAGCTCATCGACGCACTCTCCGCCCTGCGCGACCGAGTCGCAGCCGTGCGTCTTCCACTCCCCATTCCCGGAGCTCCGCGGGCGCGGCGGACGAGAGCCGAGCTGCTCGCGCAACTCGACGACTATCTGGTGCCCCGGCTGAAGGACCCCGACGCGCCGCTGCTCGCCGTCGTCGGCGGATCGACCGGAGCCGGCAAGTCCACTCTGGTCAACTCGCTCGTCGGCCGGCGGGTGACCGAGGCGGGGGTGCTGCGGCCGACCACGCGCACGCCCGTGCTCGTCTGCCACCCGGACGATCGCCACTGGTTCGCCGACATGCGCGTACTGCCGGACTTCACCCGCGTGTGGCTCCCGCAGCAGGACGAGACGGAGCAGCCGCCCGGAGCCGCCCGCGACCGGACGAAGACCAAGGCCAAGCCCGAGGAAAGGGCGCTGCGGATCGAGACGGCGGTGTCCCTGCCGCCCGGACTGGCCCTGCTCGACGCGCCCGACATCGACTCCCTCGTCGTCGAGAACCGGATCATGGCCGCCGAGCTGATCTGCGCCGCGGACGTATGGATCATGGTCACCACGGCCTCGCGCTACGCGGACGCGGTCCCCTGGCATCTGCTCCGTACGGCGAAGGAGTACGACGCCATGCTGGTCACGGTGCTCGACCGGGTGCCGCACCAGGTGATCAACGAGGTGTCCCGGCAGTACGCGGCCCTGCTGACCAAGGCCGGGCTCGGGCACGTACCGCGGTTCACGATCCCCGAACTGCCCGAGTCCGCGGGCGGCGGCCGGGGGCTGCTGCCCGACACCGCCGTCGCCGCGCTGCGCGACTGGCTGGCACACCGGGCCCTGGACCCCGCCGCGCGTCAGCAGACGGTCGTGCGCACCGCCGCCGGGGTCATCGACTCGCTGAACGCCCGGATGCCGGAGCTCGCGGGTGCCGTGGCCGCACAGTACGCCGCCGCCGTCCGTCTCGCCGCCGCCGTCGAGCAGGCCTACGGGGTGGAGACCGAGCGGGTGCGCAAGCAGGTGCAGCGCGGCGCCGTCCTCACGGGCGACGCACGCACCCGGTGGCGGGGCTATCCGCGCGACAGTTCCGCGGGCGAGCTCCTCGACGCGCTCGCGGAGGGCCTGACCGCCCTGCTGCAGTGCGCGGTCGCCGCCGCCGACGAGCGGCTCCAGGAGGCATGGCGACGCGAACCGGCCGGTCCCGCCCTGGCCCGGCACTCGCGTGCCGACGGGGAGACGCCGGAGCGCATCGGCATGGCCGTACGGCGCTGGCGGCGGGTCCTGGAGGAACTCGCCGAGGAGGAAGTACGCGGTATGGAACGCTCCGCGGCGCCCGACCCGGAGGTGGTCGCCGCGCTGCTCGCCACCGCGCTGCTCGGCGGCCGGAGGGCCAGGGCCGCCGGGGACCTGCTGGCGGAGCGGATGGGTGCTCAGGGCGCTCTCCGGCTCCGCGACCGGGGCGGGGAGCTGGTGACCACGTACATCGAACGCGTCGTGAACGAGGAGCGTGACCGGCGCCTTGCGCCGCTCGACTCCCTTGAACTGTGCCCGGAGCCGCAGGCCGAGTTGATCGCCGCGCTGTCCGTACTGCAGAAGGAGAGGTGACCGCGGTGACGGCAGTCACAGGCGAGACCGAGGGCCGTAGCCCGGGGTCCGGAGCCGGGCAGGGGGCCCCGGATGCGTCCGGGGCGGAGAGCGAGCCGGGCGACCGGGACCACGCCGCGGCCGATGCCCCGGCCGACTCCACGGCTGACTCCCCGGCCGGCTCCGTGGCCGGTTCCGCAGCCGGTTCGGCGGGCCACTCCGCGGCCGAGGCACCGGCGCCCGGCAGCCGCCTCGACGAGGAGGGCCGCCCCGAGGGCGGGCACGCGACCCCCCGGGGCGGGGCGCGGGCCCGGGCCGCCGGCGAGGACGGCACGTCGGACCCGGAACCGCGGAGCGCGGAGAGGGACGCCGATGCGGGGAACGCCACCGAGGGGAAGAACGGCGGCGCGGAGCGGAACACCGTGGGGGAGGGCGGCGTTCCGGGGGACGACGACGAGGACCGGTGGGACGACGGACTCATCGCGCGCCGTGCCGCCGAACCGTCGGAGCTCGCCGGGGACGACGGGTCGCTGGTCGGGGACGAGCGGCACGTGCCCATCGGCGGCCCGTACGCCGCCCCGCTGCGCGGCAGACTGGACGCGCTCCGCGAGCTCGTCGGGCTCTCCCGCACCCGCCTCGACGAGAAGGCCCTGGCCGAGGCGGGCCGGGTGCTCGACGAGGCGGCGGCGCGGCAGCAGCTGTCGGCGCGGCACACCGTCGTCGCCATCGCGGGCGCCACCGGCAGCGGCAAGTCGACGCTCTTCAACGCCCTTGCCGGGGTGCCGATCTCGGAGACCGGGCTACGCCGTCCGACCACGTCGGCACCCATCTCCCTCAGCTGGTCCGAAGGAGCCGCCGGGCTGCTCGACCGGCTGGCCATTCCGCCCCGGCTGCGCCGCAGGCCCCTCGCCGGCGGAAGCGGCGACGAGGCGCTGCAGGGCCTCGTCCTGGTGGATCTCCCCGACCACGACTCCGCGATGACGGTGCACCGTGACCAGGTGGACCGGGTCCTGAAGCTCGTCGACGCGGTCATCTGGGTCGTCGACCCGGAGAAGTACGCGGACGCGGCACTCCACGAGCGCTATCTGCGGCCCCTCGCGGGGCACGCCGAGGTCACCTTCGTCGTCCTCAACCAGATCGACCGGCTGCCGGGCGACGCCGCCGACCAGGTGCTCGACGACCTGCGCAGACTGCTCGACGAGGACGGGATGGCGGTCGGCGAGCACGGCGAGCCCGGCGCGACCGTCCTCGCGCTGTCGGCCCTCACCGGGGAGGGCGTCGGCGAGCTGCGCGAACTTCTCGGACGGCTCGTGCAGGAGAAGACCGCCGCGGCCCGCCGGGTCTCCGCCGACATCGACGCGGCAGCGGACCGGCTGAAGCCGATGTACGTCGCCGACGGCCGCCCCGGGCTCAGTGAGCGTGCCCGGGACGACTTCACGGCCAGGCTGGCGAACGCCGTCGGCGCCACCGCCGTCGGCGAGGAGGCCGAACGCCGGTGGCGCAGGAACGCAGGGCGGGCCTGCGGGACACCGTGGCTGCGGCTGTGGCGCTGGTACGGACGCGTGCGCATGCCCGGCGGGAGTCTGCCGCAGCCCGAGCAGCCGGCGGAGGAGGAGCTCACGGCCCGTCAGCGGGTCGAGCAGGCGGTACGGACGGTGGCCGACGACGCGGCTCACGGACTGCCGGCTCCGTGGGCGCAGGCCGTGCGCGAGGCGGCGGTGCGCGGTGCGGACGGACTCCCCGAGGAACTCGACGACCTGGCCGCCGAACTGGGCACGCCCAGCGGCCGTCTGCCCCGGCCGGCGTGGTGGCCGGCGGCCGTGCTGGTGCAGGTGTGCATGACCCTGCTGCAGGTCTTCGGTGGTCTGTGGCTGGTGGGTCAGATCATCGGGGTCCTGGAGCCGGGGCTCCTCCCGCCGGTGCTGGTGATGCTCGCCGGGATCATCGGCGGGCCGCTGGTGGAGTGGGCGTGTGCGGCCGCCGCCAGGGGACCGGCGCGACGTTACGGGCAGGACGCGGAGCGGCGCCTGCGGGAGGCCGCGGCGGCGTGCGGCCGGGCGAAGGTGCTGGACCCGATCGCGGCGGAGCTGCTCCGCTACCGGGAGGTGCGGGAGCAGTACGGGGCGGTGTCCTTCAGACGCTGAGTCGCGGACCGGCGCGCGGTGCGTGCCGGTGAGGGGGGCCGGGCCCGTGCCGTTGAGGGGGGCCAGTCGCGTGCCGGCGAGGGGTGAGGGCCGGTGCACAGGCTGAGGAGCGGCAGTCGCACGGGCCGGTGTACGGACTGGTGGACCGGCCGGTGTACGGATGGCGGGTGGCGAACGCGCTTCAGGTCCTGCCGGGAACAGCCGGTGGGATGTGGCCGGGAGCCTGCCGAGCCTGTGGAAGCCCGTCGGGAGCACCCTGTCACCCGGGAGAGCGGCGGGGTTTTCCACAATCCCGCTCCCGTCCACAGGCGGCAGCCGGAATGCTCCTCGCGGCCCAGTATGGGATGCGTCGGCGCGACGGTGCGCGGACGCCGGACACGGGCAACGAAACAGGGGGAACGTCATGACCGACGTGATGGTGACGCTGGCGGGGAATGTCGCGACTGCCGTGGAATACCGGGAGTCGGCGACCGGGGGCAGGGCGCGCTTCCGGTTCGCCGTCCCCTCGCGGAGGTGGGACCGGCAGCGGGACGGCTGGGCCGACGGGCCCACGAGCTTCTACACGGTGTGGGCCTGGCGAGCGCTGGGGGCGAATCTCGCGGCATCGGTCGCGGTGGGTGAACCACTGGTCGTGCACGGTCGTCTGAGGGTGCGTGAGGAGGAGTGGGAAGGCAGGCTCAGGACGTCGGTCGACATCGATGCGGTGGCGGCCGGGCACGACCTGGCACGCGGGACGTCGGCATTCCGCCGTGTGACGAGAGCGGAGGCACGGCTGACGGGACGGCAGGCCGTCACGACGGAGGCCGCGGCCCCGCCGCCTGCCCCGCCGCCCGGCGCGCCCGCAGCGGTGCCGCCGTTTCCGGCGGCCCCGGCCGAGTCTGCGCCCCCGACGGTCGCGGCGGATGTGCGGGGTCTCTCCGCTCCTACGGCTGCCGTGTCTCCCGCCGAGGCGGCAGGGGATCCGTTCGGGCCCGGCCCGTCGGACCCGGTGGGCCGGAGCCCGGGCCGGTCGGGTGCCGCCTCGGGGCGGGCGCGTGGGCGCGCGCGAAGTACCGGTAGCACCGTGACCGGTCCGGAGCCAGTCCCGGGTCGGGCAGCCCATGCCGGGCGGGGAGACGCTTGCGGCAACGCGTCCGGCGCTCGCATCGCGGAGCCCGCGGGTGTCCCCGGTCCGCCCTGAATCGCGACCGTGGAGATTTGTCGACAGCCGAAGGGGTGCGCCGTCGGTGATAACGATTCCGATTCGGAATGGTTGTCTGACGGTATGACGGGGGATCGGGCCGCATCACATCCTTAGGATTCCTCAATATTCACGGGGCACTTGAGTCTGCCGGCGAGGCACTCCCCCCACGCACCCCACGCCAAAGGGCCTCGCTCGAAGGGGAATTCTGTGTTGACTGCGCTCTCTGTACGCGGGCGGGGCGCCGCCCGGCTCGCCGTGATGGCCCTGGTGTCCGGTCTGCTGGCGGCGGGCGGCATGGCCTCAGCCGGACCGGCGGCCGCCGAGGACCTCCCCCAGCACCAGGGCGGCGCGACGGCGACGCTGGACGGCCTGACCACCTTCGACCGGGCCGTCCTGCACGACGGCGGACGGCGGCACGAACTGCCCGCCGGGATGTTCGAGATGACCGTCGACGGCGGGGGCAGACTCAAGACGTACTGCGTGGACATACACAACCCCACGCAGGAGCAGGCCAGATACCTGGAGACGCCCTGGGAGCAGACCTCGCTCGGCGCCAACGGCGCCGCGGGGAAGATCCGGTGGATTCTGCAGCACTCCTACCCGCAGGTCGACGACCTGACGGCGCTGGCCGAACGGGCCGGTAGCGGACCGCTGACCGAGCGGACCGCGGCGGCCGGCACCCAGGTCGCGATCTGGCGGTACTCGGATGGAGCCGAGGTCGAAGCAGTCGATCCGGCGGCAGAGCAGCTGGCCGACTGGCTGGAGAAGGAGGCCGAGGACGTCCAGGAGCCCCGTGCCTCGCTGAGCCTCGAGCCGAACGCGGTCTCGGGGAAGGCCGGCGGGCGGCTCGGGCCGATCACGGTACGCACCGACGCCGACCGCGTCACCGTGACACCGCCCGCGGACTCCGCGGCCAGCGGCGTCATCGTGACGGACGAGGCGGGAAGCCCCGTCAGTACCGCGGTCGACGGCAGCAGGCTGTACTTCGACGTGCCGGACGGTGCCACCGACGGCAGCGCCGCGCTGAGTCTGCAGGCCACCACCAGTGTGCCGGTGGGGCGGGCGTTCTCCGGGGTGACCAAGAGCCAGACTCAGATCCTGGCAGGCTCCAGCCGTTCCAGCGTCTCCGCGACGGCCACCGCCACCTGGGCCGAGCAGGGCCCGATACCCGCTCTCACGGCGAGGAAGAACTGTGCCGGGGGCGGCATCGACATCACGGCCACCAACAAGGGCGACGAGAAGTTCACCTTCACCTTGCAGGGGCTCGAGCATGCGATAGCCCCCGGTGAGACCCGCACCGTGACCGTCCCCGTCCCCGAGGACCAGGCCTACGACTTCACGATCACCGGGCCGGGTGGTTTCTCGAAGAACTTCAAGGGCGTGCTGGACTGCAAGACCACCGGCAGCGCCGTTCCGGTCCCGGAGGAGCCGGCGCCCCAGCCCAGCGCCTTCTCGGCCGGCGGCACGGGCATCGACGACAACCTCGCGGCGACCGGCGCCTCCGGTGCCACCCCGGTCATCGCGGGCGCAGCCATCGGACTCGTGGTGGTCGGCGGCGCCGTGATGCTGTTCGTACGCAGGAGGAAGGCACCCTCCGCGCCCACCACGGAGGACTGAGAGGACCGCCGGGGCGCCTTTCGCCGCGCAACGTCTTGCGGTGGGCGACGACGAGACGGAGCGAACCGCGTGTGCAGCAGGCTCCTCATCTTGGCGCGAGCGTTTGGAGCCAACCGGTGAGCGCGGAGAAGTCGGCCTCCTCCAGGCCCCTGGCCGGGTCGACACGGTGAAGAAGCGACGGCCCGGGGTGGCCGGCGGCGACCCACTGGCGGTCCATCGCGCCGATCTCATCGTCGACCCAGATGAACGGCCGGCCGTTGGCCCACTCGACAAGGCGGCGGGTCTTCCAGTGCAGGCCGCGCGGGCCCTTCCCGGCATCCATGTCGGCATCCACGTCGGCGTCCATGTCCGGCCAATGCGCCACGGGCAGCTTGGGCAGTCCGATGCGTGGGGCGACGGTCTGGTTGGCCTCCTCCATCCACGTCGTGGCCCATACGAGGTGGCAGCCCAGAGCCATGAGACGCGCTCCGATCCCCGGGTCGAGCCGCATCAGCAACGGATTTCCCTGATCGGCAGGCACAGCGGCGCCGTGCCGGTGGCCAGGCGATGCCCCGAACGGGATGAGCGGACCATCGACGTCGAGGAACAGGAGGGGGCTCTCCGTGGGGCCTGTCACGTTGGCACGATAGCCGGGGCGGCCTCGGGCCAGGCCGTCCGCGGGCCGTCAGAGGGCCGTCCGCGGCGGATCAACTCCGGCGTCGGATACAGGGAGTGATGGACTGGCTACCCGCAGGGTGGCGAAGGGGCAGGTCGCGGGCGCCGCGCCATACGGGTTTCGTTCCCGGGGTGGCGGTCAGGCAAGATGGGGTGTATCTGCCCACTCACTGATTGCCGGACGGTTTCTCTTGGCTGAGTACATCTACACCATGCGCAAGACGCGCAAGGCGCACGGCGACAAGGTGATCCTTGACGACGTCACGCTGAGCTTCCTGCCCGGTGCGAAGATCGGTGTGGTTGGCCCGAACGGCGCCGGCAAGTCGACCGTGCTGAAGATCATGGCCGGTCTTGAGCAGCCCTCCAACGGTGACGCCTTCCTCTCGCCCGGTTACAGCGTCGGCATCCTGCTGCAGGAGCCCCCGCTCGACGAGAGCAAGACGGTTCTGGAGAACGTCCAGGACGGCGTCGCCGAGGTCAAGGGCAAGCTCGACCGGTTCAACGAGATCGCCGAGCTGATGGCCACCGACTACTCCGACGCGCTGATGGAGGAGATGGGCAAGCTCCAGGAGGACCTGGACCACGCCAACGCCTGGGACCTCGACGCGCAGCTGGAGCAGGCCATGGACGCGCTGGGCTGCCCGCCCGGCGACTGGCCGGTCAACAACCTCTCCGGTGGGGAGAAGCGCCGCGTCGCGCTCTGCAAGCTGCTGCTGGAGGCCCCCGACCTGCTGCTGCTCGACGAGCCCACCAACCACCTGGACGCCGAGTCCGTCCAGTGGCTGGAGCAGCACCTCGCCAAGTACGCGGGCACCGTCGTCGCCATCACCCACGACCGGTACTTCCTGGACAACGTCGCCCAGTGGATCCTCGAGCTGGACCGCGGCCGCGCCCACCCCTACGAGGGCAACTACTCCACGTACCTGGAGAACAAGGCCGCGCGTCTGAAGGTCGAGGGCCAGAAGGACGCCAAGCGCCAGAAGCGCCTCAAGGAAGAGCTGGAGTGGGTCCGCTCCAACGCCAAGGGCCGGCAGGCCAAGTCCAAGGCGCGGCTCGCCCGTTACGAGGAGATGGCCGCCGAGGCGGAGAAGACCCGGAAGCTGGACTTCGAGGAGATCCAGATCCCGCCGGGCCCGCGCCTGGGCAGCGTGGTCGTCGAGGTCGAGAACCTCAGCAAGGCCTTCGGCGAGAAGGTCCTCATCGACGACCTGAGCTTCACCCTGCCGCGCAACGGCATCGTCGGCGTCATCGGCCCGAACGGCGCGGGCAAGACCACGCTGTTCAAGATGCTCCAGGGCCTGGAGAAGCCCGACGCGGGCCAGATCAAGGTCGGCGACACCGTCAAGATCAGCTACGTCGACCAGAGCCGCGAGAACATCGACCCCAAGAAGACGCTGTGGGCCGTCGTCTCGGACGAGCTGGACTACATCAACGTCGGCCAGGTCGAGATGCCCTCCCGCGCGTATGTGTCGGCCTTCGGCTTCAAGGGGCCGGACCAGCAGAAGCCCGCCGGTGTGCTCTCCGGCGGTGAGCGCAACCGCCTCAACCTCGCGCTCACCCTGAAGCAGGGCGGCAACCTGCTGCTCCTCGACGAGCCGACGAACGACCTCGACGTGGAGACGCTCTCCTCGCTGGAGAACGCCCTCCTCGACTTCCCGGGCTGCGCCGTGGTCGTCTCGCACGACCGTTGGTTCCTCGACCGGGTCGCCACGCACATCCTGGCGTACGAGGGCGAGTCGAAGTGGTTCTGGTTCGAGGGCAACTTCGAGTCGTACGAGAAGAACAAGATCGAGCGGCTCGGTCCGGACGCGGCCCGTCCGCACCGCGCCACCTACAAGAAGCTCACCCGGGGCTGAGGCAGGCTGCACGTGGCTCGCCATATCTACAGCTGTCCCCTGCGCTGGTCGGACATGGATGCCTTTGGGCACGTCAACAACGTGGTCTTCCTCCGCTATCTGGAGGAGGCCCGCATCGACTTCATGTTCCGGCTGGCGCCGGGGAACGGCTCCCCGTCGTTCTCCGGCGGGTCCGTCGTGGCCCGTCATGAGATCGACTACGTACGTCCGCTCGTGCACCGCCACGAGCCGGTGACCGTCGAGTCCTGGGTGACGAAGATCGGCGCGGCGTCGCTCACGATCGCCTACGAGATCAAGGACCCCGGCCAGGTGTACGTACGGGCCTCGACCGTCGTCGTCCCGTACGACCTGGCGGCCGGGCGCCCGCGCCGGATCACCGCCGAGGAGAAGTCCTTCCTCCGGGAGTACCTGGACGAGGGCCGGGGCGTGAAGGACGCGCTCGCGGCATGACCGCGCCCGTGCAGACCCTTCGGCTGGCCGACGCCCGGGAGGCGGCGGACCTCGCGGCCTTCCTCGGCCGCCTGATCCACTACGACCGGGCGGCCGCGGTGCGGCTGCAGGCCGGCGGGGGCGCGCTGGCCGTGTTCGGCCGGCCGCCGTCGTTCGAGGTCCTCGCGATCCGGACGGCGCGGCTGGCGGAGCCGGTCGAGCTGGACGTCACGGTGTCGGCGGGCGAACTGCTGGAGTCCGTCGAGGGCTCGACGCTCGCCGTGCCGCCCGCCGTCACCGGACCCCCGTGGGCCGGTGTGCTGCCTCCCCGGCGGGGCTGGCGAGAGCTTCCGGGCCTGCCCGCCGCAGACCGGCTGCGGGGTGCGGTGGCCGCGGCGGTCGCCGAATTCCGCGCACGGGACGAGGCGTTGCCCGCCGGGCGGCGCACCCGGGCCGAACGCGACCGGATCGGCCGCGAGATCTGGTCCAGGCCCCTCGGCGACACGGGGCTGCCGCTCCGGGCCGTCCACGCCGCCTGGTCGCTGGGCTTCCTGCGCCCCACCCCGGACGACGCCCCGGGGCCCGCGCTGCTGGCCGCGGGCGGCTGGCTCAGGCTGCGCACGCCGTTCGGGTCGGTCGCGGTACGCGGGGCGGGGCTCGGCGGCCTCAACGTCACCCCGGTCTGATCCCGGTCTGATCCCGGCCCCGCCGGCCCCTTCGGCCACGCCCGGTTCGGGCGCGGCTCCGGCACGTCCGGACCGGAACCGGGCGCCGGTCCGCCCGCCCGCCCACCGGCCGGTCCGGCTCCGGTTCCGGAGGAGGCCGCTCAGGTTGCCGCCTTGCCGCCTCGTCGCCGCAGTCCCGGTTCCGGCCGTCCGCAAGCCGGCCGGCGGTGGCCCGGAGTGACCGGGCGGTGCCGACTCGTGCCGGTCCGGGGAGCGGTGACCTCTTGTGCGGGGAGCCGATTGCGCAGAGTGCCGACTGCGCGGAGGGCCGATTGCGCGGAGGGCCGTGGGAGGGTCAGCCCGCCGTGTTCACCATCGACGCCGCGGCGTAGGTGAGGTAGTCCCAGAGCTGCCGCTCGTGCTCCTCGGAGAGGCCGAGTTCGTCGACGGCGGCCCGCATGTGCCGGAGCCAGGCGTCGTGCGCGGCCCTGTCGACGGTGAACGGGGCGTGGCGCATGCGCAGGCGGGGGTGGCCGCGGTTGTCGCTGTAGGTGCGCGGCCCGCCCCAGTACTGCATCAGGAAGAGCGCGAGGCGCTCCTCGGCCGGGCCCAGGTCCTCCTCCGGGTACATCGGCCGCAGCAGCGGGTCCTCGGCGACGCCCTCGTAGAAACGCCGCACCAGGCGGCGGAAGGTCTCCTCGCCGCCGACCTGCTCGTAGAAGGTCTGCTCCTGAAGCGTGCCCCGCGGAATCTCGTTCACCGCTCCATGGTCTCAGACGGACCGGAGGAGGACCCGGGCCCTAGGACCCCCGGCGGGCAGGCGCACGCGGAGCGGCATCGGGCCACCGGGCAGGGTCCGCCGCGGCCGGGCGGGGACCGCCCGGCGCCGTGGTGAGCGCAGAGGTGCTCGCCTCCCGTGCCGGCCCGCAGCACAGTGGAGGCATGGGAGCGGACCAGGACGCGCGCGGGGTACGGGACCCCTGTGCCGGGCCCGCCGCCGAGGCGCGCGCGGCGCTGGTGCGAAGGATCGCCGCGACCGGGGTGCTGCGGGACCCGGCCTGGCGGGCGGCCTTCGCGGAGGTGCCGCGCCATCTGTTCGTGCCGTACTACTACGTGCCGACGTTCGCCGGGTACGAGCGGCTCTGGTCGGGCGACCCCGATCCGGGCCGGCGCGAACGCTGGCTGAGGGGCGCGTACGCCGACGGACCCCTCGCCACCCGCATCCGCGAGGGCGAACTCGTCTCCTCCGGAAGCCGGCCCTCCCTGATGGCCCGGATGCTGGACGCGCTGGAGGCGGCGGACGGGCACCGCGTGCTGGAGATCGGCACCGGGACCGGCTACAACGCCGCGCTGCTGGCGCACCGGCTCGGGGACCCGCTCGTGACGACCGTCGACGTGGACCGGGAGATCGCCGACTCCGCGCGCGACCACCTCGCCGCCGCCGGATACCACCCGGCCGTGATCACCGGGGACGGTGCCGGCGGCTGCCCCGGGCGCGCCCCGTTCGACCGCGTCATCGCCACCTGCGCCCTGCCCTCGGTGCCGCGCGCCTGGCTGCCGCAGTGCGTGCCGGGCGGGCTGGTCCTCGCCCCGCTCGCCAACGGGCTGGCCGTGCTGCGGGTGCGGGACGAGGGGCACGCGGAGGGGCGCTTTCTGAACTCGCCCGCGTACTTCGTCCCGCTGCGCGGAGGCGGGCAGGTCAGGACAACCCCGCCGCATACCGGCGGGCTGCCGCGACGGGTGGTGGAGAGCGAGCAGTTCCGTTTCCTGCTCACCCTGACCGCGGGCGTACTCGACCCGCACGAAGCGCTCGCGCTCTGGCAGCGCGAGGGCCGGCCGGAGCGGGAGCGCTTCGGGGTCACCGTGAGCGGGGACAGCCAGTGGGCGTGGCTGGACGACCCCGAAGGGCCGTACGCCTGGCCCCTCGAAGCGCCCGGCTCCGCCGGGTGACCGGGCTCAGCCCCGGCGGATGGTGATCGTCGTCCAGGCGCCCACATGCACCCGGTCGCCGTCCCTCAGGGGCACGGGGACGTAGGGCTGGATGGGGTCCTCGGCGCCGTTGACCGTGGTGCCGTTCGTGGAGTTCTGGTCGACGACGGCCCAGGAGCCGTCGGGCTGCTGGACCAGTACCGCGTGCTTGTGCGAGACGCCCGGGTCCTCCGGCGGCACCGACAGGTCTATGTCGGGCGACTCGCCGGTGGAGTGCCGGCGGCGGCCGATGGTGATCTGGTCGCCGGAGAGCGCGAGCTGCTGCTCCGGCGAGTACGCGGGCAGGTTCAGCCCGGCCGCCTCGGGGCCGCTGCGCTGCATCATCGCCATGAAGTACTCGCGGTCGGGAGCGATGACCGCCGTCCAGCCCGCGGGCTCGTAGGGACTCTGCGGCGGTGGGGGTGCCTGCGGCTGCCCCCCCGGCCGCTGCGGGGCGTGCGACTGCGGGGGCGGAGACAGCATCCAGTCGTCGTCACCGGCGCCCCGCGGCTGCTGCGGCGGAGCGGGGACGGCCTGCGGGAAGCCGGCGGGCGCCGGCGGGCCGGACGGGAACCCGTGCTGCGGCGGGGCCGGCAGACCGAACTCGGGCGGGCCCGGGGGGCGCTGCTGTCCGGGCGACTCGGAGACGTCCTCGGAACCGGACGTCCCCGGCCGCGGGAACGGTGGCGGGGGCGGGGGTCCTCCCTGCGGCGGGCGGGGCGCCGGGGGTTCGCCGCCGAGCGGCTCGGCGGGCCGGTTCACCTGCGAGGGCCGCGAGCTCTGGTACTCGAACGGGTCCGGCGGGCGCGGCGGTTGCTGTGCCTGGAAGCCGGGCGGCAGGTTCAGCCCCGACGGCGGACCGCCGTGGCCCGGCCGGTGGGGCGGGGCCACCGGGGTGTACGACGTCGCCGTGTTCGTGAGGAAGTTCCAGCGGCACTCCTCGCAGAACGGGGCCAGCGGCTCGCGCGGCGTGCGGCACTGCGGGCACAGCTCCGCCTGGGCGGTGGCGTTCGGGTCTCCGGGACCCGGGTACCCGTAGCCCGGTGCGGGCGGCGGCGAAGGGGCCGGCGGCGGAACCGCGCCCGCCGGAGCCCCCGCCCCGGCCATGCGATGGCCGCAGACCTCGCACCAGTCGTCGGAACCCGACTGGTGTCCGTTCGGGCAGGTCGGCATGTCGGCGCTTCCCCCTCTCCTCCGTCCGGCGGCGGGCCGGACTCCTTGGTGCACTCTTTCGTTTGTCGACCGCTGTCGGCTGGTCGGTGATCGCTGCGTGATCTACTTCTTCACGCGAACTGTCTTCGTGGAGCGCGTTTCGAGTGTCATCTCGTCCGCTTCCGTGACCCTTGCCTTCAGCCGCACAGTACCCGTCGCCGCGTCGACGACGTCCACCACCTTCGCCAGCAGCTTCGCGGTGTCCTCGTTGCCGGAGGCCGCCGCCAGTTGCACGGCGCGGCCGAGTTTCGCGGTGGCGTTGTCGAAATCTCCCGACTTGCGGGCGTCCAGGCCCTGCTGGATGACCTGTGCCAGTTCGGCCTGGCCGGTGTAGTGCGCGACCTGGGGGTTGATGGCGGTCGAAGCCGCCATGTCGTCGGTCCACACCGCCCGCACGAGCCCCTGGGCGAGGGGCCGCGGGGTGCCACCGGCCGGCTCCGGGATGATCAGCGACGCCCGGGCCGCCAGCATCTCCCTGCCGACGCCCGCCTCCGGCACCCGCACGCACACGTGGTAGTCGCGGGACTCGTCCCCCCAGGAACCGGTCGGATAGTCGCCGAAGCGGGCCCCCACCTCCGTGCGTCTGCCGGTCAGATCCTCGACCGTCGGCGCCACCTGCTTCACGAACGCGATCTCCGCGCCGACGGGGGTCCACAGCCGCAGGGTCACGTCCGCGACCTCCTTGCCCATCGCGTGCTCCATCATCCTGGTGAAGTCCGCGGCGAGCCCGGACGGATCCGCGACGATGTCGGCCGTGCCGAGTAGCGCGGAGGCGATGCCGGTGACCTCCTTGACCTCCCAGTCGGTCCCCACGCCGCGCGCGTCGCAGGTGAAGCGCCCCGCGCAGGCCTCCAGGGCGGCCCGCAGGGCCTCGGGCGTCTCGTGCTCGTTGCGGCCGTCGGTGAGCAGGATGCCGTGCCGGATCGGCACGTCGGCGCCGCCCAGCAACCGGTCCGCCAGCCGCAGCCAGGTGCCGATCGCGGTGCCGCCGCCGGCGCTCAGTCTGCGCAGCGCCTCCTTGGCCCGGGCCCGCGTCGTCGCGTCCGCCGTCGCCAGCCGACCGCCGCCCGGGTACACCTCGGTGGCCAGGTGCGTTCCCGAGACCACGGCGAACGCGGTGCCGTCGCGCAGGGTGTCGACCGCCGCGGCCGTGGCGTCACGGGCGTTGCGCATCTTGGTGGGCGGATAGTCCATGGAGCCCGAGCAGTCGACCATCACCACCACGGCTGCGTCCGTCCGCCGTCCCGGCAGGGAGGAAGCGGAAGCGGAGGCTCCGGTGAGGGGGATGCCGCCGTTCGTGCCGCCGCCGGTGGAGGTGACCGTCACGATCGCGTTCACCTCGCGCCCGCCCTCGGGCAGAAACTCGTTCTGGTACACCTCGACCGAGAACAGCGGCGCGTTCGACTTGGAGAAAGTGGCCATCCGAACTGGCTCCTCGATGCTCAGCTGGGCAGACAGACATGGCGTAGGGGTGCCGAACGGACGCGGGGGCGAGGGGCATGACCGTGTTCAGGGTTCAGACCGATCCTGCCCCCTGCCGCGGCACCGCGAACGGGAGCACGGCCACTGTTACGTTGTCGTGGCCCCCGCCGTCGAGCGCATGGCCGAGCAGGACCCGCGCCCCGTGCAGCGGACGGCCCGCCGCGTCGGGCGGCAGGATCTGCGCCATCTCCTCCGGCGCCTCCGCGTAGTTCCACAGCCCGTCCGTGCAGACGACCACCACGCCGGGGCGGTCGGGTTTGAACGCGGCCGTGTGCGGTTCCAGCTCATAGGCGTCCGCGCCGAGCCAGCCGGTGATCGCGTGTGCGCGCTCGTCCGCGTACGCCTCGGCCTCGCTCATCAGGCCGGCGGAGACCATCTGGGCCGCCCAGGAGTCGTCCTCGGTGAGCCGGGCGGGCGGGCCGCCGCGGTCGTCCGGGACCCAGTACGCGCGGCTGTCGCCGACCCAGCCCACCACCAGCAGCCCCCCGGCGGCGACGGCGCCCACCAGCGTGCACGCGGGAGCGTTCCGGTGGCGGTGCGGGTCGTGCTCCATGGCCCCACCGGGCTCCGCAGCCAGGGAGTTGACCGCGGAGGCGGCGGCGAGGATCGCCTCGTGCATGGCCTGCTGCGGATGCGTGCCCCGGGGCAGCGACTCCAGCAGGTGCTCGTTGGCGGAACGCGCCGCGGCGGAGGACGCGTCGTCGGGCCGGGTGGCCGAGGACACGCCGTCGCAGACGATCGCGATCACCGCCGGCGAGCCGTCGGGCAGGGCCGTGGCCGACACCGCGAACGAGTCCTCGTTGCGGTGGTGCCGCAGCCCCCGGTCGCTGACCGCGGCCACGCCGGACAGCTCCTGCTCCATGTGGTCGCGCTCGCGCGGCTGGGCGTGCCCGCAGTGCTCGCAGTAGCCGTCGGGGTCCACCTGCCCGGCGCGGCACGCGACACAGAGCTTCGCTCCGGGCGGGGGCGCCGCGGGGTCCTCGCCGGAGTGCCCACCGGTGTGCCTGGCGGCGCGGGGGTCGGGCGAGGCCGGCCCGGAGCCGCCGGACGCCGGTTCGACCGGCACGGCCGGGCCGAACCGCGCTTCGGCACCGGCCCGCGGGCCCGGCGGAGGCGCCGCCGCGGAGGCCGGCGGCGCATCGGGGCGGTCGAAGTGGACGGGGGTCGCGGGCAGTTCACGGCCGCCCGAGTCGGTACCCGGCAGCTCTCCGGGCCGCTGCGGCGTCCCCGGGCGGCCGAAGCCGCCGGCCCCGGGGGTCTCGGGGGCATGGGGCGCCTCGGGCCAGTGCACCCGGGTGCCCGTCGCCACGGCAGGGCGGTCCCGCGGCGGTTCGGGCACGGCGGCAGGGCGGTCCCGCGGCGGTTCGGGCACGGCGGAGAGGTCGTACCCGCACGCTCCGCAGAACAGATCACCGGATTCGAGCGGCTCCTCGCATCCGGGGCACTTCGAGCAGGCCGCCTGCCGGGGCATCTGCGGCGTCATTCGCTTTCACCTCGCCTTGATGTGCCGGGCGCGCCCAGGTCATTGCGCCGGACGTCCGGGGACGTGTCCCCCCGACGGCGCGGCATCACACCCACGTCCGGGGGCGGTAGCGGTTGGCCCGCTCCACCAGTTCGATGCGCTCCCCGCCGTCCTGCGCGAGCCGGGCGAGCACCCTGAACGAGCGTTCGAGGCCGAAGCGCAGTCCGCGCTCGTCGAGTTCGCTGCCGAGCAGGACGGCCCTCACCGGCCGGGCGCCGGCACTGCCGGAGAGTACCCAGTCCAGCGCCGTCCCCAGAACCTCCGTGGACAGCCGCTCACGCCGCACCGCGTCCAGTCCGAGCCCTTCCAGCGCCGTGACCTGGTCGGCGGCGGCCGTGAGGTCGTCGGCGAGCGGATCCTGCACGGCGCGCCGGCGCAGCCGTGCCCGTACCGCGGCGACCCGGGCGGCCGTGTAGTGGATCGACGACTCGGGGACGGAGTCGAGCGTGCGGACGGCCGCGGTGCGGTCGCCGGCCGCGAGTTGCACCCGGGCCAGTCCGAACGCGGCGCTCACATAGCCCGGGTCCGTGGTCCACACCAGGCGGTAGTACTCCGCGGCGTTGTCCAGCTGGCCCAGCACCTCGGCGCACAGGGCGAGCGCCAGCTTGGGCGCGGCCTCGCCCGGGAACGCGTCGTAGATCGCGTCGAACGACAGCGCGGCCGTCTCGTCGTCGCCGGTGACGAGCGAGGCGACGCCGCGGTACCAGACCACCCGCCAGTCGTCGGGGTGCCCGGCCTCGAGATCGGCCAGGGCGGCGGCCGCCGAGGTGAGCTCGCCCAGCTCCAGCCGCGCCCGCAGCTCGCACAGCCGCAGTTCCGGGGAGTTCGCGGGCGCGCCGTGCAGCGCGGCGAGCAGTTCGGCCGGCGCGGAGGCCAGGAGACCGGCGAGGAACCCCGCGTTGGGGTCGCTCGGGTCGACGCGGGGGACCGGCAGTGCGAGTGCGGTCGCGCGGACGTCCAGGTCCGCGAGGTGCGGTTGCCGCGCCGCCGCCGGCTCCCCGTGCGGTCCGGGAGGCGCCGCCTGCGACGGGACGCCTGCCGGGCCGGGGGCGTACGGATGCGGGACGCCGGAGGCGCGGCTCCCCGCCGCTTCCGGTCCGGCGGCACCTGCTCCCGGTCCGGCGACTCCCGCTTCCGGTCCGGCGGCTCCCGCTCCCGCCGCGTAGGGGTGACTCCCGGGCGCCGGGCCGCCGACGGAGCCCGGTGCCCGCGGGGCGGGCGCCGCCCGGGACGTGCCGCGGCCCCGGCGCGTGGGCCGCCCGGCGCCCAGCACCGAGACCTCGCCGTGGAGTTCGGCGAACAGCTCCGTGTCCGTGACCCGCAGCTCCGGGCCGAACAGGGTCGACAGCGACGGGCGCGGCCGGCCGGTCTGCAGCGCGACGACCTCTCTGAGCACGCCCGTGAGCTGGTCCGCCATCTCCTGCGCGGAGGCGAACCGGCGCGCCGGGTCGGGGTCGGTCGCGCGGACGAGGAGCCGGTAGAACGACTCGTACGTCCGGAACACCTCGATGTTGTCCGGGTCCGGGAGGGAGTCCGCGAACACGTTGGTGAAGCCCTGGAAGTCGAACGTCAGCACCGCCAGGGTGCGGGCCACCGTGTAGAGGTCCGAGGCGACCGACGGGCCGGCCTCGGCCACCTCCGGTGCCTGGTAGCCGACCGTGCCGTAGATCGCCGACTCCTCGTCGTCCATCCGCCGCACGGCGCCCATGTCGATCAGCTTGAGCTGGTCCTCGGTCTGGATGGCGTTGTCGACCTTGAAGTCGCAGTACAGGAGGTTCCGGCTGTGCAGATGCCCGAGCGCCTCCAGCGCCTCGATGCCGTAGGCGCACGCCTGCTCGACCGGCAGCGGGTCGCGTCTGCCGTCGGGGGTGCGCCGCTCGTTGGCGATCTCCTTCAGGGACTTGCCCCCCACGTACTCCATGACGATGTAGCCGTCCATGGAGCCGGTCCGCTGGTCCAGGTGCTCGACGAAGTTGTAGATGCGGACGATGTTGGAGTGCTCGATCTCCGCGAGGAACCGGCGCTCCGAGATGGCTGCCGCCATCGCGTCCTGGTCGCCCGTGTCCAGCAGGCCCTTGAGGACGACCCAGCGGTCGGACACCGCCCGGTCCACGGCGAGGTAGACCCAGCCCAGGCCGCCGTGGGCCAGACAGCCCATCACCTCGTACTGCCCGTGGACGACGTCGCCGTCGCGCAGTTTGGGAACGAACGAGTATGGATGGCCGCACTTGGTGCAGAAGCCCTCGGTGCGGCCCGGGCGGTCGCCGCGCGCACGGCCCACCGGTGCTCCGCAGTCGCCGCGGCTGCAGAATCGCTTCCGCTCCGGAACCTCCGGCTCCGCCATCACCGCCGAACGCGGGTCGGGGCGCGGCACGTCCGGGACCGAGACCAGCCCCGCCCCCAGTCGGTGCCGGCCCGACGAGGAGGCCGAGGAGCCCGAGCTGCGGACCGACACCGAGCGGTCCGAGCCGCGCCCGGACAGCGAACGGGACAGCCGGCCCGAGACCGACCGCCGTGACGTCGAGGAGCGCGACGACCCGGCCGAACGTGACGAGCGGGGCGAACGCGACGAGCGGGATCCCGACGGCGAACTGCCGTGTCCCGAGCCGCCGCTCCCGTTCCCGCTCGCGCCGCCTCCCGTGGCTCCGGTGGGCGGCGACGACAGCCCGCCGCTCCGCGCGACGACCGGGGCGAGCCCGCAGGTGCCGCAGTAGAGCCGGCCGCCACCGACGTCCTCGTACACCCCGTCGCAGCCCGGGCGCTGGCAGGCCTGTGTGGGTGCGGAGGCGCCGGAGTGGGCCGCCGAGGAGACCGCGGCCGGGGGTGTGGCACCCTGCCCGGTCTCGGGGGCGAGTCCGCAGGTGCCGCAGTAGAGCCGGCCGCCACCGACGTCCTCGTACGCCCCGTCGCAGCCCGGGCGGCTGCACGTCGTCAGGTCACTCACGGCTCCCCCTGCCTGCTCGCCGGCCCGGTCCCCGATGACGCGGACGGGATCCGCGTCGTGCTGCCGGTCCGGGCGCGGATCACGACTCCCCCCGGTGGCCCGGGCCGTCCACGGACCCCTGCTGCCGCGGGACCAGGACCTCGGCCGCGGCACGCTGGTAGCGCAGGACCGCCTGCTCGGCGGCGCGCAGGTCGCACGGCGCGCTCCACAGCATCCGGCGTGCCACGTCGTACCGCTCGATCAGCAGCGGGTCCTCGGCCATGCCGTGCCGGGCGACCTTCGCCTTGTACGCGTCGAGCCGGCCGCGCAGCTCCGCACGGACCGCCAGCGGTGCCGTCACGGCCGTCAACGACTCGCGCGCACGCATCAGTTCGTCCTCGGCCTCCCGCTCCAGCGACTCCAGCAGCGGCGACAGCCGGTGCCACTGGGCGTGCCTGCGGTACTCGGCCGCGGCCGCCAGCCGCTCCTGCAGCACGGTCGGCGGGCCGCTGACCGCGGGGACCTCGGACGCTGCGATCTTGGCCAGCACCTCGCCCCGTGCGGCACGCGCCTCGGTGAGCGTGCGGTCCGCGCGGGAGAGCACGTCCCGCAGCCGCAGGAGCCGCGTCTCCGAGTCCTGCCGCACCGCGAGGACCGCCTCGATCTCACGGCGGACGTCCTCCAGCGAACGCGCCGCCCGGTCGTAGCGTCCCGTGTCGGGACGGCCGCCGCCGGGCGCCGAACTCGCCGTCGCCGGCGACCAGAACGCCAGCGGGTCCGACACGACCTGCGCCCGCAGCGCGGACAGCTCCCGGGTGATGGACTCCAGCTCGTCGCCCGCCGGGTGCTCGCCCGGCCGCACGCCCACCGAGTGGGCCAGCGAACGGGTCCGCTGCAACTCCGCGGCGAGCAGGTCGATGCGCGCGGGCAGTGCCGACCACACCGTGTCGGCGGCCACCACCACGTCCAGGGAGCGGGCGTACAGCGTGTTCATCCGGCTGACCAGTCCCTCCAGCGTGAACCGCTCGGAGAGCTTGGCGGGGCCGCCCACGGACGGCGCGGGGTGGGCCGCGGCACTGGCGACGGTGACGCTGGGGCCGCGCAGCCGGTCCGTCAGCGCCACCAGGTCGTCCCGGCTCGGCCAGCGGCGCCGGGACCGCACCTCACGCGCCGAGCGCAACGCCCCCGCGTATGCCTCGAAGTAGCCCCACAGCAGCCCGATCGCCTGCTCGGTGGAGGCCCAGCGGTCCTTGGTGACGCCCGTCAGCTCCGCTCCCTCCAGGAGCCTGCGGCCCGCATGGTCCTGGAGGGCGAGGAGCGAGGTCTCGATCGCCTCGTGCTCCTCCTGGAGCCGTGCCAGCGCACGGTCCACCTCGTCCCGGTCCATTACCGGCCCGGGGGGTCCCGCGACGCCCATCGATCACCTCTCCGCTCGTGTACTCGCCACCACCGCCCGGCGTCCCGCCGGTGCGGCCTTCCCGCCGGGCCGCACGCTCCCGGCGACCGGGTCCCGACTGACTCCCGACTGACTCTCGACCGACCCCCGACCGACTCCCGACTGACTCCCCACTGACTCCGACTGGGTCCCGACTGACTTTCGGCCGCTTCCGGCGGCCTGCCGGACGGCGCGTCAATCCTCCCGGTACTTCGGCGCCGGGGGGCCGGTTATGCCGGGCAGGTCCTCCTTCAGCCACTTGACGTACGCCTGTGTCCAGGGGCCCGCCCGGTACTGCTCCAGCACCTTGTTGACCCTGCGGACGAGGTCGTCCCTGCCCAGTCTGGCGGCCACGCCGTAGTACTCGGTGGTGAAAGGCCCGTCGCCCTTGAGTTCGACGGACGGGTCCTGGGCGGCCTGGCCCGCGGCGAGGGCCGCGTCCGTCACGACCGCGTCCACCTCGCCGAGCTGCAGCCGGACCAGGCAGTCCAGTTGGTTGGGGACCGTCAGCCGGTTCCGGTCGCCGGGACCGTCGTCGTCCTCGTCCCGGAACAGCGCTCCGTGCGAGTCCTTCTCCAGCGCGTCGTAGGCCGTCGAGCCCTCGGCGGAGCAGACCCGCCGGCCCTTGAGGGAGTCGTCGAAGCCGGTGATCGGGGACTGCCGGGGCGCGAGCACCTGCTGGCCGGTGCGGAAGTACGCCGTGGAGAAGGCGACCTGCTTGATCCGGGCGCAGTTGATGGTCATGGTCCGTACGACGAGGTCCACGGTGCCGTTGTCGAGCGCGGCGATCCGCCGGTTGGTCGGGACCGCCCGGAAGATGATCTTCTCGGGGTCTCCCAGGATGTCCCGGGCGATCGCCCGGGCCAGGTCGATGTCGAAGCCCTCCAGCTCGCCGTCCGCCCGGCGGTAGCCCCAGCGGTAGCTGTTCTGGTCGATGCCGACGATGAGCCGCCCGCGCCGCTTGATCTCCTCGATCGCCGGGCCGTCCGCCGACGACGGCCGCAGCGACGCCTCCGGGCTGGTGCAGTCGTCGGCCTTCGCGGGTGGCGCGGCCGCCGGGCCGGCACCCGGGGGGGCGCCGCCCGGCGGGCCTCCCCGTGAGAGCGGGAGCAGGGTGAGGGCGGCGGTGAGCGCACAGACCGCCGCCATCCCGGCGACACCGCCCCAGCCGCGCAGCCGCGGCGCGAGGTGTCCGATGCGGTGCGGGCGGCGCGGCCGGGCCGCTTCCGCGGCCGTGGCCCCGGTCTTGGCTTGTGGTGTCGCGTTCGTCGTGCCGTCCGGAGACGCGTTCGTGGTGATGTCCGGTGCTGCGCTCGTCGTGCCGCCCGGTGTCGCCTTCGTCGTGCCGTCCGGTGTCGCACCGGGCATCGGGTCAGTCATCCCTCCCCCTCTCACCGGTACTCCGAAAGCCGCCGGCCGATGCCCAGGACGGCGCCGGCCGCGCCGAGGGCCGCCAGCACGGCCGCGCCGGCCGGCAGGCCCGCCAGCGCGCCCCGGCCGCCCTCGGCGGCCTCGGTGAACTCGGCCTGCTCATGCGCCAGCGCCCTCTCCAGCGCGGCGTCCACCCGGTCGAAGCACTGGCCGGTGGAGCCCTCGCCGCCGATCACCTTGGCCAGCGCACCGTCGTAGTCGCCCGCCCGGTCGCTCTCACCGGCCTGCCGGTGCCTGCTCCTCCACTCCGAGGCCGCGGAGACGGCCCGGGCGACCGGTGCGCGGCCCGCACCGTCGCCGGCGAGCTGCCCGGCGCGGCCGAGCGACGCGGTGAGCCTGCTCATGCCCGCGGCGTAGTCCGTCTCGTACTTGTCGCCCTTGCCGTCCTCGGTGAGCACCGCACCGCGGGCCACCAGGGTCAGGTTCTCGTTGGCCCGGGCCTTCAGGCTGCTGATCCTGGCGTCGTTGAGGACCGCCAGCGACTCCTGCCCCTCGGCCCGGGCCTCGTCGAGCCCCGCTCGCGCGAGGGCGTGCCCGGCGCCGAGCCAGAGCAGCGTCACCGTGCAGGCGGCGGTGGCGGCGAGCAGCCCGGGGCTGAACACCCGTTTCGTGCGGAGGTAGTTGCGGCGCTGTGCCCAGGCCAGACCGCCGAGCGCCACCACTCCCAGGCCCAGCGACAGGAGGGGCCATGGCCGGGCGTCGCCGTGGTCGTCGTCGAGCCGGGCCGTCTCCTCCTCGTACAGCTTCTCCGCCGCCGGCAGCAGCTCGGTCGTCATCAGCTCGTTCGCGTACCGCAGATAGGCGCCGCCGAGGGGGAGGCCCTGGCGGTTGTTGGCCCGGGCCCGCTCGACCAGTCCCGTGTAGCGGGGGAGTTGTTCGTTGAGCGTGGCGATCCAGCGGCGCGAGTCCGTCGAACCGTCCGTGTTCGCCGCCGCCTTCACCAGCAGTCGTGAGGCACCGGTGATGTCCTTGCGATAGCGCTCCCGCACCGCCGCCGGCTCCTGCGCCCCGGCCAGGAAGCCGCTGGCGGCCGCCGTGTCGGCGTCGGCGAGGGAGCGGTAGATGCTCGCCGCGTCGGCGCTGAGCGGCTGGCTGCGGTCGACCACGGCGTCGGCCGATGCGGCGCGGTCGGCGATCTCGACCGCCGTCACGGCGCCGAACGCCACCACCAGCGCCGCCAGTACGGCGCCGATGATCCGCAGCCGGCCGGGCTCCGTCGTCGCGGCGGCGCGCAGCCGCGACGACGTCTCCGCCCAGGCGCTGCGCCGCGCGGGTGGTCCCGCAGGCCGTGCCGACCGGTCGGAGGAGGGCGGTGACCCCGGGCCGGGCGCCGGGCGCGGCTGTGCCGGGACATGCGGCACCGGCGGCGCGGGCGGGCCCGCCGCGCTCGGCGTGTGTGTCACCTGACCTCCCCCTCGGTCACTGACGGCGTGCCACCTCCCGCGGGCGGGGAACACCTTCCGGCCAGAAGTATGGCCGCAGGAGCGGACATTCCACACCCGGGGTTCACTGGATCTTGTGTCATCCGGCGTGTCGCGTCAATGCCGCCCCTTGCCGGTACCTCCGTCCTGAATACGCCGCCGACGGCCGATCGGTTCCGTCCGGCCGCGTGGTCCGGTGCGCCGGACCACGCGAGGGTGCGCGGGCGTACGCGAGCGTGCGCGGGCGTGCACGGCCGTGGGCGGGGGTGCACGGCCGTGGGTGCGGGTGCCACCCGGTGGTGCCCGGCTTCAGCGGTCCGGCGGCCCGGTTCCCCCCAACGGTGTCGGGCTTCGGCGGATCGGCAGGGCCCGGCTTCAGCGGCCCGGCGGCGGAGCGCCTGATCCCCCTACCGCGGAGGCCTGTTCGCCGTACCGCGACCGCAGCCGGGCCCGTGCCGCGGCCGGCGACCCGAGGCGGTCCAGGCCCAGCAGCGCCGCGCCCAGCACGGGCGGCGCGGTCACCACGGAGACGACCGCCTTGGGCGCACGGGCGGCGAGCAACTCCTCGATCCCGCCGAGGAGCCGGGGGTGCCGCGCCGCGAGCACGCTGCCGCCGAGCACCACGGGGACCTCCTCGTCCAGCAGCCCGAGCCGGCCGAGTGCCACCGTGGACATCAGGACGACCTCCTCCGCGAGCCGGTCGACGATCGCGCCCGCGACGGTGTCGCCGGCGGCGGCGGTCGAGAACAGGACCGGGGTGAGTTCGTGCCTGCGCCCCGCGGCGAGACGTCCCAGGTGCAGCGCCTCGACGAGTGCGTACATCGACGGCAGACCGAAGTGCGCGGGCAGCGTACGGGCCAGTTCGGTCGGTGCACCGCGCCCGTCCTCGGCCCGCGCGGCGAACCACAGCGCCTCCTCCGCGAGCCCCGCGCCCCCTCCCCAGTCCCCGGAGATCCTGCCGACGGCCGGGAAGCGCGCGGTACGGCCGTCCGGCACCATGCCCACGCAGTTGATGCCCGCACCGCAGACGACGGCGACGCCCCTGGGCTCGTCGACCCCGGCCCGCAGGACCGCGAAGGTGTCGTTGCGGACCTCGCTGCTGGCACCCCAGCCGCGGGCCCGTACGGCCTCCGCCAACTCCGCCTCCTCGGCTGGGAGATCGGCATTGGCCAGACAGGCGGAGACATGGGTGACGGAGCTCAGCCCCGCGCTGCCGAGGGCCTGCCGGACCGTGCCGTCGAGTCCGTCGAGTCCGTCGAGTCCGTCGAGTCCGGTGAGTGTGTGGAGCGCGTGGAGTGCATGGAGTTGGCCCGGTTCGTCCCGTCTGGCGCCTCCGTCCGGTCCGGCCCCTCCGTTCGGTCTGTCCGGTCTGTCCGGTGCCGCCGCGGCACCCGCTCTCGGTGGCCGGAATCCGCCGCCGCGGGCCGAGCCCAGGACCGAACCCTCCGCGTCGACCACCGCCACGTCCGTCTTGCTGTTGCCGGCGTCGATGGCGAGGACCGTGGCCGGGGGGCGGCGCGGCCCCGAGCCGGGCACGGCCGGGACGCGCGCGGCCGGATCGTTCACGCCCACGGGAGGTGCTCCCGGTTGTGTGCGACCAGCCGCTCCGTCAGCGCTTCGGCGGACGCGTGCTGGCCGACCAGGGGGTGGGCCAGCAGCGCCTTGAAGACGCGGTCACGGCCGCCGCGCAGCGCCGCCTCCAGCGCCAGCTCCTCGTAGGCCGTGACGCTCGCGATCAGCCCGCGGTACAGCGGATCGACGTCGGGCGGCGGCAGCGGCGCGGCACCCTTGGTGCCGACGGCCGCCTGCACCTCGACGACGGCGTCGTCGGGGAGGAACGGCAGCGTGCCGTCGTTGTACGTGTTGACCACCTGGTAGGGGCTGCCCGTTCCGCCGAGCAGCGACGCGACGAGGTCCACGGCGGCCTCCGAGTAGTAGGCGCCGCCCCGCCGGGCGAGCAGTGCGGGCTTCTCGTCCAGCGACGGGTCGCCGTACATCTCCAGGAGCCGCTCCTCCAGGGCCGCGACCTCCGTGGCCCGCGGCGGCCCGGCCTTCATCTCCCGTACGACCGCGTCGTGCTCGTAGAAGTAGCGCAGGTAGTACGACGGCACCGCGCCGAGGCGGTCCAGGATCTCGCGCGGAAGCCGCAGGTCCCCGGCGAGCGTGTCGCCGTGCGCGGCGAGCAGCCGCGGCAGGACGTTCTCGCCCTCCGGGCCGCCCAGCCGGACACCCGTCTCCCAGGTCAGATGGTTGAGGCCCACGTGGTCCAGGTGCACCTCGCCCGGGGCGGTGTCCAGCAGCGCGGCGAACTTCCGCTGCAGGCCGATCGCGACGTTGCACAGCCCGACGGCCCGGTGCCCGGCGCGGAGCAGCGCACGGGTCACGATGCCGACCGGGTTGGTGAAGTCGACGATCCAGGCGTCGGGGGCCGCGCGCCGCACCCGTTCGGCGATGTCCAGTACCACCGGCACGGTGCGCAGCGCCTTGGCCAGCCCGCCGGCCCCCGTCGTCTCCTGCCCGACGCAGCCGCACTCCAGCGGCCAGGTCTCGTCCTGCTGTCGTGCGGCCTGACCGCCGACGCGCAGCTGCAGCAGCACGGCGTCGGCACCGGCCACTCCCGCGTCCAGGTCGCCGGTGGTCGAGATGGTCCCGGGGTGGCCCTGGCGGGCGAAGATCCGCCGGGCGAGCCCGCCGACCAGGTCCAGCCGATCGGCTGCCGGGTCGATGAGCACCAGCTCGCGGAGCGGCAGGGCCTCCCTCAACCGGGCGAATCCGTCGATCAGTTCGGGTGTGTACGTGGAGCCGCCGCCCACGACGGCGATCTTCGCCTGCCGGGGGAGCGGGGGGTGGCCCACGGTGGATTGCGGCATGTGCGTCTCAGCCCTTCACTCCGGTCGATGTGTCGGTGCGACGCCCTCGACGAGCGCTCTCCGGGTGGAAGTACCCGACCGTCACCGGCGCCATGACCATCACGGTCGCCGTCACCATCACGGACGCCCCCGCCGCCGGGTTCGCGTCCGTCCGGCGCGCTCCGCTGAAGGGCTTCCGGCCGTGGGAGAGCCCTCGCACGGTGATACCGCCACGCGGCCCGCCGCCCGGCCCGGCGGGTGGACGGACGGTGGGTGGACGGCGGGCGCACCGCGCAGGACGGCGTCGCAGCCTTCGTCGCGGGTGTCCGCCGGGGCGCTCCCGGTGCCCGGGCGGGGCTGGGCGCAGCCGAGGGAGCGCATGTTCCTCCGGTGGCCGGGCAGGCCTCTCGGTCCCGCGCCGGTCGTCACGGCCTGGCCGCTGCCCCGCCCCGTGTGGGCGAGGCGAGAGACTCCACGGTCCACCTCTGGTCGCTGCCGCCGGTCGCGGCCCGAAGCTCCAGAGGCCGTGGGTTCACCACCCAGTCCGGGTCCGGGACGAGGGCGACCTTCGGGTCGGACTTCGGCCGGATCGGGCCCACCGGTTCGAGGAGGAAGGCCATCTTGCCCAGCTTCTCCGGGTTGTCCGAGTCGCACGGGCGGACGCCGACCTCCGCGTCGTCCCCGTCCGCTTTCAGGCAGAACGTGGAGTCGTGGAGATTGCGGAGCCGTCCCTGCGCGTCCAGAGCCCATCGTTGCGTGGTGGCCTGGGTGCATCGGGCCACCACGGTGCCGCCCCGCTTGACGATCACTCCGTCCTCGATGTCCAGGCACAGCCCGCTGCCCGCGTGCACGATCCGTCCGTAGACGAGAGCGCCGGGCGGAGCCGTGATCCCGGACTCGGGCTGCGCGGGTGCGGTGGTGGCCCCGCTCGGCGATGCCGAGGCGGACGGGCGGTCCTCGGCCCGGCCGCGGCCGGGCCCGGGCTGCTCTCCGGAGTGGCGCTCGGCGACGAGCAGCAGGGGGAGCGAGACGACGGCCACCGCGGCCACCGCACCGGCGACGCGCACCCCGCGTCCCGGCCGGCGCCGGGGGAGGGGGCGGGCTGCCGGGCCGGGGTCCCACATCGCGCCGCCCCCGTCCTCCGCCCCTCCGCTCGGCGGGGGACCGGAGTCCGGCGTGTGCAGCCCCCGCGCGACGGCGGACGCGTAGGCCGCTCCGTCCAGGACGAGCAGCCCGTCGGCCAGTGCCGTGCGCAGGTCGTCGGCGAGCAGGATCAGCTGCGTCAGCAGCCCGTCGCAGGCCGGGCATGTGTCGAGGTGGAGGGTGAGGTCGCCGCAGCGGGGGCTGTCGCCGGCGACCGCCGCGGCCTCGACGAGGCGCCGGAAGCCGTTGCAGCGGGTGTCCCCGGCGCGCTCCGCGTGAGCCTGGAGCAGGGCGGCGTGCAGGGACTCCCGTGCCCTGGCCCGGAGGGCCGGAACATCGCCCGCTGCCACGCCGACGTAGGTCGCGACCCTCTCGTCCGGCTCCCGGTCCACCAGCGAGTACCAGAGGACGCCCCTGGCGGCCTCGGGGAGGGCGAAGAAGCCCTCGCGGAGCGCCTGCTGCTGCCCCGGCTTCGCCGGCGGCCCGGCAGGACGTCCGCCGCTGCTGTGGCCGTCCGCCCCGCTCTCGCCGTGGCCGTCCGCCCAGCTGAGGAAGGAGGGGGCGAGCAGGGCCCGTCTGCCGCCCCGGGCCCAGCTCAGGGCCGTGTGGTGCACGCACGTCAGGACGAAGTCGCGCCAGGTGCCGGAGGGGTCGACGCCCGAGCGCGCGGCCTCGGCCGCCCGCTTCAGCGCCTCACGCGCCAGCCGGTCGGCGGCCACCCGGCCCCGGGTGCACAGCTGTGCGCAGACCACGGCGTACGCGAGGTGACGCTGATTCAGTTCGTTTTCGGCCCGGTGGTCGACCGGACCTTGCGAGCGGACGCGCTCGGCGAGTTCCGAGTCCGTGGCGTTCGCACAGCCACTCTCCCAGGACGCCGTCGTCGAAACGGCCTTCTGCAGTTCCGGCATCGGACCCCTCACTTACTGCGCCTCCGCGCCCGTGGTGCTTCGGGCGCCACGGAGGCGTTGGTTACGGGGGATTACGGGGAACGGCGCCGCCCCGCTCAACTCCTCTACCTCGTATTGCGGTTGAGAAGACCTCATGGTGCGGGAACGGACGCGCCGAGGAAAAGTGTTTCCATCGGTAAGCTCCCCGCGCCGGGGCGGTATTGGGAGGTGATGCCCCGGAATCTCGCGGGGTCCGGGCAGCTGCTCGACCCGGCGCGGCGCCCGATCGGACCCGCCGGAACCGGGCCGCCGCCGCAGAGCGGGTTCGGCAGGGAACCGGGTAGCCGTCGCCGTACGGATCGGCGACCGTCGCCGCATGACCGCATGACCGCATGACCGCATGACCGCATGACCGCATGACCGCATGACCGCATGACCGCATGGCGCATGGCGGCGTGGCCGCGTCGCCACTTGCCGCGGGGAGAGCGCCGCCCCGGTCGCGGACCTACTTCGACAGGGGTGCCGGCGGGGAGATCGGGGACGCCGCCACCGACTGCGGCGACGTGGTGGAGGCGTATGCGGAGGGGGCCGCCATGCCCGCCGTCGGGTCGCTCGCCGCCTGCTCCCCGCCGGCCTGCTGGGGCAGTCCGCCGACGATCCGCACGCCCGCCTCGTCGAAGGCGCGCTTGATGCGCCATCGCAGCTCGCGCTCCACGCCCAGCGCCTTGCCCGGCATGGTCTTGGCGGACACGGAGACCGTCATCCGGTCGATCAGCACCTCGGTCAGGCCCAGGACCTCGACCGGACCCCACAGCCGCTCGTTCCAGGGTTCCTCCTTGGCCATGGCGGTGGCGGCCTCCTCGATGAGTTCGCGCACCCGGCCCAGGTCCTCGGCCGGCGGCACGTTCACCTCCACCGAGGCGGTCGCCCAGCCCTGGCTCAGGTTGCCGATCCGCTTGATCTCGCCGTTGCGGACGTACCAGATCTCGCCGTCGGCGCCGCGCAGCTTGGTCACCCGCAGGCCGACCTCGATCACCTCGCCCGAGGCGACCCCCGCGTCGATCGTGTCGCCGACTCCGTACTGGTCCTCGAGGATCATGAAGACGCCGGAGAGGAAGTCGGTGACCAGATTCCGCGCGCCGAACCCGAGGGCCACGCCCGCGACTCCGGCGGAGGCGAGCAGCGGGGCCAGATTGATGTTGAGGGCGCCGAGGACCATCAGACCCGCCGTGGCCAGGATCACGAACGACGCGACCGACCTCAGCACCGAGCCGATCGCCTCGGAGCGCTGTCTGCGCCGCTCGGCGTTCACCAGCAGCCCGCCGAGGGCGGTGCCCTCCACGGCCTGGGCGCTGCGGTTCATCCGTTCTATGAGCTTGGTGAGCGCGCGGCGGACGGCGATGCGCAGCATGATCGCGATCACCACGATCAGCAGGATCCGCAGGCCCACGTTCAGCCAGGTGGCCCAGTTCTGCTCCACCCATCCGGCAGCTTCGTTGGCCCGCTCGGCGGCCTCGTCGAGACTGACGGGCGGATCGGACGGATCGGCGGCCAGGAACACGGGGGAACCTCCGGGTGTGCGATCGGCGGACCATCCACACTATCGGGGCATACGCCGTGCCTCCGGCGTTCTCCGCAAGGGAGAGACGAGGCTCACCGCGAGCGAGAGACGCGCCTCACCACAAGAGCGAGGCGTGGCTCACCACAAGGGGGAGACGCGCCTCACCACAAAGGGCAGACGCGGCTCACCACGGGGGAGAGACGCGCCTCACCGCGGCGACCTCGCGTCCGGCGTGATCCGGCCGCTGCCGTCCGTCGCCGAAAGGAAGCCCGCATCCGCTGTGGCCGAGCGCACACAAAATCCCTCCGGCCCGTTACGGGTACGTAGTGGCGCTTCGACCAGGCATGAGGAGAGACTGAGTACAGATCGTCCCGGCGCGAGCCACGCGCCGCCGGCGTACAAGGAGGCATCCGTGCCGCATGTCCTGGTCCTCAACGCGTCGTACGAGCCGCTCGGCGTCGTACCGCTCCGCCGCGCGCTCGTCCTCGTCCTCGAGAACAAGGCCGTCTGCCTCGAGGAGTCCGGCGCCTTCATGCACAGCGCGACCCGGGTGATCCCCGCGCCCAGCGTGGTCCGGCTCAAGCGTTTCGTCCGGGTCCCCTACCGGGGGCCCGTTCCTCTGACCCGTCGCGCGCTGTTCGCCCGCGACGGGGGCCGCTGCATGTACTGCGGTGGCGTCGCAACCAGCGTCGACCACGTCGTTCCGCGCAGTCGCGGCGGTCAGCACGTCTGGGACAACGTGGTGGCGGCGTGCCGCCGCTGCAACCACGTCAAGGCCGACCGGCACCTGCGCGAGCTGGGCTGGCGGCTGCGGCACCAACCCGCCCCGCCGAGCGGGCTCGCCTGGCGCATCATCGGCACCGGGCATAGGGACCCGCGCTGGCTGCCATACCTGCAGCCGTACGGCGCGGACGACGCGATGGCCCGGATCGACGGCATCTCCGCCTGAGGATCCGGGCCACTGTCGTGTGCGCGCGCTCCGGGCCACCGGGCGCGCGCTGCCGTGCCCGGCTCGGGGCGCCGCCGCCGGGGCGGTCAGGGTTCGCCGGCGCCCTGCTCCGACACCGCGTACCCCTCGACCGACCACAGCGAGTAGCCGAAGCGCGTCGCCCGCGCGTCACCCTGCACCCGGACGAAACGGGTTCCCGGCGCGTCCAGGCGGACCGACTCGTGGCCGCCCCTGCCGTCGCGGACGGTGGCGGCGGTGCGCCAGGTGCGCCCGTCGCCCGAGACCTGGATGCGGTAGCTCGCCGCATGCGCCTCCTGCCAGTGCAGGACCACCTGGCCCAGCCGGGCCGGCCGGGGGAGTTCCGCCTGCCACCAGGCGCCGTCCTCCGCGGGGGAGGACCAGCGGGTGCCGGGGTCGCCGTCCGTGGCGGCGGCGGCCGGGAAGTCGGGGGTCTCGTCCCCGGACGACGACGCCGCCGCCGTCCGGAACAGGTCGGGGCCGCCGGTCGCCGGGTAGGCCCGTACGGTCAGCGTGCTCTCCTCCCCTCCGAAGGCGAGCGGCACCTCGTACTCGCCCGCGGGGGTCCCCGGCGGCACCGTCACCTCGACGGGCACGGCCGTACGCCGGCCGCGGGGCGCCCGCACCTCCTTCGGCACGGCCACCCTGATGCCCTTCGGCGCCCTGGCGGTGAGCGCGCCGCGCACCTCGTCCGGCCGCTGGGCGTCGACGTACGCCTCGGTGCGCTGCGGGCCGCCGCCGATCGGCGCGTCCAGCTCGCCGCGGCCGAGGGCGAGCCGGGCCTGGGGCTCGTCGGCGAACCACGGCACGAGCGCGTGCACCGAGGGCGCCGCCGGTGCCCCGGTGATCCGGAGGGCGTCCGCGCGCAGCCCCCTCAGGCGGCTCTGGGTCCAGCCGGATGCCGCGAGCCCGCCGAGCGTCCGCCAGCCCTGGCCCGGGACATGCGCCTCCAGCGTGCCCGCGGCGCCGTCCGGACCGGGCTCGGTCATCGCGGTCACGGCCTCCACGGGCCGGGCGCGGTCCAGCCGGACCGTGTACGCGTCGCCGGTACGGGTCACCGGGCCCGGCCTGCGGTCGGCGCCCGTCCACGTCGCCGACTCCTTCGCCACCCGGGTGAGGAAGGGGTCGAGCACGCCCTTGCCGACGGTCACCTTCCCCCGGCCGATCTCGGTGCGCACGGGGGTGAGCGCCAGCGACGTCCGCCAGGCGGTCTCGCCGTCGCCGCGCGCCTGGGCCTGCAGCATGTCGACGGCGAGTTCCCCGGCGGTGCCGTAGCGCGCCAGCTGGTCCAGCCAGGGACCCACTTCGGCGTCGAGCGGGGCCAGCCGCTCCGGGGCCTCCCGCATCACGGTGAACGCCGCCCGCAGCCGCCGCGCCGCCTCGTCCCTGGCCTTGGCGTCGTCGGTGGTGCGCGAGCGCCAGAACTCGGCCATCAGGGGCTGGAGGTACGCGGACTCGGTGGAGCCGAGGATGGACGAGGTGTGGTTCCCGGCGAGCGCGCCGAGCGCCTCCCGGGTCCGCGGGTCGCCGCCCGCGAGGTCGTCCACCGCCGCGTGCCAGGACTCCTGGGGCCGGTAGCCCTTCGGGTTCCAGGCGTAGTCGGCTGCGGTGAACAGCGGGATGCGGGACACCGTCGGCTGCTCCATGGCGTTGGCGAGCAGCGCGGCGGAGCCGGACGCGACGGCCGGCTCCCGTCCGGTGTAGGGCCCGAGGAAGATGCGGCCCTGCGCATAGTCGTTGACGGGGTAGTTGTCCATGGTGACCATCGCGCGGCCGAACACCCGCCGGGCCCCGGCCAGTTCCCGTCCGGTGATGGTGCGCGGAACGACCCCGACCCCCGTCCAGGCGACCTGGACGGCGGGGTCCAGCAGCTCGGCGAGCGCCGTGCGGTACTCGGTCGCGCCGTCCTGGTAGAACTCCGTGGGCATCACCGTCAGCGGCTCGGCGCCGGGGTGGCGTTCGGCGAGGTGCCCGGCGATCTCCCCGGCGAGCCGCGCGTGCGCCCGGGCCGCGGCGCCCGGGCCGGAACCGAAGGTGTCGGGGTCCCGGCCGCAGTGCCACTCGCTGTAGCTGACGTCCTGGAACTGCAGCTGGAAGGCGCGCACACCGAGCGCCCACATCGCGTCGATCTTGCGCTTGAGCGCCTTCACGTCGTCGTCGGAGGCCAGGCACATGGACTGGGCGGGGGCGACGGCCCAGGCGAGCGTCACATGGTTGCGCCGGGCCCGCTCGGCCAGCTCGCGGAACTCGGCGCGTTGGGCGGCGGGGTACGGTTCGCGCCAGCGGGCCTGCCGGAACGCGTCGTCGCCCGGTGCGTAGAGGTAGCGGTTCTGTTTGGTGCGGCCCATGAAGTCGAGCTGCGCCAGCCGCTGCTGGTGGCTCCACGGCCGGCCGTAGAAGCCCTCGGTCACCCCGCGGACGGCCGTGCCGGGCCAGTCCCGTACGGCCACACCGGGCACGGTGCCGTTCACGGCGAGCTGCCGCAGCGTCTGGGCCCCGTGGAAGAGCCCGTCCGCGCCGACTCCGTCCACGGCGACGGTGTCGCGTCCGGCGATCCGGCCGGTGCCGATCCGGTAGCCGCCCCGGGGCAGATCGGCGCGTTCGGGTACCCGCAGGGCGCGCAGCGCCTCGAGTGCTCCGGTTCCGCCGAGACGGAGCAGCGTGCCGCGCCCGGGCAGCTCCGTGTGGACGTTCCGCACCCCGGCGGCGCGCAGCGCCTCGCGCACGGTCTCGACGGCGTAGGGGTCGGCGTCCGGGGCCGCCAGCAGCGTCACATCCTCACCCAGCGGCACGGCGGGCCCGGTGGCCCTGAGCGTCTGCGGACGGGGCCAGATCTGCGGCGGCGTCCCGGCGGCCTCCCGCTCGGGGGTGGCCGTGCTGGTGGAGCCGGGTACCTCCGGGGCGGCGAGGGCCCCGGGAGCCGTCCCCAGCAGCCCGCCGATCACGGCGACGGCGACGGCGGTCGCCGTCTGCTTCCTGCGCCCGAACCGCACGTCCGGTCTCCCCTCGACTCCCCGTGCCCCGTGAATCGGGATCGAGCCCACCACCGCGGTGGTGAAGGTGTCAATGCGGCTGACGGTTGTGTCGTATTTGCCCATCGGCGCGCGCGAGTCGCGAGCGGCCCGTCCAACTTCCCTGCGTGCAGCAGAATGTGACACGGAACACGTTGACGAGAGGTGTACGTCTGCGGCCGTGCCCACTGGGTAGGGCTGCGAATGTCCTGTTGCCCATCGTGAGGAGGCCCTCCGTGGCCGCACCCGCACAGCTTCTGCTCCCCGCCCTGTCCAAACAGGTTCTCGGCCCGCTGACCAGCGAGCCGCCGCTGACCTCGGTACCGCCCCTGACCGGCGAGCCGCCGCTCGCCGCCGGTCCGCTCACCAGCGAGCCGCCGCTCGCCGCCGCCCTGCCGCTCACCAGCGAGCCCCCTCTCGTGGACGCCGCCCCCCTCACCAGCGAACCCACCGCCACCGGCGACGCCGGGGGCTCGGAGTCCCCAGGAGTCTGAATGGGCCTGGCCCGGCTCGCCGCGCTGCACGGTGTCGCCACCACGTACTCGCCCTCGGCGGGCGTCACCGTCCCCGTCCCCGACTCCACGGTCGTCGCGGTGCTCGCCGCTCTCGGCGTGGACGCCGCCACGCCGGAAGCGGTCCGCGCCGCCCTCACGGCAGCCGAATCCGCGGCCGGGGAACGGCTGCTCCCGCCGACCGTGGTCGCGTGGCTCCCCGCCACCGGGCCTCCCCCCGTCGCCGTCCCGCCCGGCTCCCGGGTCCGCGTGGACCTGGAGGACGGCGGCCTGCTGGAATGGCGCGAACTCGCCCCCGGCGCACCCGCACCGGAAACCGGCGGCAATCCGGCCGCGGAGCGTCCCGCCCCCGCCGGGGGCGGCCCGTCCGCGGCGCACCGCTGGGCGCAACTGCCCGCCGGGGTGCACCGGCTGACTGTCAGGACGGACGGCGGACGCACCGGCAGCGCCGCGCTCGTCGTCGCCCCCGAGGCCGTGGACCAGCCCGCGGAGCGGGTCCACGGCTTTCTGGTGCAGCTGTACTCGCTGCTGTCCGCACGTTCCTGGGGCATGGGCGACCTCGGGGACCTCGGCGAGCTGGCGTCCTGGGCCGGCCGCTGTCTCGGATCGGGATTCGTGCAGGTCAACCCGCTGCACGCGGCCGTGCCCGGCGAGCCGGCCGACCCGTCCCCCTACCGCCCGTCCTCGCGCCGCTTCCCCGACCCGGTGCATCTGCGGATCGAGGACATCCCCGAGTACGCGTACGTCACCGGCCAGGACCGGTACCGGCTGGACGCGATCCTGGAGAAGGCCGCCGAACTGCGCGCCTCCGTCCTGGAGAAGGGCGCGCTGATCGACCGGGACGCCGTGTGGCGGCTCAAGGCCCGGGCGCTGGAGCTGGTGGCGCGGGTTCCCCTCGGTCCCGGCCGCCGGGCCGCGTACTGCGCCTATCTGGCCGAGCGGGGCCGGGCGCTGGACGACCACGCCACCTGGTGCGCCCTCGCCGAGGTGCACGGCCCCGACTGGCACACCTGGCCCGAGGGCCTGCGCGACCCGCGCTCCCCGGAGACGGCCCGCGCCCGCGGGGACCTCATGGACCGCGTCGACTTCCACTGCCGGCTCGCCTGGCTGACGGACGAGCAGCTGGCGGCGGCCGCGGCGGCGGCCCGCGGCGCCGGGATGGCCGTCGGGATCGTGCACGACCTCGCGGTCGGCGTGCACCCGGACGGCGCGGACGCCTGGGCCGAGCAGGACGCCTTCGCCGCGGGCATGTCGGTGGGCGCCCCGCCCGACGCGTTCAACGCCCGCGGCCAGGACTGGGGCCTGCCGCCCTGGCGGCCCGACGTCCTCGCCGCCTCCGGCTACGCCCCCTTCCGGGGGCTGCTGCGCGGGCTGCTGCGGCACGCGGGCGCGCTGCGCCTCGACCACGTCATGGGCCTGTTCCGGCTCTGGTGGGTCCCCGCCGGAGCCCGGCCCACCGAAGGCACCTACGTCCGCTACGACGCCGAGGCGATGCTCGCCGTCCTGGTCCTGGAGGCCCGCCGCGCCGGGGCGGTCGTGATAGGGGAAGACCTGGGCACCGTCGAGTGCGGCGTGCGCGAGGCGCTGTCGCGCCGGGGGGTGCTCGGCACGTCCGTGCTCTGGTTCGAACGCGACTGGGCGGGCGGCGGCCGGCCGCTGCCGCCCGAGGACTGGCGCGAGGGCTGTGTGGCCACGGCCACCACCCACGACCTGCCGTCCACCGCGGCCCGCCTCACGGGCGAGCACGTGGCGCTGCGCCACCGGCTGGGCCTGCTCACCCGGCCGCTGGACCAGGAGCGCCGGGAGGACTCCGCCGAGGTGGCCGAGTGGCGCGCGTGCCTGGCCCGGCTCGGGCTGCTGCCGGAGGGCAGCCACGACGAGGAGGGCGGGATCCGCGCGGTGTACCGGTTCCTGCTGCGGACCCCGGCCCGCATGGTGGGTGTCTGGCTGCCGGACGCCGTGGGGGACCGGCGTCCGCAGAACCTGCCCGGTACCTGGGACCAGTACCCGAACTGGCGGCTGCCCGTCGCGGACGCCGCCGGCCGCCCGATGACCCTGGAGGACCTGGCCGCCTCGCCGAGGCTGCACGCGCTCATGGGCGTGTTCCGGCCGGAGCCCGCGCCCCGTTCGGGCACCCCGGGCGCGCGGCCGTCCTAGCCGTTCGCTACGTTTGCCCCGTGGACAAGAAGAACGCCCTGCGCACCGGCGCCGTCGCGGCCGGTACGACGCTGATGATGCTGCTCATGTCGTCCCCCGCGCTCGCTCTGACCCGTGACGACGGCGACGACCCGGGTACCGGTCTGAGCGTGGCCGAGACGCTCGGCCTGTTCGTCGTGGCGCCGATCGCGCTGTTCGTGCTGATCGCGGGCCTGGTGATGGTCCTCGACAAGTCCGACCGGCCCGGCAGGAAGCAGGCCTGACCTCCTGACGCCCGGCCCGGGAATCCGGGCCCGCGGGCGCCGCGGACGCGGCGCCGCACCGTGGAACGCCGCGAGGGCGCCGTACGGTACACACCGTGCGGCGCCCTCGTGCCGTCCACGGCACGGTGGTGATCGGCCCGGTGGTGATCGGCTCGACAATGATCGGCCCGGCGGTTACCGGCCGGGTGGTGACCGGCCGGCGGCCGTAGCGCGGGGGCGGGTCGGCAGTCCGCCGCCTGCCGGGCGCCGGTCAGGCCCCGGTGGCGTTGAGCAGCTTCCGCAGCAGCCCCGCGAGCTGCTCCGCCTCGGACTCGTCGAGGGCCGCCGCCAGCGCCTCGCGCTGCACCGCGAGCCCGGCCCCGACGGCACCGTCCACCACCTCGAGGCCGCGTTCGCTCAGCGTCACCCGCAGCCCGCGCCGGTCGTGCGGGTCCGGGCTCCGGCTGAGCAGTCCGGCCCGCTCCAGCCGGTCCAGCCGCCCCGTCATGCCGCCGGTGGTCAGCATCAGCGTCTCCGACAGCCGGCGCGGCGAGAGCGTGTAGGGCTTTCCCGCCCGCCGTAGCGTCGCGAGCACGTCGAACTCGCCGCGTGAGACGCCGTACGGCTTGTACGCCCGGTCGATGCGCTGGGCCATGGTGCCGGACAGCCGGTAGATCCGTCCGAAGACGGCCATCGGGACCGTGTCCAGATCGGGGCGCACGGTGGCCCACTGTGCGGTGATGGCGTCCACGGGATCGGCTGCCGAGACTGCTGGGGATGCCGAGTTCGTCGAGGAGCTCGTGGCCGCCGGGGCCGACGAGGCCGCCGGGGCCGACGAGGATTTCGAGGAGGAGGTCATCGCACCATTTTCGGCCAACGTCCGGTCGCTCACAAGCAAGCTGCTTGATGATTAGTAGCTCACTAGCAAGTAGCTTGATGCTAAGCTACTTGCTAGTGAGCTACCCATGCCGCCGCCGTCCCGAAGGGGCCGAAGTGCCGTCCCGAAAAGCCCCCCTCATCGCCCTCGTCGCCGTGACCGCGCTCGCCCCGGTCGCCTGGGGCTCCACCTACGCCGTCACCACGGAGCTCCTGCCGCCGGACCGCCCCCTCTTCACCGGGCTGATGCGCGCCCTGCCCGCCGGACTGGCCCTTCTCGCGCTGACCCGCACGCTGCCGCGCGGCGCCTGGTGGGGAAAGGCGACCGTGCTCGGCGCGCTCAACATCGGGGCGTTCTTCCCCCTGCTGTTCCTCGCCGCGTACCGCCTGCCCGGCGGGGTCGCCGCGGTCGTGGGCTCGGTCGGGCCGCTGTGCGTCATCGGGCTCGCGGCGCTGCTGCTCGGCGACCGGCCGAGCGCACGGGGGCTTCTGGCCGCCGTCGCCGCGGTCTTCGGGGTGAGCCTGGTGGTCCTCCGGGCCGGCGCGGCCCTGGATCTCGCCGGAGTGCTGGCCGGGCTCGCGGGCGCGGGGTCGATGTCCGCGGGGACGGTGCTGACCAAACGCTGGGGCCGCCCCGAGGGCGTCGGCCCGCTCGCGATGACCGGCTGGCAGCTCACCGCCGGCGGACTGCTGATCGCCTCGCTGGCCTGGCTCGCCGAGGGACCGCCGCCCGCGCTCGACGGCCGTGCCCTGGCCGGGTACGCCTATCTCGCCCTGGCCGGCACCGCCGTCGGCTACTGGCTCTGGTTCCGCGGCATCGAGCGGCTCACCGCCACCTCGGTGACGCTGCTCGGCCCACTCTCACCGGTCACCGCGGCCGTGATCGGCTGGGCGATGCTCGGTCAGGAGCTGACGCCGCTGCAGCTCACCGGCATGGCGATCGCGGTCGTCGCCACGGTGGTGGGGCAGATCCCGACCGGCAGACCGCCCGGCGTCACCGCGGCGACCGGACGCGGGGACCCGCCGGCGGGAGGGCGTACCGGCGCCCCCGCGGCGGCCCCCGCGACCCGGGTCCGCTGAGCGGCCACGCGGGCACCGGTCGCATGCCGTCGACGGCATCCGGCCGGTGCCCACCGCCCGGCGCAGTCCTCCCGCCACCGCCCCGCCCGCCGGTCCGGGCGGCAGGCGATGTGCGGGCGGGGTCACAGCCCGCCGGTGAAGAGGAGCCGGTTCGGCGACCCGCGGGTGATGCTCCGCACGACGTTCTTCGTGGACTGGGCGATGAGCCAGTCGGCGACCTCCTGCGGGCCGGCCGCGGGGTGGGCCGCCTTGTAGAGCGCGGCGACCCCGGCCACGTGCGGTGCGGCCATCGAGGTGCCGTTCATCGACGTCGTGCCACCGCCCATCCGCGCGGACGTGATGTCGCTGCCCGGGGCGTACAGCCGGAGGCACTCGCCGTAGTTGCTGTAGTCGGTCTCGGTGTCCGCCGTGTCGGTCGCACCGACCGTCAGGACGTTCGGCGCGCTCGCGGGCGAGACCCCGCACGCGTCCTCCGCGGAGTTGCCCGCCGCGACGACGGGCAGCACCCCGCTGTCGAAGACGGCCCGGGCGGCGGCGTTGGCGGAGGGGGACACGGGGCCTCCGAGGGAGGCGTTCAGCACGGCGGGGTGCCGGGCGTTCTTCGCCACCCAGTCGAGGCCCGCGATGATCCTGGACCAGGCACCCTCACCCTCGCAGTCGAGCACCCGGACGCTGACCACATGGGCCTGCGGCGCCACCCCGTACGCGGCCCCCGCCACCGTCCCCGCGACATGGGTGCCGTGGCCCTCGCAGTCCTGGCCGCGGCGCCCGTCGCCGATGGCGTCGAACCCGGCCACGGCCCGGCCGCCGAACTCGCTGTGACCGTAGTCGATCCCGGTGTCTACGACGTAGACCGTGACGCCCCAGCCCGTCGACGTCGCGGTGAACTGCCCGTCCAGCGGCAGGGCCCGCTGGTCCGCGCGGTCCAGTCCCCAGCTCGCGGCCTGCCTGCGGAACGCCGTGGCGACGCCCGGGTCCGCGAGACGGGCGGCGGACGGGACGCGCGGCCCCTCGGGGAGCCCGCGCGCGGACACCCGCGCGTCCTCCTCCACGGCCGCCACGCCCGGTGCGAGCCGCAGGGCGTTGAGCTGGGCCGCGTTCAGCGTCGCGGAGAACCCGCGCATGGCCCGGTTGTAGGTGTACCGGCGCTTCACACCCGCGTCCCGGGCGACCGCGGCCGGGTCGGCGCCCTCCCGGAGGGAGACGATGTAGCTGCCCTTCACCGGCTCGGACGACCGGTACAGCGGGGCGGGGGTCGGCCCCTCCGTGCCGGCCGCCGCGGCCGGTCCGGGGGCTGCCGCCGACACGGCGAGCAGCAGAGCGGCGACCGCGCGGCGCGCGAACAGTCGCATGGGGACTCCCATCCGATCGACGATGATCACATCACCGTTTCTCGACCCGGTCGCGCCGCCGCTTGAGCCCTTGTCAGCCGATCGCCGGTCCGCGTGCACCGATCTCCCCCGACTGCTCCACTCACCCGGAGGCGGGGCGCCCACCCGGGTGGCGGGCGGCCCGCCGGGCGGGTACGAGGGCGGGCCCGGCGCCCGGCGAACGGTGACGAGGGCGGCCCGGGCGTTCGCCGGGCGGGTACGAGGGGGCGGCCCGGGCGGCACCGACGGCCCGCCCGGGGGGCTCGGGCCCTCGGCCCAGGAGCCGCCCGGCCCGCCCGCTCAGGACGCCTGCTGCTCCGCCGCCAGGCCCTGCAGATACCGCATCAGCGTCATCAGCACGTCCCTGCTCGACGACCGCTGCCGGGCGTCGCAGGTCACGATCGGCACCGACTCCGGGAGATCGAGCGCCCCGCGGAGCTCCTCGACCGGGTGGTCCGGCGCGTCCGGGAAGGAGTTGACGGCCACGACGAACGGCACGGACCGCTCCTCCAGCCGGCCGATGACGTCGAAGCTGACCTCCAGCCGCCGGGTGTCGACCAGCACCACCGCGCCCAGCGCGCCCTCGAACAGCCCGCGCCACAGGAACCAGAAGCGCTCCTGCCCCGGCGTGCCGAACAGGTACAGCACCAGTTCCTCGTTGACGGAGATCCGGCCGAAGTCCATCGCCACGGTCGTTGCGTTCTTGCCGCCGATGCCCGAGGTGTCGTCGATGCCGACACCGGCCTGGGTCATCGTCTCCTCGGTGGTCAGCGGGCGGATCTCGCTGACCGATCCGACCAGCGTCGTCTTGCCGACCCCGAAGCCGCCCACGATCACCACCTTGACGGCGGCCGCGGCCGTCTCGGGCAGCGCGTCCTCGCTCCGCGGCCCGGTCGTCCGTACCGGCTGCTCAGAGCTTCTGAAGTCCATCGATCACTGCCTCAATCAAAGCGCGGTCGGGGAGTCTGGCGGGTGGGACGGGCGCGCGTGCGACCACCCGTCCTCCGGCGAGGAGGTCGCCGAGCAGGACGGTGACGACGCTGACCGGGAGCCCCGAGTACGCGGAGACCTCCGCGACGGACAGGGGCGACTGGCACAGCTCGAGAATCGCCGCGTGCTCCGGCTGCATGCCGGGCTTCGGCCGGGACCTGGCCACGATCAGCGTGACCAGGTCGAGTTCGACGGGGGCGGACGTGCTGCTGCGGCCGCCGGTGATGACGTACAGCCGCTCGGGACTGGCCTCCTCCCAGTCCCCGCCGCCCGGGTGGCTCACCTGGCCGCACCGTCCTGCCGGGGCGGGCTGCTCAGGTGGGCGCCGATCCGCAGCACCAGGTCGCGCATCCGCTGGCCCATGAGTCCGGCGTCCACGCCCTCGTCGGCGAGCACGGCGAGGAAGGCGCCGGCGCCGGCGGCCATCAGGTAGAAGAAGCCCCCGTCCATCTCGATCACGACGAGCCGCATCCGGGCGTCGCTGTGCGGGAGTTCGGCCCCCACCGCGGCGGCGAGGGACTGGAGGCCCGCGCACGCGGCGGCGAGCCGGTCGGCGGTGTCGGTGTCCGTGCCGTACTGGGCCATGCGCAGACCGTCGGCGGAGAGCACGACCACGTGCCTGGTCTGCGGCACGCCTTCCGCGAGGTCCTTGAGCATCCAGTCCATGTTGGCCTGCTGCTGAATCATGGCTGTGTGTTCCCCTTGCTGGCGTCGGTGGGCTCCCCGGACAGGCCGCTCTGGAAGGCGGCCAGCCACATTCCGGGCTGCACCTGCGGAGTGGGCTCCTGCTGCGGAGCCGGGTCCGGCGTGGACGACGCCGGCGTGTTCGGGGCGGCGGGCGGGACGGCGGGCGTCCTGCGGCGCCGCTGGGGGAGGCCGTTCGGCGTCCGCTCCACCACCACCGGGTCCGGCTCGGACGTCACCGGCCCGGTGGCCGGCCGCCGCGGGGCGGGCACCGGAGCCGCGCCGCGGGCCGGGGTGCTCGGCGCGGCCTGGGCCGCCTCCGGCGGGAGGGTCGTCCGGGGCACCGACGCGGCTCCGATGCCGTGGGCGAGACCGGTCGCCGCCGCGGTCGTGGTGATCAGGTCCTGCGGCACGACGAGGACCGCGCGCACGCCGCCGTACGCGGACGGCCGCAGCGAGACCTGGAAGCCGTAGGCCTGCGCCAGCCGGCCGACCACGGCGAGGCCGAGGCGCGGCGTCTCACCGAGGTCGTTGAGGTCGATGCCCTGCCGGGCCTGGCTCAGCATCCGCTCCGCACGCTCGCGGGCCTCCTCGCTCATGCTGACGCCGCCGTCCTCGATCTCGACGGCGATGCCCGACTGGACGTCGACGGCGGTCAGATGGACCTTGGTCTGCGGCGGGGAGTAGCGGGTCGCGTTGTCGAGGAGCTCGGCCAGCGCGTGGATCAGCGGCTCGACGGCGGGGCCGGTGACAGCCACCTCGGAGACGGAGTGCAGCTCGACGCGCTGGTAGTCGATGATCCGCGACATGGCGCCGCGCAGCACGCTGTACAGGGGCACGGCCCGGCTCCACTGGCGGCCGGGCCTGGTGCCGCCGAGCACCGCGATGGAGTCGGCGAGCCGGCCGATCAGCGCGGTGCCGTGGTCGAGGCGGAGCAGGTCGCCGAAGACCTCGGGCGACTTGCCGTGCCGGTCCTCCATCTCCCTGAGCTCCTGGGCCTGCCGGTGGACGATGGCCTGAACCCGGCGGGCGATGTTCACGAAGGCGCGCTGGGCGGACTCGCGCAGGTCCTCCTCGGCGACGACGGCGTCGAGCACGGTGCGGACGACGGCCCGGTGGGACTCGGGGGCGTCGAGCGAGGCGAGCACGTCCTCCGGGAACTCGCCCTTGCGCAGCCGCTCCACGACGTCCGGCAGCAGGGTGCCGGCGAGGTGCGCCGTACGGGAGGCCTGCTGGGCCAGTACGGAGTCGCGTTCGGCGACGGCACGGCGCAGCGAGCCGATCATCCTGCCGCGGCGGGCGGCCTCGGCGCCGACGGCGGCGAGCGCGACCGCGGCGACGGCTCCGAGCACCGCGACGGGGCCCCGGGCCGGGGCGGGGGCCAGCAGCACCGTGACCACGGTGCCGACGACTGTCAGAGTGGCGGGCAGCAGCCACCCGAAAGCGGCCGCGGGGCGCGGGTTGCCACTTCCGGGCGACGATTCCTCACGGATCATCAGCACCCTTGAATCATCCGAACCGAAACGATCATATGACGACGGTGAGGGAGCATAGTCGTTTGTGCGAACGGCTGTTGACGCATGGTCACACTTCAGACAGGCGGCCGACGGCGCTCTCCGGACATACGAGAGGGCGCCCCGGACACGATGGTTCCGGGGCGCCCTCCAGCGCGTCGTACGGGGCTCGCGGCCCCGCAGGTCAGGACGCCGCCGCGTCCGCCGCGCGGGCCTTCAGGGCCCGCTCCACACCGGCGCGGGACTCCAGGACGAGCCGGCGCAGCGCCGCGTTCGGGGCGGCGGAATCCAGCCATGCGTCCGTCGCGTCCAGCGTCTTGGCCGACACCTGGAGCGCGGGGTAGAGGCCCACCGCGATCTGCTGGGCGATCTCGTGGGAGCGCGACTCCCACACGCCCTTGACCGCCGAGAAGTACTTCTCCGTGTACGGGGCAAGCAGCTCGCGCTGGTCGGTCTGGACGAACCCGCCGATGACGGCCTCCTGCACCGCGTTCGGCAGCTCGCCGGTCCCGACGACCGACTCCCAGGCCTCGGCCTTGGCCTCCGGCGTCGGACGGGCCGCCCGGGCCGTCGCCGCGTGCCGCTCACCGGCGGCCGTGCGGTCCCGCTCCAGCTCGGCCGCGATCTCCTCCTCGTCGTATACCCCGGTCGCCGCCAGCCGCTCCACGAACGCCCAGCGCAGCTCCGTGTCCATGGCCAGGCCCTCGATCGAGTCACGGCCCTCCAGCAGCGCCTGCAGCAGGTCCAGCTGCTGCGGGGTGCGCGCGGTCGCGGCGAAGGCCCGCGCCCACGCCAGCTGGTGGTCGCTGCCCGGCTCCGCCGCGCGCAGATGCGCCAGCGTCGCGTCGGTCCACCGGGTCAGCCCCGTCTCGCGCCACTCCGGAGCCGCGTACAGGTCCAGGGCGAGCTTCACCTGCCGGTGCAGCGACTGCACCACGCCGATGTCCGACTCCTTGCCGATGCCCGACAGCACCAGCGACAGGTAGTCGCGGGCGGGCAGCTCGCCGTCGCGGGTCATGTCCCACGCCGAGGCCCAGCACAGGGCCCGCGGCAGCGAGTCGGTGAAGTCGCCCAGGTGCTCGGTGACGGTCCTGAGCGACTCCTCGTCCAGGCGGACCTTGGTGTACGTCAGGTCGTCGTCGTTGAGCAGCACCACCGCCGGGCGGGGCCTGCCCACGAGTTCCGGCACCGCGGTGAACTCGCCGTCGACGTCCAGCTCGACGCGGTGGGTGCGCACCAGCCTTCCGGCCTCGTCCAGGTCGTAGGCGCCGATGGCGATGCGGTGCGGGCGCAGCAGCGGCTCGCCCTTCGCGCCCGGCGGCAGCGCCGGGGCCTCCTGCTTCACCGCGAACGAGGTGATCGTCCCGGCCGCGTCGGTGTCCACCACCGGCCGCAGGACGTTGATGCCGGCGGTCTCCAGCCAGGCCCTGGACCAGGTCTTCAGATCGCGTCCGCTGGTCTCCTCCAGCGCGGTCAGCAGGTCGGTCAGCCGGGTGTTCCCGAAGGCGTGCCGCTTGAAGTACGCCTGGACGCCGCGGAAGAACTCGTCCGTGCCGACGTAGGCGACGAGCTGCTTCAGCACCGAGGCGCCCTTGGCGTAGGTGATTCCGTCGAAGTTGACGAGCACGTCGTCCAGGTCGCGGATCTCGGCCATGATCGGGTGCGTGGACGGGAGCTGGTCCTGCCGGTACGCCCAGGTCTTCATCGAGTTGGCGAACGTCGTCCACGCCTGCGGCCAGCTGGAGCCGGGCGCGTGCGCCTGGCAGGCGACCGACGTGTAGGTGGCGAACGACTCGTTCAGCCACAGGTCGTTCCACCACTCCATGGTGACCAGGTCGCCGAACCACATGTGCGCCAACTCGTGCAGGATGGTCTCGGCGCGCGTCTCGTACGCCGCGTCCGTCACCTTCGAGCGGAACACGTACTGGTCCCGGATGGTCACCGCGCCCGCGTTCTCCATCGCGCCCGCGTTGAACTCCGGCACGAAGAGCTGGTCGTACTTGGCGAACGGGTAGGCGTAGTCGAACTTCTCCTGGAACCAGTCGAAGCCCTGCCGGGTGACCTCGAAGATCGCGTCCGCGTCCAGGAACTCGGCCAGCGACGGGCGGCAGTAGATGCCGAGCGGGACGCTCTGCCCGTCCTTCTCGTAGGAGCTGTGGACGGAGTGGTACGGACCCACGATCAGGGCGGTGATGTACGTGGAGATCCGCGGGGTCGGCTCGAAGTGCCAGACGTTGTCCTTGGGCTCCGGCGTCGGCGAGTTGGAGACCACGGTCCAGCCCTCCGGCGCCTTCACGGTGAACCGGAACGTGGCCTTCAGGTCGGGCTGCTCGAAGTTGGCGAACACCCGGCGGGCGTCCGGCACCTCGAACTGGGTGTAGAGGTAGGTCTGCTGGTCCACCGGGTCGACGAACCGGTGCAGGCCCTCGCCCGTGTTGGTGTACGCGCAGTCCGCGACGACGGTCAGCTCGTTCGGGCCCTCGTGCAGATGCCGCAGGGCGATCCGCGAGTCCCGGAAGACCGCGGCCACGTCCTGCGGACGGCCGTTCAGCACGACCTCGTGCACCGCGGGGGCCACCAGGTCGATGAAGGTCTCCGCGCCGTGTTCGGCGGAGTCGAAGCGCACGGTGGTCGCGGACCGGTAGGTGCCGCCCTCCTGCGCCCCGGTGAGATCGAGGTCGATCTCGTACGAGTCAACGGTGATCAGGCGCGCCCGCGCCTGTGCCTCTTCGCGGGTCAGGTTTGTGCCAGGCACCCGGTCATCTCCTCGTTTCTGCGTCCTCGGTATGCGACGTTTCGGCCCATCCTTCCACGGGCCCCCCACGGCCCGCCCGTCCCCCGGCGGACTCCACGGGCGGGCTCCCCGGGCGGGCTCCCCGGGGGCGGGCGACGTACGACGGGGGCGGGTGACGTGACGACGGCGGGGCGGGGTCCCGTGCGCTCGGCACGTGACCCCGCCCCGCGGTGATCCGGGCGGATCAGGCCCTGAGCTCGTCCGCCACCAGCTCGGCGATCTGGACCGCGTTCAGCGCGGCACCCTTGCGCAGGTTGTCGTTCGACACGAACAGGGCGAGGCCGTTCTCGACGGTCTCGTCGACCCGGATGCGGCCCACGTAGGAGGCGTCCCTGCCGGCCGCCTGCAGCGGGGTCGGGATGTCGGACAGCTCGACGCCCTCCGCGTCCGCCAGCAGCGCGTGGGCCCGCTCCACGCTCAGCGGACGCTCGAAGCGCGCGTTGACCTGAAGCGAGTGCCCGGAGAACACGGGGACGCGGACACAGGTGCCGGAGACCCTGAGCTCCGGGATCTCCAGGATCTTGCGGGACTCGTGGCGGAGCTTCTGCTCCTCGTCGGTCTCGTGGGAGCCGTCGTCGACGATCGAGCCGGCCAGCGGGAGCACGTTGAAGGCGATGGGGCGCTGGTAGACGCCCGGCTCCGGGTACACGACGGCCTCGCCGTCGTGGGTCAGCTCGGCGGCCCGCTCGGCGACGGCCTTCACCTGGCCGTCGAGCTCGGCGACACCGGCCAGGCCGGAGCCGGAGACCGCCTGGTAGGTGGTGGCGACCAGCGCGGTGAGTCCGGCCTCCCGGTGGAGCGGCTTCAGCACGGGCATCGCGGCCATGGTCGTGCAGTTCGGGTTGGCGATGATCCCCTTCGGGCGGTCCTTGACCGCGTGCGGGTTCACCTCGGAGACGACCAGCGGCACGTCGGGGTCCCGGCGCCAGGCGGAGGAGTTGTCGATCACGACGGCACCCTGGGCGGCGACCTTCTCGGCGAGCGCGCGGGAGGTCGCGCCGCCGGCCGAGAACAGCACGATGTCCAGTCCGGAGTAGTCGGCGGTGGCGGCGTCCTCGACGGTGATCTCCCGTCCCTGCCCCTCGATCGTGGACCCCGCGGACCGGGCGGAGGCGAACAGCCGGAGCTCGTCGGCCGGGAACTTCCGCTCGGCGAGGATCTTGCGCATGACCGTGCCGACCTGCCCGGTGGCTCCGACGATTCCGACCTTCACGGGGACTCCTCCGTACGCTTGTGCAGCCTGCATGGCCTGGGTGTCTTCCATGATGCGTCTGTCCACGGCCGTTTTGTCCAATCCATTGTCCGAGGGGCGGGACGCATGGCCTTCCTCACACACGCCTCACGCACGAGCGGCGGCCCGCACGCACGGAGGGCGGGCGTCCCGCCGGACGCCCGCCCCCGTGACCAGGTCGGACCGTTACGGCACGACCTTCTCGATCACCACGCTGCCGGTGCCCGCGGCGGTGCCGCGCGCGTTCACCAGCCGGACCTCGCCGAAGAACCGGCGGCCCTCCGGTGCGGGACCGGCCACCTTCACCTCGGCGGAGACCTGCGCGCTCGCGCCGTTGGCCAGCGAGACCGTCTTCGACTCGTCGACCTCGACGGTGCCCAGCGCCGACGAGAAGTACACGTCCTTGTAGTCGTACGTGGTGCCGCCGGGCGCCACCGCGTAGCCGTCGACGAGGATCGTGTACGTACCGGCGGCCGGGTTGACCAGGGACACCGACTCCTCCGAGTCGCCGTCCGCGGACTGGCCGACCAGCCTGCCGTCCTTGAGGACCGCGAGGTCCAGGTCGGCGCCCTTGTCGGAGGTGTTCCCGATCACCACGTCCAGCCGCTCGACGCCCGCGCCGATGGTGACCGTGGACACCTGGCGCTCGTCCTGCGCGATGGTCGGCTTCGCGGTCTTCGCTGAGCCCAGCGAGCCGCCCTTCAGCTTGCCCTCCAGCGCGGCCGCGTCATTGGTGACCTGCCAGTCGACCGTCGTCGGAGTGCCGACCCCGGCCTCGGGGAGGGTCTGCACCGCCGGGTCGAAGGTGGCGCCCAGCAGGGTGACGTCCAGCTTGTACGGGTTGTCCAGCACCGGGGACGTACGGCGCGACTCGACCTCGATCTCCCAGACACCCGGCTGCGGGTTGGCGTAGGAGCGCACGTCCGGGCGGCAGGTGTTGGCCGGGTTGTTGTAGTTCGGGTAGCAGACCGTGGACGCGGTGCTCTCGAACGCCACGCCGTACGGGTGGATCGAGATGAACCGGGTCTGGCTGCCCGCGGCGAGACCGCCGAGCGCGACCTCCAGCGTCCGGGCGCCCTTCGGCACCGTGACGAAGTAGGACGTGAAGCTGTTGCGCTGCACCGACCCCTCGGCGGAGTAGGAGTAGCCGGGCTTCACCAGCTCGTTCGAGGCGACCACGGTGGCGAGGATCTGCTTGTCGACGCCCTCGGTGCGCTCGTCGTCCACCTCCAGGATGGCGCTGTGCACACCGGTGGAGCCGGCCTTGGCCTGCACCTTCACGGTGACCGGCCGGTTCAGCGGCAGGTCCACCTCGTCGTCGCCGACGATACGGAACGTGCCGTCGTTGTTGCGGAGGTCCAGCTCGTGCTCGATCGGCCGGTTCGGGCCGCTCGTGCGCGTGATGGTGACGTCGTACGTCTTGCGCTGGCCGGGCTTCAGCCCGCTCTCGCGGTCGTAGATGCCGGCTCCGAAGCCCGCCTCCGGCTTCAGCAGGTGGTCGAGCGCCGTGTCGACCGGTGCCTTCACCGTGTAGGAGTGGGCGGTGGCGCCGTCCCGGATGGACTCCCACGCCTCGTCGACGTCGATCAGGCCCGCGCCCTGCTCGTGCGCCTTTACCCCGGGGATCCGCTTGGCGGTGCTGGTCAGCGCGGTCCGCAGGGTGAGCGGGGAGAGCTTCGTGTAACGCTGCTTGGCGGCCGAGATGAGCAGCGCACTGGCGCCCGTCGCCTGCGGCGCGGACATCGACGTGCCGTTCAGCATGCCGTAGCCCGCGGGCAGGGTGTACCCGGCCTCGGGCACCGGGGCGCCCGCCTGCCAGGTCGGGATGGTGTTGACCGACGCACCGGGTGCGGTGATCGTCGGCGTGAAGCCGCCGTTCTCCGTCGGGCCGCGGGAGGAGAAGTTGAACATGTTGTAGCGCTTCTCGACCTGCGAGCCGTAGTTGGCGGCCCAGGTGCTGCGGGAGATGGCCGCGCCGACCGAGATGACCTTGTTGGCCAGGGCCGGGTCGCCGATCGTGTTCACGCCGGGGCCCGAGTTGCCGGCCGAGATGACCAGCTGGACGCCGTAGGTGTCGATCAGGCGGTTGTAGAGCAGGGCGCGCGCGTTGTCGGCGTCGTCGCCGCGGTCGCTGTCGTCGTAGTTCAGCGCGGGCAGACCGCCGATGGACATGTTGACGATGTCCACACCGCGGTTGACGACCAGGTCCCGCATGCCCTCGAGCAGCGCGATGTTGGTGCAGCCGCCGCTCCAGGTGCAGGCGCGCGACGAGACCAGCTTGGCGCCGGGCGCCGCGCCGTCCATCCGGCCGCCGAAGAGGCCGTTGGCGGCGGCGATACCGGCCACGTGGGTGCCGTGCGAGCCCTCGACGACGCCGATGTTGACGTAGTCGGAGAACTTCCCGGCCTCGAACTCGACGTCCTTGCGGATCTCCACCACGAACGGGATGCGCTCGGCGATGTCGGTGGCGGGGTCGTCGGTGCCGAAGTACCCGAACTGGTGGCCGTCCTTGTACGGCTTCATCGCGACGTCGTTGGTGAAGTCCGCGTCGTCGTTCAGGTCGACGCGGACCGTACCGGCGGCGGCGTCGTACAGGACGCCCCACTTGTCGGTGGTGTCGCCGTCGCGGTTCAGGTCTCCGGCCATGTCGCCGCCGAGGGTGGCCCGCTCCTCGAAGACGCTGAACCGGTGCTCGCCGGCCGGCGCCTTCCAGCTGCGGTCGCCCACGGTGAACACGGGACCGGTGACCCCGGTGTCCATCCGCCGCCAGGTGCCGTCGCCGTCCCGGGCCGGGTCGGTCGCGGTCACCCAGTCGACGATCTTGCGCTCGCCGGTGGTGGTCTTCTGCAGGGCCGGGTGGCCGAGGTCGATCCCGGAGTCGAGGATGCCGATGGTCACGCCGCGGCCGTCGGCCCGCGGGTGGTCCTCGACGAACTCCACGGCGCCCGTCTCGTGGGACGGGTTGTACGGGTTCTTCGCCTTGGTCTTCTTGCCCGGCGCCGGGTAGGTGGACGACACCGAGGCGGCGGAAGCGGTACCCCTGGCGCCCGCGTCCGGCCTCGGATCGTCCAGCTTGATCTCGCGCTGGAGGTCCATGCCCTGGACCGTGTCGAGTTCGCCCGCCCTGCCGAGGGCGCTCTTCGCCTTGGCGGTGGGGAGCGTGGCCCGGACGTAGCCGAGCTTGTCGTCCTTCTGGCCGACGACGGCGCCCGGGACGGCGTCCAGCTGACCGGCGACCTGCTCGGTCTGTCCGGGAGCGGTGGCGACCATCACGGTGACGGTCTTCTGGCCCTTCGCCTCGGCCTCGGCGAGGAGCTGGGCGTCGGCCCCGCCGAGCTTGTCGGCGGCCGTCTCGGCGGTCTTGACCGGGCCTCCGGCCGGGTCGTCCACCGAGGTGGCGGCGAAGGCGGGGGCGGCGCCGGTGGCCACCAGCGCGGCCACGAGGCCTGCGGCGGCGGCGACCCGGGCCACGCGTCTTGGCCCTGGTATGGAGCCCTGGGACTCGAGGGTTGTCATCAGCATCCCTGTTTGGTGAAAGAAGGGGTCCGGTATTCGGTACCGGATGACCGCTCACCCTTTCGCAAGTGACACAGGTTTGTGGAGAGTTGACGGAGGCGGGATGCGGTCCTGGCGGACATCCGCCAGTGGCGGAACATGTGCCGCGAGGAGCAAAGGGGTGGATATCCCGTCGATCCGGCTCGCCGGGGGGTTCGGGAACGGACGACTTCCCGTGTCGGCCGGCCGCCTCGGCGCCGTCCGGGCTCAGCGGCGAGCGGAGCGCCGCCGGGCAAGGTGGCCGGTTCTCGCAGGGCCGCGTGCCGCGGCATCCCGTGCATCCCCCCGCGCCCAGTGCATCCCGTGTATCCGCCGCGCCCAGTGCATCCCGCGCCATCCCTGCATCCCGCCGCGCGGCCGCACCTGGTGCCGGGCGTCGTCGCGGGGTTGCCGTGGGCCGTGGTGCGGCACCCGCACCGGCGCCGCTCCACGGCCCGTCGGGGAACCGCGGCGCGCACAGGCTGTGGCGCGGGCGCGGGCGCGGGCGCCGGGTCGGGGTCGGGGTCGGGGTTGAGGTGGGGGTGGGAGTGGGGGCGCTAGCGGGGGAGTACGACGACATACGGTGCCGGTTCCCGGTCCGACGAGGCCATCAGGGCCGTACGCAGCACCATGGCCTGCTGCACGGGGGCGTCCCGCAGTTGCCCGGGCGCGATCCGGACGACGGTGATCCCGAGGCGCTCCAGTTGCTCGCGCCGCCGGCCGGACGCCGACCACTCCGGGTCCGCGTCCGGCCCGCCGCGGGCGGCCGCGGCGCGCGGCGCCCGGGTGTCGAGTTCGACGGCGACGGCCTCGTCGGGCCAGTAGGCGTCGACACCGCCCAGGTGCGGGCCGCCGGGCAGGCGCAGATCCACGTTCCACACCGGCTCGGGAACCCCGTACATCCGCACCAGGTCGTAGAGGCGCCCCTCGGCGACCGACCGTCCCTCGGCCAGGAGGGTGTCGACGGCGTCCACGACATGGGGACGGGACAGCAGCCGGGCCCGCGTCAACTCGGCCACCACGGGACCCGGTTCGCAGTGGCCGGCCCGTACGGCCTCGGTCAGCAGCCGGCGCACCGCCGCCGGGTCGGTCAGCCGGGCGACCGCGTCGGCCAGCGCGCGCGCCACGGGGGCCACGGGCAGTCCCGTCACCAGGTCCGGCACCGGCGGCGTCTGCGTGCGGATCAGCCGGGCGCAGCCCGCCGAGCGCACCCGCCGGGTACGCGGCACGAGCACGTCGATCCGCTCCAGCGCCGTCAGGGGCGGCGCCGAGGTGAAGCGGTGCAGCGCGAGCGCCGCCAGCCCCGTCACCATGGCCTCGCCTCCGCCGGGGCGGCCCGCGTACGTCACCGCGGCGTGCAGCCGCTCCTCACTGGTGGGCGCCCCCGGGTGCAGCAGGAACACGCCGGGCAGGATCTGCTGCCAGGGGCCGCCGGGGCCGCACCGCTCGGCGGCGTGCTCGGCGGTCACCCCCCGGGCACGCAGCTGCGCGGTCGACAGCACGCGCCGCCGTACGTCGGAGAGGTCGCTCAACGGGCGGGGGGAGAGAGGGGTGTTGTGGTTCATGCCCCGCCGATTCCCGCGCGGCGGCGGGCTCCTAACCGCTGTTACACAGCCGTCGACAATTCAGGACATCACCGTCCTAAAGTACGGGCGTTCGATGGCCGATCAGTTCTGCCGCGCAGGGTGCTCCCCGCCGGGCCCGGAGCCGGGCCCGGAGCCGGGCGGGGGCACCCACTGCGCAGGGGCGGCGCCGTCAGCCGGCCGTCGCGTCGCAGGACTGGGCCCGCAGGGCGCGGGCGAGGTCGTCCCGGGACTCGAGCACCAGCCGGCGCAGCGCCGGCGCCGCGTCCGGGTGGGAGCCGAGCCACGCGTCCGTCGCCCGCAGCGTGGCCTCGTCGTCCTGGAGCGCGGGGAAGAGGCCGTGGACCACGTCCATGCCGATCTGGATCGACCGCTCCGCCCAGACCCGCTCGATCGCCGCGAAGTACTTCTCGGCGTACGGTGCGAGCAGCTCCCGCTGCGACGCCTGGGTGAAGCCCGAAATGGTCGCCTCCACCAGCGCGTTCGACAGCGCGTCCGACTCGACGACCTGCGCCCACGCCTGGTCCTTGACCGCGGCGTCGGGCCGGGCGGCCAGACAGCGCACCTGGTGGCGCTTGCCGGACGCGGTGTCGTCCCGCGCCAGCTCCGCGCCGATCGCCCGCTCGTCGGCCACCCCGTGCGAGGCGAGCGGTTCCAGGAACGCCCACCGCAGCTCCTGGTCGACCTCCAGGCCGTCGATCCTGGCGGTGCCCTCCAGCAGCCCCCGGAGCAGCTGGAGATCCGCCTCCGTGGCCGCCACCGTCGCGAAGAACCGCGCCCACGCCAGCTGGTGCTGGCTTCCCGGCTCCGCGAGCCGCAGCTCGCGCAGCGCCCCCTCCGACAGCCGCCGGCCGCCCTCCCCGCGCCAGCCGGGCGCGGCGTAGTGCACGAGTGCGGCGCGCGCCCAGGCGTGCACCATCTGCAGCACGCCGATGTCCGACTCCCGTCCGGCGAAGTCCAGGACGAGCCCGACGAAGTCCCGGGCCGGCATCAGGGCGTCGCGCGTCAGGTTCCACAGCGCCGACCAGCACACCGCCCGCGCCAGCGGGTCCGTGACCGACCCGAGGTGGTCCCGCAGCGTGTCCAGGGACCCCTCGTCGAAGCGGACCTTGCAGTAGGTGAGGTCGTCGTCGTTGACGAGGACCAGCGCCGGGCGCTCCCGGCCCGCCAGTTCCGGCACGGCCGTCCGGGCCCCGGTGACGTCCACCTCGGCCCGTGCGTAGCGCACCAGCTCGGCGCCCTCGTGCCGGTACAGGCCCACGGCCACCCGGTGGGGCCGCGCGGCCGGCGAGGTCGCGGCGCCGGGCCCGGCGCCGCCGTCCTGCACGACCGCGAGCTCGGTGATCCGGTCGCCCGCGTCGCAGGTGAGCTGCGGTGTCAGCGTGTTGACCCCGGAGGTCTCCAGCCACGACCGCGACCAGGCCTTCATATCCCGCCCGGAGGTCTCCTCCAGCACCGCCAGCAGGTCGTCCAGGCGGGTGTTGCCGTAGGCATGGCGCTTGAAGTAGCGCCGCGCGCCCTCCAGGAACGCCTCGCGCCCCGCGTACGCCACGAGCTGCTTCAGGACCGAGGCGCCCTTGGCGTAGGTGATCCCGTCGAAGTTGAGCTTGGCGTCCTCCAGGTCGTGGATGTCCGCGGTGACGGGGTGCGTGGACGGCAGCTGGTCGGCGCGGTACGCCCACGCCTTGCGGTTGTTGGCGAACGTCACCCAGCCGTTCCGGAAGCGGGTCGCCTCGACCAGCGACAGCGCCCCCATGTAGTCGGCGAAGGACTCCTTCAGCCACAGGTCGTCCCACCACCGCATGGTGACCAGGTCGCCGAACCACATGTGCGCCATCTCGTGCAGGATGACGTTCGCCCGGCGCTCGAACGAGGCCTGCGTCACCTTGCCCCGGAAGACGAACTCCTCCCGGAAGGTCACACAGCCCGGGTTCTCCATCGCGCCGATGTTGTACTCGGGCACGAACGCCTGGTCGTACTTGCCGAAGGGGTACGGGTAGTCGAAGTTGTCGTGGAAGAAGTCCAGGCCCTGCTTGGTGACGAGGAAGACGTCGTCCGCGTCGAAGTGCTTGGCCAGGCCCTTGCGGCACATGGCGCCGAGCGGGATCTCCAGCGTCCGCCCGTCGTCGAGGGTGCGGGTGTAGAGATCGCTCTCGTAGTGGTACGGGCCGGCCACGACGGCGGTGATGTACGTGGAGATCGGCTTGGTCTCGGCGAAGCGCCAGGTCCCGCCCTCGCGCGACTCCACCGCGGCGTTGCTCCAGACCGTCCAGTCCTCGGGTGCGGCCACCTCGAAGCGGAAGGGGGCCTTCAGGTCGGGCTGCTCGAAGTCGGCGAAGACGCGCCGGGCGTCGGCGGGTTCGTACTGCGTGTACAGGTAGACCTCGCCGTCCTCGGGGTCGACGAAGCGGTGCATGCCCTCGCCGGTGCGGCTGTAGGCGCACTGCGCGTCCACCACCAGGACGTTCTCCGCCCGCAGGCCGTTCAGGGCGATCCGGGAGCCGTCGAAGACCTCGGCCGGGTCGAGCTCACGGCCGTTGAGCGTCACCGCGTTCACCGAGGGGGCGACGAGATCGGCGAAGGTGCTGTCGCCCTCGCCGGTGCGGCGGAACCTGATCGTGGTGACCGAGCGGAACGTCCGCGGCTGCGCCTCCTCGCCCTCCGCGGTCGCGGACCGCAGGTCGAGGAAGACCTCGTACCCGTCGACCGACAGCAGCTCGGCCCGGGCGCGGGCCTCGTCGCGGGACAGATTCACTCCGGGCACGTCCACTCCTTCGTGTGTCGTTCGGGCAGGTCCGATCCTCGCACGCGCCCGTGGCCGGGGGGATCGGGGAATGCGGTCGTGCAGTGCGGTCGTGCAATGCGGTCGTGCAATGGGTTGGGGAATGCGTCCGGTGACCTCCGGGGTTGGTCAGGGGGAGCGACCCCCGCCACGAGCACGAGGAGTGACATGTCCGACAGCAGCAGGACCCCCGCCGACTTCTGGTTCGACCCGCTGTGCCCCTGGGCCTGGATGACCTCCCGCTGGATGCTCGAGGTGGAGAAGGTGCGGCCGGTGGAGGTGCGCTGGCACGTCATGAGCCTGGCGGTGCTGAACGAGGACAGGCTGGACGAGCTCCCCGAGGAGTACCGCCGCGCGATGGAGGACGCCTGGGGACCGGTGCGCGTGGTGATCGCCGCCCAGCAGAAGTACGGCGACGAGGTCGTCGGCCCCCTCTACACCGCCCTCGGCACCCGGATCCACAACGAGGGCCGCGGCATCACGCCCGAGGTGGTCCGGGAGGCCCTTGACGCGGTGGGCCTGCCGGCCGAACTCGCCGACTACGCCGAGTCGGACGCCTACGACGCCGAGCTGCGCGCCTCCCACGGCGAGGGAATCTCCAAGGTGGGCCAGGACGTCGGCACGCCGGTCATCGCGGTGCCCGGCGCGGACGGCGAGCAGATCGCGTTCTTCGGCCCGGTCGTGACCCCGGCGCCCAAGGGCGAGGAGGCGGCCAGGCTCTGGGACGGCACGCTGATGGTGGCGTCGATTCCCGGCTTCTACGAGATCAAGCGCACCCGGACGAAGGACCCCGACTTCTCCTGAAGCCCCTCGGGCCCGCCCGGGGCCGGATACGGAAGGGACCCCCGCGGGTCAGTCCCCCCCCCAGAGCCTCTGGGAGGAGCCGCCACTCGCGGGGGCCTCTTCTTTCCGCCTGCCGGTGAAGGGTGAGAAGACGATCACGAGCAGGACGGCCTACGGCCGGGACGGGGCCCGGGTCACGGGGTGATCAGCGGGGTGCGGTCCTTGGCCTCGGCGTAGCGCCTCGCCACGTCCTGCCAGTTGACGACGCCCCACATGGCGTCGATGAAGTCCACCTTCTGGTTCTTGTACTGCAGGTAGAAGGCGTGCTCCCAGGCGTCGAAGACCAGGATCGGCACCGAGCCCTGGCCGACGTTGCCCTGGTGGTCGTAGACCTGCTCGACGATCAGCCGGCCGCTGACCGGCTCGTAGGCGAGCACGCCCCAGCCCGAGCCCTGGGTGGTCGCGGCGGCCTTCGACAGCTGGGTACGGAACTTCGCGAAGGAGCCGAAGGAGTCGGTGATCGCATCCGCCAGTTCGCCGACGCCGTCCGCCGCGAGCGGCTCGCCGCCGCCGCCCTCCTTGGGCGCGACCATGTTGTGCCAGTAGATGCTGTGCAGGATGTGGCCGGAGAGGTGGAACGCGAGGTTCTTCTCCAGGCCGTTGATCGAGCCCCAGGCTTCCTTGTCGCGCGCCTCGGCGAGCCGCTCGAGGGTGTCGTTGGCGCCCTTGACGTACGCGGCGTGGTGCTTGTCGTGGTGCAGCTCGATGATCTGCGGGTTGATCACCGGCTCCAGAGCCGCGTAGTCGTACGGAAGTTCAGGAAGCGTGTACGTGGCCATGTCCGAGCCCCTCCGACTGCTTATTGCAAACCTTTCGCAACTGCAGGCTAGCAGCAGAAGGGCGGGAACGTGATCAGCGCGTCCGGCGGGTGCCGTGCGCCGCGGGCGATCGGGGCCGGGCCGGGCCGTCCGGGGAGGCCGGTGCCAACGGTGGCGACGGTGACAACGGCGGCGACGGCGGCGACGATGACGAGCCGGTGGCGACGGCTCCGGCGACGGCACCGAGGCGCCGTGCGGCCGTACTCACCGTGCGGCCGTACTCCGCGCAGGCGTCGCCGACGGCGATCGGATCGGCACCCCGGCCCGGGACCCCGCATGCTCCGGAAACGCCAGGACCCCCCGGGCCTCCTTCGGCCCGGGGGGTCCTGCGTCGCGGGGGAGTCCCGCTCAGTCCTTGACGGCGCCCGCCGGTGCCGCCTCCCGCTCGGCGCCCCCGTCGGCCGTCCCGCCCGCGGCACCGGCCTTGCGCCGGCGCTGCAGCAGGGCGCCCGACGCGGCCAGCACCAGCGTCATCGCACCGGTCGCCATCAGCTGGTCACGGGTGCCCGGCTGGCGCAGCATCAGCACGAAGACGGCGAGCATGCCCGCGATGGCGACCCAGGTCAGCGCCGGGAACAGCCACATCCGCACCACGAGCCGCTCCGGGGCCTCGCGCTCCGTGCGGCGCCGCAGCACCAGCTGCGAGACCGCGATGAACAGCCAGACGACGAGGATGACCGCGCCGATCATCTTCAGCAGCCACGGGAAGACGTCGTCGGGCCGCCAGTAGCTGAGCAGCACGCACAGGAAGCCGAACGCGGAGGAGGCCAGCACCGCGATCCGGGGCACCCCGCCCGACACCCTGCCGATCGCCTTCGGGCCCTGGCCCCGGGCGACCAGGGAGTACGCCATCCGGGAGGCGCCGTAGATGTTGGCGTTCATCGCGGACAGCAGCGCCACCAGCACGACGATCTGCATCACCAGGCCGGCGCCCGGGATGCCCAGGTGGCTCAGCGCGGTGACGTAGGGGCCCTTGTCGGGGTTGGCGACGTCCGGGTCGTCCCACGGCACCAGCGTGACGATGACCGCCATCGAGCCGATGTAGAACAGCGCGATACGCCACATCGCGGTGCGCACGGCCTTGGCGACCCCCTGGACCGGGTGCTCGGACTCGGCCGCCGCGATGGTGACGGTCTCCAGGCCGCCGTACGCGAAGATCGACGCGAGCAGGCCGATGACCAGCCCCTCCGCCCCGTTCGGCAGGAACCCTCCGTCGCCGGTGAGGTTGGCGGTGCCGGGCGCCTCCGTCCCCGGCAGCATTCCGAGGATGGCCAGCCCGCCGAGGATCAGGAACAGCGTGATCGCGCCGACCTTGAGGGCGGCGAACCAGAACTCGAACTCGCCGAAATTGCGCACCGCGGCCAGGTTGGTGACACAGAACACCAGCATGAACAGCGCGACCCAGGCCCACTCGGGGGTGCCGGGCAGCCAGCCGCTGACGATCTTCGCCGCGCCGATGCCCTCCAGGCCGACGGCGACGGACAGCAGCACCCAGAAGGACCAGCCCGCGGTGAAGCCCGCCCAGGGACCGAGCGCCCGCTCGGCGTGCACGGAGAAGGAACCGGAGGCCGGGTTCGCCGCGGACATCTCGCCCAGCATGCGCATCACCAGCATGACGAGCAGACCGGACACCGCGTAGGCGATGACGATGGACGGGCCGGCGGCGGCGATACCGGCACCGGAGCCGACGAAGAGTCCGGCGCCGATCACACCGCCCAGGGCGATCATCGACAGATGGCGCTGCTTGAGGCCGTGGGCGAGCGGTGAGTCGGCTCGGGCGCCGTCGGGCGCGGGTGCCGGGGTCCGGGACATGGGGGTGCCTGTTCATGAGCGGATGGGGGGCGGTGACAGTCTGGAGGGCCCACCGCTCACCGAGCACCCATGACCGCTATACGGACAGAATGCTCACACAATGTGAAGAGACGGTGCCTCCTCCCGCAGGCTCGGGCCCGGTCGCCGGTGCCCGGTGCGACCCGCCCGGATGCCGCGCGAGCGCCGAGGCCCGCCACCGGCGGCGCCACCGGCGCCGCCGGCCGACCACCGTACCCGGGCCGGGCCGTGCGTCGCGCATCCGCGCGGCACTCCAGACGGCATTCCACACGGGGCTCTCGGGGTGTGGGGGCGACCAGGCTCTCGGCCGGGTCGGGATTTGGGGGGAACCTACAACCCCTCCGAGCCCCGTCCGGCACGCCGGAGCGGCGTTGCCCGGCCACCACCTCAGTGACGAGCATCACGCGCCCCAGGCGCTTGCCCTGGCTGATTTGTGCGAACTCAACCATGCGGCCAAGTGGCGCTTTGTCATCGGCTGACGGTGATCGACCGTTCACTTCTGGGCTAACGTCGCCATGTCCACAACGACGTCATCACCGCCCTCGCACCCGGAGTCCCGATGAGCACTGCTGCCGCTTCCACCCCTCGCCAGGGGCTGGTCCTCGCCGATCTGCTGCCCGCCTCGCGCGCCACGTCCGCGGTGGACGCGGCCCTGGTCGTGGGCGGTGCCGTGCTCACCGGAGTCGCCGCGCAGATCTCCGTGGCCGTGCCGGGCTCCCCGGTCCCGGTCACCGGCCAGACCTTCGCCGCCCTCCTCGTCGGCACCGCGCTCGGCGCGCGGCGCGGCTTCCTCTCCCTCGCGCTGTACGCCCTCGCCGGAATGGCCGGCATGCCGTGGTTCGCCGAGGCGTCCTCCGGCTGGGCGATGCCGTCCCTCGGCTACATCCTCGGCATGCTGGTCGCCGCCACCGTCGTCGGCGCCCTCGCCCGGCGCGGCGCGGACCGCTCCGTCCTGCGCACCGCGGGTGCGATGGTCCTGGGCTCCGCGATCATCTACGCGATCGGCGTGCCGTACCTGGCGCTCGCCACCGGCATGACGCTGCCGCAGGCCGTGGCGGCCGGCCTCGTCCCCTTCCTGATCGGCGACGCGCTCAAGGCCGCGCTCGCCATGGGCGTGCTGCCCGCCGCCTGGAAGCTCGCAGGCCGACGCGGCTGAGCGCCCCGCGGCCATGCCGCGTACGCCGCGGCTCCTCGCGGGAGCCGCCCCCACCACCACGGAGGTCCGCCGGGCCGCACGGCCCGGCGGACCTCCTCCTCTTCGCGCCTCCTCCTCTTCGCGCCTTCTCCGCTTCGCGCGTGTCCCGCGGCGGCGCACCCGGGCCTGCCGGCCGGGGGCGTACACCGCCGTACCCCGCTGCCGAGTTCCCGGCCTCCCGCGTGCCACACTCGGACCATGCGCGTCTACCTCGGCTCCGACCATGCCGGCTTCGAACTCAAGAACCACCTCGTCGCGTGGCTCACGGCCCACGGCCACGAGCCCGTCGACTGCGGCCCCCACATCTACGACGCCCAGGACGACTACCCGCCGTTCTGCCTGCGCGCCGCCGAGCGGACGGCCGCGGACCCGGACAGCCTCGGCATCGTGATCGGCGGCTCCGGCAACGGCGAGCAGATCGCCGCCAACAAGGTCAGGGGCGTCCGCGCCGCGCTGGCCTGGAGCGTGCAGACCGCGGCCCTCGGCCGGGAGCACAACAACGCCAACGTCGTCGCCGTCGGCGCCCGGATGCACACGACCGACGAGGCCACCACCTTCGTCGAGGTCTTCCTCAAGACCCCGTACTCCGGCGAGGAGCGCCACACCCGCCGCATCGAGATGCTCGACCGGTACGAGACCACCGGCGAGCTGCCCCCCGTCCCGGCGCACCACCCGCAGGAGCCGACCGCCTGATGCCCGAAGGGCACACCATCCACCGGCTGGCCGCCGACTACCGCGAACGGTTCGGCGGCCGGTCCGTGCGGGTCACCAGCCCGCAGGGCAGGTTCGCCGACTCCGCGGCGCTGCTGGACGGCACGGTGCTGGAGCGCACCGAGGCCCACGGCAAGCACCTCTTCCTCGGCTTCGGCGGCCGCGACGGCTTCGGCGCCCGTGGCGGCGGTGAGTGGATCCACATCCATCTCGGCCTGTTCGGCACGGTGGACTTCGGCGAAGCGCCGGCCCCGCCGCCCGCCGGCACCGTGCGGCTGCGGCTCGCGAACCCCGGGTCGTACGTCGATCTGCGCGGCCCCACGGCCTGCGCCCTGATCACGGACGGCGAGAAGGCCGCGATACACGCGCGGCTCGGCCCCGATCCGCTCCGCCCGGACGACGGCCCCGACCGCGCCTGGGCCAGGATCTCCCGCTCCCGGACGACGATCGCCGCCCTGCTGATGGACCAGAAGGTCGTCGCGGGCGTCGGCAACGTCTACCGGGCGGAAGTCCTCTTCCGGCACGGCATCGACCCGTACCGCCCGGGCAGGGACCTCACCGAGCGCGAGTGGCGCGCCCTCTGGGCCGACCTGACCGCCCTGATGCGCGAAGGCGTACGGAACAACCGCATCGACACCGTACGGCCCGAGCACACACCGGAGGCGATGGGCCGGGCCCCGCGCGCCGACGACCACGGCGGCGAGGTCTACGTCTACCGCAGGGCCCGGCTGCCCTGCCACATCTGCGGCGGCGAGATCCGCACCGCCGCTCTCGCCGCCCGCAACCTCTTCTGGTGCGCCGGCTGCCAGCCCGCCTGACGCCCCGCGGCCCGGCCCGGGACCACCGCGGCCTCCGCCACCAAGGAGGCCGCGGCCGTCAAGGAGGCCGCTGCCCCCAGGGAGGCCGCCGCCGCGGGCGGCGCCGGTCCCGTCCCGCGCCGCCCGGCTGCGGACGGGCTCAGAAGCCGTGCGGCAGCCAGGGCGCCACATCCGAGGCGAAGGCCGTCGACGCCTCCGCCAGCGCACCCCCGCGCAGTTCACGCACCCGGCCCGCCGCCGCCAGGGACGACAGCGTCACCCCGCCCAGGAACGCGGCACCCAGGTCCCGCACGTCCAGGGCCAGATCGGCCGGACCGGAGCCGCGCTCGCACGACGCGCCCTTGGCGTCCCCCGAGAGCCGCCAACGCCCCTCGTTCCAGGGGCAGAACGGGTCCGCCACCTCGAACACGACGTCCACCGGCGTCCGGTACGTCCTCGCCACCAGCGCCGCGCCCACGTCGACCAGCCGCACATGCAGCGAATCCCGTACCCGCACACCGCAGCGCCGGACGTCCGTGACGAGATGCAGCAGCGGGTCGTCCACCGGCCGGTTGCGGACCCGGATCCGCGACGTCAGGTCGATGCCGAAGAGGAACCGCCACAGCGCCGCGTACGCCGCCGGGTCCAGTGCCTCCACATCCCGCAGCAGGATCGAGCCGTTGGGCCCGGACGCGTCCCACTCCGGCTTGTTGTGGAAGCGGACGTAGCCCACGACGTCGCCGTCCCGCTCGGCGAGCACGCACTGCGCAGCCGAGGCACCCTCGCGGTCGGCGGGCGGGTCGAGCAGCGCCAGCCGCTCCCAGCCGGGCGTCCGCGCGAACATCCCGGGCCGTGAGCCGAGCCTGCTCCGGTACACCGCCTCGCACGCCCCGGCCGACTCCTCGACCGGGGCGAACCGCAGCCGCACGTCGTCCGTCCCGGGCGGCGCGACGATCCCCCCACGGACCGTGTCGACGTCCATACTCAGCTGGTAGGTCGCGACGCCGTACCCGAACCGGCCGTAGATCTCCGGCTCCGAGGCCGTCAGCACGGCCAGCGGCTCGCCCAGCGCACGGACGTCGTCCAGCTGGCGCCGCATCATCGACGTGAGCACGCCGCGCCGCCGGTGGGTCGCGGCCACGCTCACCATGGTGACCCCGGCCGCGGGCACGAACGAACCGCCCGGAACCGACACCCGGAAGGAGAAGGCCCCGGCCGTGCCGACGCACTCGCCGTCCTCCCAGGCGCCGATCGAACGTTCGTGTTCCGTGAGTTCGCTCCACAGCGCGCGCTCCTCGGGGGACTCCGGGACGCCGCCGAAGGCGAGCTCCAGTCTCCCGTACCACTGGTCCCACTCCTCGGGACGGAGTACCCGCAGTTCAGTCGTCATGCGCCATGCCTACCAGCGCACCCCGTCCGGTCGCGACCCGATTTCGAACGCAATGTCATGGGGTCCCCCTCCACGGCGGACGAGGGTGTGGATAGGGTCGCCGACGATGGCACGTGGCGCAGCGGACTCGTACACGGCCCGGATGCGGAAGGCGACGCACCGGGCCCGCACGGCGCTGCGCAAATCCGGCGTCGACTACTTCCGCGGCGACGGCTCCGACTGGATCGCGCTGGCCGGACTGCTGCTGACCGTCCCGGCGATCGCCTGGGGCACGATCCTCATGCCGGTGTGGTGTGCGCCGGCCGCCCTCGTGCTGCCGATCGTCGCGGGCGGACTGCTGCTGCGCCCCGCGAGCCTGCTCGGTCTGTACGCGGCCGCCGCCCTCGCGCTGATCGTCGAGTCGCTCGTGCTCGGCCCGTACACCGAGGGCCCGGCGCGGGTCACTCCGGGGACCGTGCTGGTGGTGGCGGCCTGCGGATTGTTCGGGCTGCTCATCGCCCAGTTTCGGGCCCGGGTCGGGGTGCCCTGGCGGCGCGGCGGGACCATGCTCTTCGACCTGCGCGAACGGATCCGGGTGCAGAGCGCCCTGCCGCGGCTGCCGCAGGGCTGGCACCGCGAGATGGCCCTGCGCCCGGCCGGCGGCCAGTCGTTCTCCGGGGACTTCGTCGTCGCGGCCCGCACCAACGGCGGCCGCACCCTCGAAGTCGTCCTCACCGACGTCTCCGGCAAGGGCATGGACGCCGCCTCCCGCGCCCTGCTGCTCTCCGGCGCCTTCGGCGGCCTCCTCGGGTCCCTTCCCCCGCACGGCTTCCTCCCCGCCGCCAACGGCTATCTGCTGCGCCAGGACTGGGACGAGGGTTTCGCCACCTCCGTCCATCTCGTGCTCGACCTGGACTCCGGCGACTACGAGATGCTCTCCGCCGGGCATCTGCCCGCGCTCCAGCTCCAGGCGGGCACCGGCCGCTGGGAGGAGAAGGCCGCGGAGGGCCCGCTGCTCGGGGTGTACGAGGGCGCCCAGTTCGACCCGGTCAAGGGCACGCTGCGCCCCGGGGACGTCCTGATGCTCTTCACCGACGGCCTCGTCGAGGCGAACGACCGGGACATCGCCGAGGGCGTGGACCGGCTCACCGGTGAGGCCGACCGCTATGTGGGGACGGGCTTCGAGGGGGCCGCCTGGCACCTCATCGAGGCCGTGGCGAAGGACGTCAACGACGACCGGGCCCTGCTGCTGATCCGCCGGCAGCCGTGACGGCCGCGCGGGCGGCCCGGCCCTCGTAAAGTCGTACGCATGAACCTCACGGTCGACCAGGTCGAGGCGATCGCCCGGAAAGCCCACGCGGACCAGACCGACAAGGCGGGCCGCCCCTACGCCGAGCACCTCCGGGCGGTGGCCGACGGGGTGCGGCAGCGGGGCGGCACCGACGAGCAGATCGCCGCCGCCTGGCTGCACGACGCCATCGAGGACGGCGTGCTGACGCGGGAATGGCTCGCGGCAGCCGCACTCCCCACGCGGGTCAAGGACATGGTGGACGCGATGACCAAGCGGCCCGGGGAGGACGCCGAGTCGTACGCCCGGCGCATCCTCGCCACCCCGGGCGCCCGCCTCGTCAAGGAGGCGGACCTCGCCCACAACGCGGATCCGGACCGGCTCGCCCTGCTCGGCGAGCCGACCCGGAGCCGGCTCAGCGCGAAGTACGCGACGATGCGGCGCCTGCTCGGCCTGACGACAGCCGGGTGACGTCCCGGCGGAACGCCCACGACAGCTCCGGCTCGGTCACGACACGCAGTGCGCTCCGCACCGGCGGCGTGCAGAGCAGCGTCACGGCCGCAGCCGCGGCGAGCGTGACCACGATCACCCCGGCGGGCTCCGCCAGCCACGGAAACTGCGCCACCAGCCCCAGGTAGTCCAGGGACTTCACGAGGAAGCCGTGCAGCAGGTAGCCGCAGATGGTGCCCGCGCCGAGCACGGTGAACCACGTCCTGCGACGCGGCACCCAGGCCAGGAAGGCGGCCGTCAGCAGCAGCGCGCAGCCGAACAGCCCGAGGGTCATCAGCGGACCCGCCCACCACGGCGCGTCCAGTTCCACGGCGCTGGTGGAGCGGTAGAACCACCCCATGCGCACATCGGGCGCCACCCAGTAGGTGAACACCGCCGCGCCCGCGAGCACCGGCAGCGCCAGCAGCCGCACCTCCCGGCGCCGCAGCAGCTGGAAGTGCTCCGGGCGCAGCGACAGACCCAGCACGAAGAACGGCAGGAACTGCAGGATGCGCTGGAGGTCGAGGCTCTGGCCCATGCCCGGGGTGAGCGTCCCGACCGCCGCGAGGGCGAGGGCGACGGCCAGCGGCCACTTCACCGAGCGCCACAGGGGAGTCGAGAGCCGCCACACGAACAGCGCGATCAGGAACCAGGTCAGGTAGATCGGGTCGTTCATGCTGAACGGGTAGTGGGGGTCCTCGTCGGCCCACCGCTTGAACAGCGTGTACGCGACCTCGAAGACGACGTACGGCACGACGACTCCGCTGACCAGCCGTTTCAGTTGGTCGGGCCGGGCCTGGAAACTGCGCGAGAAGTAGCCGGAGATGATGATGAACGCCGGCATGTGGAAGGTGTAGACGAGCATGTACGCGGCTCTGGTGGCGCGGCTGCCGTCCATCACCGGCTCCCACGCGTGCGCCACCGCCACCAGCACGATGGCGAGGTACTTGGCGTTGTCGAAGTAGGCGTCGCGTCTCTTGGCCGGGGCCGGCCGGGGTGCCTCCGGCGTCACCGGTACGGGTGCCTCGTGCGACGCCGGCGCGGGGGGCGCGGGCGGTGCGGGTGCGGCCGTCGCCGTCCTCCCGTGGAGGGGCTCCGGCTCGCGGGAGGCGCCGGGGGCGCGATCCTTCTGCAATCCATTCGGAGCGTGGAACATTCGAGGCACCCTAACCGGATGCCCGGGAATTCGTAAAACCCACTGGAAGATCTCCTGCATTCGGTGCCGGGGTAACCGTGAAACGTCCGGTATGCCCCGATTAATCCTGCTTAAACGGTGCGAACTGGTGAACCCCGAAGCGTCGGTGAATTTCCTCACCGGTATTACCTGAATTTCCTGTGACCCGTATGTGTGTATTTCGCGACGCCGGGTAGCAGTAAACGGTGGTGTGCCGCCGGCCCACCCGCCGGTGGGGCCCGATGTGATCCGGCCCATTCGCTGACGACCTGTCAGGCGGTCACTCCCACCCGGATTTTGGTGGCACGATGATGGGGCGGGGGGTGTGCCGGGCCGCACGGCCCCCGGCGGGCAAGGCGGACCGACCGAGGGTGTGATCAGTTGTGGCCATTTCACTGTCTGTGGTGCTGCTGTTGGCGATCATCCTCGTGGTGATGATCCGAGGTGGCTCGCTCAAGGCCGGTCCCGCGATAGTCGCGGCGCTGTTCGGCTTCTTCCTCGCATCGAGCGGCATGGCGCCGTCGATCAACAACTTTCTGAACTCGCTCGCCGACTCGATCAATGCGATCAGATTCTGAACGAGTTCGTCCCGCGGCGTGCGTCCTGCGTTCTTCGTCCTGTGTTCTTCCCGGATCGCCTGGTCCTTCCCGGCCGGCCCCCCGGCCGACGTCAGGGCCGGTGTCAGGGTCGGTGACAGGGCCGGTGACAGGGCCGGTGAAAGGGGCCGACCGCTCGCGCGGCCCCGCGGAACCGGCGGAGGCGGTGGAGTCGGCGGGGCGTCCCGCGCGCGGGTGCAGAGGTACGCGCAACGGGCACGCGGTGGGCGCAGCGGGCACGCAGGCCGGAGGAAGCTCGGGGAACGCATCAGGGCCAGGCAGAGGAATCAGCCTCTGACCTGGCCCTGAGCCATCTGGAGCGGGCGACGGGAATCGAACCCGCGTAGCTAGTTTGGAAGACTAGGGCTCTACCATTGAGCTACGCCCGCAAGCACCGCGCCGCAGGTCGTGGTGGCCGCGGCACGAAGAGCATCGTAGCGGGTCCTCGGCGTGCGCCGCACACCCATTGCCCCCGCCGCGCCCCGGCCGCCGCGGCGGGTGCCGTGTGTCCCCGGCATCCCGGGGGGAAAGCGGCCTGCCCGCAGCCGGGGGCCATGTACCCTACGTGTCGCACCGACGGGGTGTGGCGCAGCTTGGTAGCGCGTCCGCTTTGGGAGCGGAAGGCCGTGGGTTCAAATCCCGCCACCCCGACCAACGTCGCGATCAGGCCGGGCCAAGATCGCATTGTGGGGCCGATCCCGCTTGCGGTTACTATGCAATCCGTGTGCCCGTGTGTCCGACCGAGTGTCCGAGGCGCCGGGCCCGATCCGCTGCTCCGCCGCAGGACGATCCTCCGTGGTGGACCCAGCAGAGCCCCAGAATTCAGCCACCAAGGAGACCGAACCGTGAAGAGCGCCGTGGAGACCCTGAACCCGACCCGGGTTCGGCTCACTGTCGAGGTGCCCTTCGAGGAGCTCAAGGCCAGCCTCGACGCGGCGTACAAGAAGATCAACCAGCAGGTCACGGTCAAGGGCTTCCGCAAGGGCAAGGTCCCGGCGCGCGTCATCGACCAGCGGTTCGGTCGCGGCGCGGTGCTGGAGGAGGCCGTCAACGACGCGCTCCCGAAGTTCTACACCGACGCGGTCAACGAGGCGGAGATCAACCCGCTCGGCCAGCCCGAGGTCGACATCACCGAGCTGAAGGACGGCGAGACGCTGAACTTCACCGCCGAGGTCGACGTCCGGCCGGCCATCGAGATCCCGGACTACTCCGGCATCGAGGTCGAGGTCGACGCCGTGGAGGTGTCGGACGAGGACGTCGAGAAGTCCGTCGAGCAGCTGCGCACCCGCTTCGCGTCCACCTCCCCGGTCGAGCGCGCCGCCGCCGAGGGCGACGTCGTGACGATCGACCTGGAGGCCAAGGTCGACGGCGAGGTCCTCGCGGACGGCGTCGCCGACGGCGTGCAGTACACGATCGGCTCCGGTGAGCTCCTCGACGGCATCGACGAGGCCGTCACCGGCCTGGAGGCCGGCGCCGAGGCCACCTTCACCTCGCAGCTGAAGGGCGGCTCCGCCGAGGGCAAGGACGCCGAGATCACCGTCAAGGTGACCCAGGTCGCCGCGCGCGAGCTTCCCGAGCCGGACGACGAGTTCGCCCAGATGGCCAGCGAGTTCGACACCCTCGAGGAGCTGAAGGCCGACAGCCGCAAGCGCCTCGAGAACATGAAGCAGTACGACCAGGCCACCCAGGCCCAGGAGCGCGTGCTCGAGAAGCTCCTGGAGCTGGTCGAGGTCCCGATCCCCGAGAAGCTCCTCGAGGACGAGATCCGCACCCGCAAGCACAACCTGGAGCACCACCAGCTCGGCCAGATGGGCCTCGACCTCGTGAAGTACCTGGAGATCCAGGGCAAGACCGAGGAGGAGTTCGACGCCGAGACCAAGGAGCAGGCGGTCAAGGGCATCAAGACCCAGTTCGTCCTCGACGAGCTGGTCTCCAGGGAGAAGCTCAACGTCAGCCAGGAGGAGCTCACCGAGCACCTCATGCGGCGTGCCGCCTCCTCCGGCATGTCCCCCGACCAGTTCGCGCAGGCGGTCGTCGAGGGCGGTCAGGTGCCGATGCTCGTCGGCGAGGTCGCCCGCGGCAAGGCCCTCGCCACGGTCGTCGAGGCCGCCACGGTCAAGGACACCAAGGGCGAGGTCGTCGACCTGAGCGACGACGAGGACGAGGTCGAGGAGGCCACCGAGGTCGCTGCGGCGGCCACCGGTGACGAGCAGAAGTCCGAGGGCTGAGTTCCCGACTCCGCCAGGGCGCGGGCCGGCGCGGACACGCGCCGCCCGGCGCCCGGTAGCGACCCGTGCGACGGGCCCGGAACCACGCCGGCGCGGTTCTGGGCCCGTCGCCGCGTCCCGGGGCCGGGGCAGGGCCCCACGGTCCCCGCGGCCCCCGCGGCCCCGGCCGGGCCCACGGCACCGGAGGGCGCCTGCAGGACCCGGGAGGGCCCGTACGGCCCCCGGCGCGGACCGTGCCGAAGGCACCGCCACGGGGCGTGTTCAGGCCGGTGCGCGCCCCCTAGCTTGCGCTGCCAGCGAACAGTTCGGGAACCGGGATGGCGCCCGCCCACCAGCGCGTTAGGGTCCATGAATACGAGGGCAGGGGACTACCCGCCCGCGGGGTTCCCCCCGCCCCCAGGTTCCCAGACGCTGAGACGGCCGCAGCCGTCAGAGACGAGCAGGTGGATTACGTGACGATTCTGATGCCTAACGCCGCCGGTGAGCCGTCCATCGGTGGAGGCCTCGGCGACCAGGTCTACAGCCGGCTGCTCGGCGAGCGCATCATCTTCCTGGGCCAGCAGGTGGACGACGACATCGCCAACAAGATCACGGCACAGCTCCTTCTCCTGGCCGCCGATCCGGAGAAGGACGTCTACCTCTACATCAACAGCCCCGGCGGCTCGGTGACGGCCGGCATGGCGATCTACGACACCATGCAGTACATCCCGAACGACGTCGTCACCATCGGCATGGGCATGGCCGCCTCGATGGGCCAGTTCCTGCTCACCGGCGGCAGCGCCGGCAAGCGCTTCGCCCTGCCGCACACCGACATCCTGATGCACCAGGGCTCGGCCGGCATCGGCGGCACCGCCTCGGACATCAAGATCCAGGCCGAGTACCTGCTGCGCACCAAGCAGCGCATGGCCGAGATCACCGCCCGCCACTCCGGCCAGACCGTCGAGACGATCATCCGCGACGGCGACCGCGACCGCTGGTTCACGGCCGAGGAGGCCAAGGACTACGGGCTCATCGACGAGATCATCTCCGCCGCTTCGGGCGTTCCGGGCGGCGGCGGCACCGGCGCCTGAGCCCGGCCGCCGGGGGCCCGCGCCCCCGGCACCGGGCCCGCGCCCCGCCCGCCTCCCGAAACCCCAGCCCCCCGAACGCCACCAGGATGGTGAACACGACCATGAACCAGTTCCCCGCAGCCTCCGCGAGCGGCCTCTACACCGGCCCGCAGGTGGACAACCGGTACGTCGTCCCCCGTTTCGTCGAGCGCACCTCCCAGGGCGTGCGCGAGTACGACCCGTACGCGAAGCTCTTCGAGGAGCGCGTGATCTTCCTCGGGGTCCAGATCGACGACGCGTCGGCCAACGACGTCATGGCGCAGCTGCTGTGCCTGGAGTCGATGGACCCGGACCGCGACATCTCCATCTACATCAACAGCCCCGGTGGCTCCTTCACGGCGCTGACCGCCATCTACGACACGATGCAGTTCGTGAAGCCGGACATCCAGACGGTCTGCATGGGCCAGGCGGCGTCCGCCGCGGCCGTGCTGCTCGCCGCCGGTACCCCCGGCAAGCGGATGGCCCTCCCGCACGCCCGGGTGCTGATCCACCAGCCGTCCTCGCAGACGGGCCGGGAGCAGCTCTCGGACCTGGAGATCGCGGCCAACGAGATCCTGCGGATGCGCGAGCAGCTCGAGGAGATGCTGGCCAAGCACTCCTCCACGCCGATCGAGAAGGTCCGCGAGGACATCGAGCGCGACAAGATCCTCACCGCCGAGGACGCGCTCGCGTACGGCCTGGTCGACCAGATCGTGTCGACCCGCAAGAGCGCGGCCGCAGCGGCCGCCTGACGTTCGACCTGCCCTTGGCGCGGTACACGTCAATGTGAACCGCGCCAAGGGGGGCCCGAACCGGGGGCCCGGCAAGGTACCGTCGGATATGAGGCACCAGGAGCCGCTGAACCAAGCGCTCCCAGGCGAAGGGGAAGCACCTCGTGGCACGCATCGGTGATGGCGGCGACCTGCTCAAGTGCTCGTTCTGCGGAAAGAGCCAGAAGCAGGTGAAGAAGCTCATCGCAGGCCCCGGGGTGTACATCTGCGACGAGTGCATCGACCTCTGCAACGAGATCATCGAGGAGGAGCTCGCCGAGACCTCCGAGGTGCGGTGGGAGGAACTTCCCAAGCCGCGCGAGATCTACGAGTTCCTCGAGGGGTACGTCGTCGGGCAGGAGCCCGCGAAGAAGGCCCTCTCGGTCGCGGTGTACAACCATTACAAGCGCGTCCAGGCCGGCGAGAACGGCCAGGGCCGGGACGACGCCATCGAACTCGCGAAGTCCAACATCCTGCTGCTGGGCCCCACGGGCTCGGGCAAGACGCTGCTCGCCCAGACCCTGGCGCGGATGCTCAACGTGCCGTTCGCCATCGCCGACGCCACGGCGCTGACCGAGGCCGGGTACGTGGGCGAGGACGTCGAGAACATCCTGCTGAAGCTGATCCAGGCGGCTGACTACGACGTCAAGAAGGCCGAGACCGGGATCATCTACATCGACGAGATCGACAAGGTCGCCCGAAAGAGCGAAAATCCGTCGATCACCCGGGACGTGTCGGGCGAGGGGGTCCAGCAGGCCCTGCTGAAGATCCTGGAGGGCACCACGGCCTCCGTCCCGCCGCAGGGCGGACGGAAGCACCCGCACCAGGAGTTCATCCAGATCGACACCACCAACGTGCTGTTCATCGTGGGCGGTGCGTTCGCCGGGCTGGAGAAGATCATCGAGTCCCGCGCCGGTGCCAAGGGCATCGGGTTCGGTGCGACGATCCGCTCCAAGCGCGAGATCGACGCCAGCGACCAGTTCCAGGAGGTCATGCCGGAGGACCTGGTGAAGTTCGGGATGATTCCCGAGTTCATCGGCCGCCTGCCGGTCATCACCTCGGTCCACAACCTGGACCGCGAGGCCCTGCTGAAGATCCTGGTCGAGCCGCGCAACGCGCTGGTGAAGCAGTACCAGCGCCTCTTCGAACTCGACGGCGTGGAGCTGGACTTCGACCGCCCGGCCCTCGAGGCCATCGCCGACCAGGCCATCCTGCGCGGTACGGGCGCGCGCGGTCTGCGCGCCATCATGGAGGAGGTCCTGATGTCGGTGATGTACGAGGTGCCGTCCCGCAAGGACGTCGCCCGTGTCGTCATCACGGCGGACGTCGTCCACAACAACGTCAACCCGACGCTGGTACCGCGGATCGTGAAGAACGACGGCCGTCACGAGAAGAGCGCGTAGCACGGTACGCAGGGGGCGGGGGCCGGTTCACCGAACCGGCCCCCGCCCCCTTGTGGTGTCTCGCCCCCTGCGGCGCGGAACGGCAGCCGCCGAGGGGGGTGCGTGACCCGGCTTCCCGCCGGGAGCACGGGGAGTGCCGGGAAAGGCGGGGGCTGGGCCGTGCTCAGACCTTCGTGCGCGAGGTGTTGTAGAGCTTCGCCGTCAGGTCGGCGACCTCGTTCTGAGGCACCGCCTTGCCCCCGCCTCCCAGGATCTGCGACAGATCGACGACGTTCACTCCGGCGATGGTGCTGAAGTCGGCCCATGCGCACATGGGTACCTCGAACGTCTTCGCGCCCAGGCCCGCCGACGAGGCGTCGCCGGTGGGGGTGAGCCTGGCGGTCCGGCACTTCATGAGGGCGCCGTCGAACCCGTCGGGTTCCACGTCGGAGGGCTCGCCGACGAATTCGACCTTCACATCGTCCGAGGCGTTCCCGTCGCTCTCCTCCAGCTTGCGGAACCAGCCGTCGAGCGCCTTCTCCGGGTCGTCGATCTCGCCCCACAGACCGGTCAGACTCAGCGCCTTGCCCGCCAGGGGCTGCCCGGGGTCACCCGCCTTGTAGCCGGCGCCCGCCTGCCGGGGGTCCTTGATGCCGAGGAGGGTCTCGGCCTCCGACTTCTCCTTCGCGGAGAGCGACTCCGGGTTGTCCTTGTCCTTCTTGAACTCGCCCGCCGACGCCGCCGGCGTCAGCTTGTAGCCCTTCGTGTCCGCCGCGACGCCGGAGCCCGCTCCGCCGGACGTGAACCACCACGCGGCGCCCGCGACCACCGCGAGGGCGACGACCGCGCCGCCGACGACCAGGGCGGTCCTCCTGCCACCCGGCCGCGACGGCGGCGGGGGCGGGTAGGCGCCCGGGCCCGCCCCGTACGGCGGCTGCGGGCCGTACGGTCCCGGCTGCTGCACCTGCGGGCCGTACGGTCCCGGCTGCTGGGCCTGCGGGTGGCCGTAACCGGGCTGCTGCGGGGGGAAGCCCTGCGGAGGCTGCTGGGGGTGCCCGTAGCCCGGCTGCGGCGCTCCCCCCGGCCCCTGGGGCGGCGGCGGGCCGTAGGGGCCCGGCCCGCCGTACGGTCCGGGCTGCTGGGGCTGACCGCCGTACGGGCCCGGCTGGTTGTGGCTCATTCCTGGGTTCCCCCTCCAGATGCTCGTGCGCTCCCGACATCCTGGCGGAAGTGCTCCGCCCCCGAGGCCACCGGGCCCCACACCGTTACGGAACATTCCCGTTTCAGAACGGGACCGTGACCCCTCTAAACTGTGGCCCGTGACCGAGAACACTCAGCAGCAGCCAGCCAGCACCCCCGAACTGCCGACCCAGTACGCGCCGGCCGAGGTGGAGGGGAAGCTGTACGAGCGCTGGGTAGAGCGCGGTTACTTCGAGGCGGACGCGAAGAGCGACAAGCCCGCGTACACGGTCGTCATCCCGCCGCCGAACGTCACCGGCAGCCTCCACCTGGGCCACGCCTTCGAGCACACGCTGATCGACGCCCTCACCCGCCGCAAGCGGATGCAGGGCCACGAGACGCTGTGGCAGCCCGGCATGGACCACGCGGGCATCGCCACGCAGAACGTCGTCGAGCGCGAGCTCGCCAAGGAGGGCAAGTCCCGCCACGACCTCGGCCGCGAGGCGTTCATCGAGCGCGTCTGGCAGTGGAAGGCCGAGTCCGGCGGGCAGATCTCCGGCCAGATGAGGCGCCTCGGCGACGGCGTCGCCTGGTCCCGTGAGCGCTTCACCATGGACGAGGGCCTGTCCAAGGCCGTCCAGACCATCTTCAAACGGCTCTACGAGGACGAGCTGATCTACCGCGCCGAGCGCATCATCAACTGGTGCCCGCGCTGTCTGACGGCCATCTCCGACATCGAGGTCGAGTACCAGGACGACGACGGCGAGCTGGTCTCGATCCGGTACGGCGAGGGCGACGAGGCGATCGTCGTCGCGACCACCCGCGCCGAGACGATGCTCGGTGACACCGCGGTCGCCGTCCACCCCGAGGACGAGCGCTACCGGCACCTCGTCGGCCGCGAGATCGAACTGCCGCTCACCGGCCGCCGCATCCCGGTCGTCGCCGACGAGCACGTCGACCCGGAGTTCGGCACGGGCGCCGTCAAGGTGACGCCCGCCCACGATCCGAACGACTTCGAGATCGGCCGCCGCCACGGGCTGCCGAACCTCGCCGTCATGGACGAGCGCGCGGTCATCACCGCGCACGGCCCGTTCCAGGGCCTGGACCGCCTGGAGGCCCGCTCCGCCATCGTCGCCGCGCTCCGCGCCGAAGGCCGGATCGTCGCCGAGAAGCGCCCGTACGTCCACTCCGTCGGCCACTGCTCGCGTTGCAAGACCACCATCGAGCCGCGGCTGTCCATGCAGTGGTGGGTCAAGGTCGGCCCGCTGGCGAAGGCCGCCGGTGACGCGGTCCGCGACGGCAGGGTCAAGATCCACCCGCAGGAGATGGAGAAGCGGTACTTCGACTGGGTCGACAACCTCCACGACTGGTGCATCTCGCGTCAGCTGTGGTGGGGCCACCGCATCCCGGTCTGGTACGGCCCGGACGGCGAGGTCGTCTGCGTCGGCCCCGACGAGGAGCCGCCGTCCGGCGAGGGCTGGCACCAGGAGACCGACGTCCTGGACACCTGGTTCTCGTCCGGCCTGTGGCCCTTCTCCACGCTGGGCTGGCCGGAGCGGACCGAGAGCCTCGCGAAGTTCTATCCGAACTCCGTCCTGGTCACCGGCTACGACATCCTGTTCTTCTGGGTCGCCCGGATGATGATGTTCGGCCTGTACGCGATGGACGGCACCCCGCCGTTCCACACCATCGCCCTGCACGGCATGGTCCGCGACCAGTTCGGCAAGAAGATGTCGAAGTCCTTCGGCAACGCGGTCAACCCGCTGGACTGGATGGACAAGTACGGCTCCGACGCGCTGCGCTTCACCCTCGCCCGCGGTGCCAACCCCGGTGTCGACGTCCCCATCGGCGAGGACTGGGTCCAGGGCTCGCGCAACTTCGCCAACAAGATCTGGAACGCGACCCGCTTCGCGCTGATGAACGGCGCCACGGTCGAGGGCCCGATGCCGCCGCACGAGCGGATGTCGGCGACCGACCGCTGGATCCTCTCGCGGCTGAACGCGGTGGTCGCCGAGGTCGACGCGTACTACGAGGACTACCAGTTCGCGAAGCTGTCGGACACCCTCTTCCACTTCGCCTGGGACGAGGTCTTCGACTGGTACGTCGAGCTCTCCAAGACCACGTTCATGGCCGGCGGCGAGCCCGCGAAGGTCTCCGCCCGCGTGCTCGGCGAGGTCCTCGACGTCACGCTGCGCCTGCTGCACCCGGTGGTCCCGTTCGTCACCGAGACGCTGTGGACCACCCTCACGGGCGGCGAGTCGGTCGTCGTCGCCGACTGGCCCGAGGCGGTGGCCGTTCCCGGAGCCGACGCCCCGGGCGGTTTCCGCGACGCCGCGGCCGAGCGGGAGATCGAGCTCGTCCAGCGCGTCGTCACCGAGGTCCGGCGGTTCCGCTCCGACCAGGGACTGCAGCCCGGCCAGAAGGTCCCGGCCCGGCTGACGCTCGACGGCACGGACCTCGCCCCCCACGAGAGCGCGATCCGGCAGCTGCTCCGGCTGCAGCCGGAGGGCGACTCCTTCCGCGCCACGGCCACGCTCCCGGTCGCGGGCGCCGAGGTCGCGCTGGACCTCTCCGGCGCGATCGACGTGGACGCGGAGCGCAAGCGCCTCGCGAAGGACCTCGCGGCCGCCGAGAAGGAGAAGGCCCAGGCGACGGCGAAGCTCGGCAACGAGGCGTTCCTCGCCAAGGCGCCCGACAACGTCGTGGACAAGATCCGCGGACGGCTCGCCAAGGCCGAGGAGGACATCGAGCGCATCGGTGTCCAGCTGGCGAACCTGCCGCAGGGCTGATCCGCGGCACCCGCCGCCGCGCGCGAGGCCCCCGGAGTCCGGCGAGTCCGGACCCGGGGGCCTCGGCATCGCACGCCGTGGAGCCGCCGGTCGCCGGGGCGGGCGGCGGGAGCGCGGCCCGGCGCGCACCGTGTGCGGGCGCCCCCGCCCGCGGGCGCCCGGTGGCATCGGGTAGGCCCGGCCCAGGCACGGGCCGGGCCTCGGTCCGGGTGCCGGCGGCGCTCCGTAGACTGTCAGGCGTGAGCGACCAGCAGCCAGAGCCCTTCGACGCAACCGGCGACGAGTTCGACGCGATCGTCGACGCCGAGACCGACCGCGACCCCGATCTGGCGGTGATCGAGGCCGGGAGCCGTACGCTGCGCACCCAGGCCGGGGCGCCGCAGGGCGACCAGGTCCCGGGGCGGCCCGCCGACCCGGAGGTGGACAAGGCGCTCCGCGAGGTCGAGCAGGAGCTCGCCGGCCGCTGGGGCGAGACCAAGCTGGAGCCGTCGGTCAGCCGGATCGCCGCGCTGATGGACGTGCTGGGGGAGCCCCAGCGCGCCTACCCGTCGATCCACATCACGGGCACCAACGGCAAGACCTCCACCGCCCGCATGATCGAGGCGCTGCTGGGCGCCTTCGAGCTGCGCACCGGCCGGTACACCTCGCCCCACGTGCAGTCGGTCACCGAGCGGATCAGCCTGGACGGCGCCCCGATCGACCCCGAGCGGTTCATCGCCACCTACCAGGACGTCAAGCCGTACGTGGACATGGTCGACACCGCCCAGGAGTACCGGCTCTCCTTCTTCGAGGTGCTCACCGGGATGGCCTACGCGGCGTTCGCCGACGCACCGGTCGACGTGGCCGTCGTCGAGGTCGGCATGGGCGGCAGCTGGGACGCGACCAACGTCATCGACGGCTCGGTCGCGGTGGTCACCCCCATCGACCTGGACCACACCGACCGGCTGGGCAGCACCGCGGCCGAGATCGCCGGCGAGAAGGCCGGGATCATCAAGCAGGGCGCGACGGTGATCCTGGCGCAGCAGCCCGTGGACGCCGCGCAGGTGATGCTGAAGCGGGCCGTCGAGGTGGACGCGACGGTGGCCCGTGAGGGAATGGAGTTCGGCGTCGCGTCGCGGGAGGTCGCCGTGGGCGGGCAGCTGCTGACGCTGCGCGGTCTCGGCGGCGAGTACGAGGAGATCTTCCTGCCGCTGCACGGCGCCCACCAGGCGCACAACGCGGCGGTGGCGCTGGCTGCGGTCGAGGCGTTCTTCGGCATCGGTGCGGAGCACGCGCGGACGCTGGACGCCGAGACGGTCCGCTCCGCGTTCGCCTCGGTGGTGTCGCCGGGCCGGCTGGAGGTCGTGCGCCGCAGCCCGACCGTCGTGCTGGACGCCGCGCACAACCCGGCCGGAGCCCGTGCGGCCGCGGAGGCCGTCACCGAGTCGTTCGGCTTCTCGCGGCTGGTCGGAGTCGTCGGCGCGAGCGCCGACAAGGACGTGAAGGCGGTCCTGGAGGCCTTCGAGCCGATCTTCACCGAGATCGTCGTCACGCAGAACTCCAGCCACCGGGCGATGGACGCCGACGAGCTCGCGGCGATCGCCGTGGAGGTGTTCGGGGACGAGCGGGTGGTCGTGGAGCCGCGGCTGGACGACGCGCTGGAAGCGGCGATCACGCTCGCCGAGGAGGAGGCCGAGTACTCGGGCGCGGGCGTCCTGGTGACCGGCTCCGTCATCACGGTCGGCGAGGCCCGGCTGCTGCTGGGAAGGGACTGAGTCCATGCGTACCCTCTGCGCGTCGACGCTGATCGGCGAGTTCTTCGTGATCGGCTTCGCCGGCCTGGTGGCGATGAAGGACCCGGATCTGTCCGCGGCCACCGTGTGGACGGTGAGCGGGGTCGCGATGCTGCTGTCGCTGGTGCTGTGCGGGATGGTCACCCGGCCCGGCGGGGTGCCGCTCGGCTGGGCGCTGCAGATCGGCCTGATCGCGAGCGGCTTCGTGGTCCCGACGATGTTCGCCCTCGGGGCCGTGTTCGCGGGCCTGTGGTGGGCCTCGGTGCACTACGGCCGCAAGGTCGACGAGGCCAAGGCCCGCTGGGCGGAGCAGCAGTCCGCGGCGGGTACCGCAGAGCCTGACGCTGCGTGACGGGTGCCGGCGGGAGCCCTGTAGCCTCTGAGCACCGGCAAGACCGTTCAGACCGTTCATCCTGCGGACTCCCCCATCCAGGAACTCCCGGGACCCGCACTCGAAGGAGCCCTTTGTGAGCCAGCGCACGCTCGTCCTGCTCAAGCCCGACGCCGTACGCCGCGGCCTGATCGGCGAGATCATCGGCCGCATCGAGCGCAAGGCGGGCTGGCGGATCACCGCGCTGGAGCTGCGCGAACTGGACCAGGACACCCTGGAGCAGCACTACGGCGAGCACCGGGGCAAGCCGTTCTACGAGCCGCTGGTCGCCTTCATGTCCTCCGGGCCCGTCGTCGCCCTCGTCGTGGAGGGCGAGCGGGTCATCGAGGGGGTGCGCGCCCTGGCCGGCCCGACCGACCCGATCGCGGCCGCGCCGGGTTCCATCCGCGGCGACTACGGCACGATCGTCCGGGAGAACCTGATCCACGCCTCGGACTCGGAGGAGTCCGCGGCCCGGGAGCTGAAGATCTTCTTCCCGGGGCGTTGAGAAGCCCGTCCCCGCCGGTTCCCCGCCGGGGACACTGACCGGCAGTCAGCCGTACAGCGCTCGGCCCCTGGGGCGACCGAAGGAATTTCGGTCGCCCCCCGGCATAGGCGGCCCGATACCGGGAACGCATCGCTCCGACTCGTCGTCACCCTTATTGAGGCGGGGCCCAGCGCGCGGAGTCGCCGCAGGCGGCACTACGATGGAAGCCTTCACGCCGTAGCACTCGCGCATCACCCTCCTCGCCTGCCTGAAAAGCCGTCAAAGCTCGATTTGGGAAGGCCCGACGCATCCTCATGGGACACAAGGGGAACTCTATGTCGTTCATCGGCCGTGACATGGCTGTCGACCTCGGGACCGCCAACACGCTGGTGTACGTCAGGGGTCGGGGGATCGTCCTCAACGAGCCGTCGGTGGTCGCCATCAACACCAACACCGGCGGCATCCTCGCGGTGGGGGCCGAGGCGAAGAAGATGATCGGCCGCACGCCCGGGAACATCGTCGCGGTGCGCCCGCTGAAGGACGGCGTGATCGCCGACTTCGAGATCACCGAGCGGATGCTCCGCTACTTCATCCTCAAGATCCACAAGCGCCGGTGGGCGGCCCGGCCCCGCATCGTCGTCTGCGTGCCCTCCGGTATCACCGGGGTCGAGCGCCGGGCGGTCATCGAGGCGTCCACCCAGGCCGGCGCCCGGCAGGTGCACATCATCGAGGAGCCGATGGCGGCCGCCATCGGAGCGGGCCTCCCGGTCCACGAGGCCACCGGCAACATGGTGGTGGACATCGGCGGCGGCACCACCGAGGTCGCCGTGATCTCCCTCGGAGGAATCGTCACGGCACAGTCCATCCGGGTGGCCGGTGACGAGCTGGACAACGCGATCATCCAGCACGTCAAGAAGGAGTACAGCCTCCTCCTCGGCGAGCGGACCGCGGAGAGCATCAAGATCACCATCGGCTCGGCGTTCGACCTGGACAAGGACGAGCACACCGAGATCCGCGGGCGCGACCTGGTCTCCGGGCTGCCCAAGACCGTGGTCATCTCCGCCGCCGAGGTCCGCAAGGCCATCGAGGAGCCGGTCAACGCGATCGTCGACGCGGTGAAGACCACCCTGGACAAGTGCCCGCCGGAGCTGTCCGGCGACGTCATGGACCGCGGCATCGTCCTCACCGGCGGCGGCGCGCTGCTGCGCGGGCTCGACGAGCGGCTCCGCAGCGAGACGGGCATGCCCATCCATATCGCCGAGGACCCGCTGGACTCGGTGGCGCTCGGCTCGGGCAAGTGCGTCGAGGAGTTCGAGGCGCTCCAGCAGGTGCTGGACGCCCAGCCCCGCCGCTAGCGCGGGGCCGCGATCGGCCGTCCGGGTGCCCTTCGGCCCCGTTCGGCCGGTCGTTCGTACAACAGCACAGGCACGACGGACCCAGCACGTAACCCAGCAGACACAGCACGCCCGAAGACACAGCACGCATCACCACGCACCACAGAGCTCGGCATCCACATTCCGACGAGGAAGGCACGGCCGCCGCACGTGAGGGACACGAAAGAGAGCCGGCTGCTCCTGGTCCTGCTGATCGCCATCGCGTTCGCACTGATCACGGTGGACATCCGCGGCGGCGAGGAGTCACCGGTCGACGGCGCCCGGCAGGCGGCGGCCACCGTCTTCGGGCCGGTCGAGAACGGCGTGGCCTCCGCCGTCGATCCGGTCGGCAACGCCATAGGGGCGATCCGCGACTCGGGCGAGCGGCACGACCGCATCGCCGTCCTCGAACGCGAGAACGCCGCCCTCAAGGCGAGACTCGGCAGCGACGACCGCAACCGCAGCAGGATCCGCCAGCTCGACAGCATGCTGAAGAAGGCGGCCAGCGGCCAGTACGGCATCAAGGGCGCCGAGGTCATCGCCATAGGAGCCGCCCAGGGCTTCTCCTGGACGGTCACCATCGACGCCGGCTCCGTCGACGGCATCCGGCGCGACATGACCGTGCTCAACGGCGACGGCCTCGTCGGCCGGGTGACCACCGTCGGCCCCGACACCGCGACCGTGCTCCTCGCCAACGACCCGGACTTCACGGTCGGCACCCGCATGGAGCGGACCGACGAACTGGGCTTCGCCACCGGCCAGGGCGACCGGCCCCTGTCCGTGCAGCTCCTCAACGGCAAGGCGAAGGTGCGCAAGGGGGACCGGCTGGTCACCTTCGGCTCGCAGGCCGACAAGCCGTTCGTACCCGGCGTGCCGGTCGGCGAGGTCATCCGCGTCGACCCGTCCGGCGGCGCGCTGACCCGCAACGTCTTCGTACGGCCGTACGCCGCCTTCACCAAGCTGGACATCGTCGGGGTCGTCGTCCAGGCGCCCCGCACCGACCCGCGTGACGCGGTGCTGCCTCCCAGGCCCAAGCCGACGCCCACGCCGACGGTGACGGTCACCGTCACCCCCTCCGCGGACGGCGGCGTCCGGGCTCAGACCGGCGCACCGGACGAGCTGGACCAGGACCAGGAGCAGCAGCAGGAGCAGGACCGGGACCCGGGCGGGCAGACCCCGCGGGCGAACAGCACCGCGGCCGTCACCGGCCGCGACGACGAGTAGCAGGAGGAGCTGAACACCATGCGCTTCAACCGGATGCTCCTCTCCACGACGCTCGTCGTGGTCGCGCTCGTCGTCCAGGTCACCGTCCTCGCCCGGCTCCAGCTTCCCGGAGCCGTGCCGGACCTGCTCCTGCTCACCGTCGTGGCCCTCGCGCTGGTCTACGGCCACACCAGCGGCGCCCTCATCGGCTTCGGCGCGGGACTTCTCGCCGACCTCGCCCCGCCCGCCGACCACGCCGTCGGCCGCTACGCCCTCGTGCTGTGCGTCATCGGCTACCTCGTCGGACTCGCCCGGCCCGAGAACGGCCGGCTGACCTCCGCCACCGGCCCGATGGTGGTGGTCGTGGCGGCGGCCGTCGGCTCGACCCTGCTGTACGCGGGCGTCGGCGCGCTCGTCGGCGACACCGCCGCACGCCACGTCGGCCTCGGCTCGCTGCTGTTCACGGCCGCCCTGTACGACCTGCTCCTCGCCCCGTTCACCGTGCCGCTGATCATGGCTCTGGCCAGACGCGCCGAGAACGATCCGCTGGCCGAGCCCCAGGCCGGCGCCGCCGACGTCTCCAGCGGCTGGGCCACCTCCGGCACCGGACTGAGCATCGGCCGCCAGCGCGGCGGGCTGCGGATCAAGGCGGCCAGGACGCGGGCCTCCCGCGCCGGCCGCATCCGCGGAGTCAAGCGACTGTGACCGAGGGGGTATCGGCAGCGTGAGCAACATTCCCGAGACCGGGCGGACCCCGCGCGTCCAGATCCGGCTCGTCGTGATCCAGGTCCTCGTCTTCTCCCTCTTCGCCACCCTCGGCGGGCGCCTCTGGTACCTCCAGATCCGCAACGGCGACGAGTACACGAACGAGGCCAAGGGCAACCACGTCCAGCAGGTCGTCCAGCCCGCCGTGCGCGGCTCGATCCTGGACGCCAGGGGCGTGCCCCTGGCGGACAACGAGACCCGGCTCGTCGTCTCCGCGTCCCGCACCGACCTGATGAAGATGAAGGACGACGGCAAGGGGGTGCTCACCCGGCTCGCGGGCGTCCTCGGCATGAAGCCGAAGGACGTCATGGACAAGGTCCGGCTCTGTGACTCCAAGACCCCCCAGCCCTGCTGGAACGGCTCCCCGTACCAGCCCATCCCCGTCACCGACGAGGCCACCACCCAGCAGGCCCTGCAGATCCGCGAACGCGCCGAGGACTTCCCCGGCATCACCGCCGAGCCGATGGCCGTACGCCGCTACGCCGCCCCGGGCAAGGCCAACACCGCGCAGGTCCTCGGCTACCTCTCGCCCGTCACCGACGAGGAGATCGAGAAGGCCAAGGACACCGACTCGCCGTTCCTGCGTTCCGACCAGGTCGGCCGCTCCGGACTCGAGCGCACGTACGACAAGGACCTGCGCGGCAAGGCGGGCGTCACCCGCTACGAGGTGGACAAGCTCGGCCGGGTCATCGGCCTGGCCCAGGCGGACAAGGCCGAGCCCGGCGCCAACGTCGTCACCTCCATCGACGCCCGCGTCCAGGCGGTCGCCGAGTGGGAGCTCGACAACGCCATGAAGGAGGCCCGCAAGGTCTTCGACGACAACACCAACACCAACTACAAGGCCGACTCGGGCGCCGTCGTCGTGATGGAGGCCAAGACCGGCCGGGTCGTCGCGATGGCGTCGCTGCCCACCTACGACCCGAACGCCTGGGTCGGCGGCATCTCGGCCAAGGACTACGCGCGCCTCACCGGCAAGAAGTCCAACTTCCCGCTGCTCAACCGCGCCATCCAGGGCCAGGCGGCACCCGGCTCCATCTTCAAGGTCATCCCGACCACCGCCGCGGTCAACGCCGGCTACGACTTCAACGGCCGCTACCCCTGCCCCAGCTCGTACTCCATCGGCAACCAGGTCTTCAAGAACTTCGAGTCCCAGGGCCACGGCAGCATCACCCTCGGCCAGGCCCTCGAGGTCTCCTGCGACACCGTCTACTACGCCCTCGCCCACCAGCAGTGGAAGAAGGACGGCGGCCTCAAGCCGAAGAAGGACCCGGCGGACTGGTTCTACAAGACCGCCCACCAGTTCGGCCTCGGCGCCGAGACCGGCATCGACCTGCCCAACGAGGTCACCGGCCGGGTCCCCGACCGCCGCTGGAAGCAGAACTTCTGGGAGGCCAACAAGGACTACTGGTGCAAGATCGGCAAGAAGGGCGGCGACTACATCCAGCAGCTCTCGTACGAGAACTGCCTGGAAGGCAATCTGATGCGCGCCGGTGACTCCGTCAACTACTCCATCGGCCAGGGCGACACGCTGGTCACCCCGATCCAGATGGCGACCATCTACGCGGCGATCTCCAACGGCGGCACCATGTGGAACCCCACCGTCGGCAAGGCGGTCGTCAGCGCCGACGGCAAGAGCATCCGCGAGATCCGGCCCAAGTCCCACGGCAAGCTCCCGATGAACGCCGAGACGCGCAAGCTGATGAACGAGGCCCTCGCGGGCGTCGCCACCCGCGGCACCGCCGCCTGGCGGTTCGGCGGCTGGCCGCAGGACAAGATCCCGATGCACGCCAAGACCGGTACCGCCGAGGTCCACGGCAAGCAGACGACGTCCTGGTTCGCCACGTACACCAAGGACTACTCCATCGTCATGACCATCTCCCAGGGCGGTACCGGCTCCGGTGCCTCCGGGCCCGCCGTGCGCAACATCTACAACGCGCTCTACGGACTGGACATGGAGGGCAACCAGGACCTCAAGAAGGCCCTGCTGCCCCAGCCCCAGAAGACGCTGCCGAAGATCCAGCCCGACGGTTCCATCGACGCACCGAAGATCACGCCCTATGCGCCGGCCAAGCCCGAGCCGGAGGAGGACACCTCCCTCGCCGGCCCGCCCCCGGCCACCGGACGGAGGGACTGAACGATGGCCGGACCCCACGGCTTCTCGGTCTCGCGGTACGCGCCGGAGCGCGGCGGCCTCGCCAAGCTCCTCGCCCGCGACTCGATAATCCGCCGGCTCGACTGGCCGATGCTCGCCTCCGCACTCACCCTGTCGCTGCTCGGCTCCCTGCTCGTCTGGTCCGCGACCCGCAACCGCACCGAGCTCAACGACGGCGACCCGTACTACTTCTTCCTGCGCCACCTGCTCAACACCGGCATCGGGCTCGCCCTGATGGTCGGCACCGTCTGGCTCGGGCACCGCACCCTGCGCGGCGCCGTGCCCGTGCTGTACGGCATCTCCCTGGTGCTGGTCGCCCTGGTGCTCACCCCGCTCGGCGCGACCATCAACGGCGCCCACGCCTGGATCGTGCTCGGCGGCGGCTTCTCCCTCCAGCCCTCCGAGTTCGTGAAGATCACGATCATCCTGGGCATGGCGATGCTGCTGGCGACCCAGGTCGACGCCGGCGACCAGCTCCATCCCGACCACCGCACCGTCGCGAAGTCGCTGGGCCTGGCGGTCCTGCCCATGATCATCGTGATGCTGATGCCGGACCTCGGCTCGGTGATGGTGATGGTGGTGATCGTCCTGGGCGTCCTGCTCGCCTCTGGCGCCTCCAACCGCTGGATCTTCGGGCTGATCGGCGCCGGCATCGGCGGCGCCGTACTGGTCACCGTCCTCGGCCTGCTGGACGAGTACCAGATCAACCGCTTCGCCGCGTTCGCCAACCCCGAACTCGACCCGGCCGGCGTCGGCTACAACACCAACCAGGCACGCATCGCCATCGGCTCCGGCGGGCTGCTCGGCACCGGCCTGTTCAAGGGCTCCCAGACCACCGGCCAGTTCGTACCCGAACAGCAGACCGACTTCGTGTTCACCGTCGCCGGTGAGGAGCTCGGCTTCGTCGGAGCGGGGCTCATCATCGTCCTGCTCGGCGTCGTCCTGTGGCGCGCCTGCCGCATCGCCCGCGACACCACCGAGCTGTACGGCACCATCGTCGCCGCCGGGATCATCGCCTGGTTCGCGTTCCAGTCCTTCGAGAACATCGGGATGACCCTCGGCATCATGCCCGTCGCCGGACTGCCGCTGCCGTTCGTCTCCTACGGCGGCTCGTCGATGTTCGCCGTGTGGGTGGCCGTCGGACTGCTGCAGTCCATCAAGGTGCAGCGCCCGATGTCCGCCTGACCCGGTCCTCCTCCCGCCCGGGCCGGGCTGGCCGTACGCCACGACCCACGACCCGCGACGACCGGGCGGCCGTACGCCACGACCCACGACCCACGCTCCGGGCCGACCGGGCGGACCCGGCGGACCGCGCTCCCGCCCCGCCGGTGCCGGACGCGGTCGAAACCCGGCCAAAGGATCAGCTCCGGACTTCGCCGCGACCGCTTAGAACAACACCGGGCGGATAGATTCAGTTCATGGCGGAGACGAAGCGAGAGATCGAGCGGAAGTACGAAGCCACACCCGACACACAGATCCCGGACCTCACCGGCGCGGCCGGGATCGCGGATGTCGTCGCGAAGGGCGTGGCCGGGCTCGACGCGGACTACTACGACACCCCCGGCCTGCGCCTCGCCGCCGACGGCATCACGCTGCGCCGCCGCACCGGCGGCACCGACGAGGGCTGGCACCTGAAGTTCCCCGTCGCCACCGGCATCCGCGAGGAGATCCACGCCCCCCTGGCGGACACGGTCCCCCGCCCCCTCGCCGGACTCGTCCGCTCCCGCACCCGGGCCACCCCCCTGACGGCCGTCGTCCGCCTCCGCTCCGACCGCGAGGTGCACCACCTCGTCGACGAGCGCGGCCGGCTCCTCGCCGAGCTCTCCCGCGACACCGTGCACGCCGAACGCCTGGCACCCGGCGACGGCACGGCGGAGTGGACCGAGATCGAGGTCGAGCTGGCCGACGGCGCCGACCCCGCCCTGCTGGACCGCGTGGAGAAGCGGCTCCGCAAGGCCGGCATCACGCCCGCGTCCTCCCCGTCCAAGCTCGCCAGGGCCCTTGCGGAGACCGCACCCGGCCCGGCCGCGAGCACCGCCGCAGCCGCCCCAACCACCCCAGTCGCCGCGGCCGCCCCAGTCGCCCCAGTCGCCGCGGCCGCCGCGGCCCGGAAGGCGGCCGCCGCCACCGGCCGCGCCACCTCCGCCGTGGAGGACCGCACGCCCTCCGCCCCCGCACCGGCCGACGAACAGGGCTCCTCGCGGCACGCCGACGCCTTCGCCCCGGCCGGCGCCGTACGCGCCCCCAAGGCCCCCGAGGCCGCCAAGAGCGTCCGCCCCCGGGGGGCACGGCTGAAGCCCACGCACGCGGGCGAACACGTCCTCGCCTACCTGCGCGAGCAGCGGGACGCCCTGGTCGCCCTCGACCCGGCCGTACGCCGCGACCTCCCCGACGCGGTCCACCAGATGCGGGTCGCCACCCGCCGTATGCGCAGCGCCTTCAAGACGTTCCGGAAGATCATCGACCCGAAGGCCACCGCCCCGGTCGGCGAAGAGCTGAAATGGCTGGCGGGCGAACTGGGCGCGGCTCGCGACCAGGAAGTGATGTCCGAACGGCTGCGCGCCCGCCTCGACGCCCTGCCACGCCGGCTCCAGCTCGGCCCCGTCCGAGGCAGGCTCCGGATCTGGGCCACCGCGCACCGCGCCGACGCGCGCCGCCGCTCCGTCGCGGTGCTCGACACCGGGCGCTACCTCGCCCTCCTCGACACCCTCGACGCGCTCCTCGACGAGCCGCCGCTGCTCCCCGCAGCAACCGCGAAGCCCGCGGTCGCCCTGCCCAAGGCCGTACTCAAGGACTACGACCGGCTCGCCGGCCGCGTCGAGCACGCCCTCGGCCTCCCCGCCGGCCACGACCGCGACACGGCCATGCACGACGCCCGCAAGGCCGCCAAGCGCGCCCGGTACGCGGCCGAGGCCGTCACCCCCGCACTCGGCAAGCCCGCCAAGAAGCTCGCCAAGCGCATGAAGGCCGTCCAGACCGTCCTCGGCGACCACCAGGACAGCGTCGTCGCCCGCGAGACCCTCCGCGACCTCGCCGTCCAGGCCCACGCGGCCGGCGAGTCCGCATTCACCTGGGGACTGCTGTTCGGATCGGAGCAGGCGACCGCCGCCGACCGGGAGCGTGATCTGCCCGCCGTCTGGGCGGACGCCTCCCGGCCCGAGTTCCGCACCGCGCTCAGGGGCTGACCGCGCCCCGGGCGGCCGGGACCTCCTCACGATCGGGTTACGCTTGAGAATCTCCCTCTGCCCGTCCACGAAGGTTCCTGATGTCTGCCGAGTCGGTCTTCCCACAGCTCGAAGCTCTGCTCCCGCATGTGCAGAAGCCCATCCAGTACGTCGGTGGTGAGCTGAACTCCACGGTCAAGCCGTGGGAGAGCTGCGACGTGCGCTGGGCGCTGATGTACCCGGACGCCTACGAGGTCGGACTGCCCAACCAGGGCGTCATGATCCTCTACGAGGTGCTCAACGAACGCGAGGGCGTCCTCGCCGAGCGGACCTACAGCGTCTGGCCGGACCTCGAGGAGCTGATGCGGGAGCACGGCGTCCCGCAGTTCACGGTCGACAGCCACCGCCCGGTGAAGGCCTTCGACGTCCTCGGCCTGAGCTTCTCCACCGAACTCGGCTACACCAACATGCTCACGGCCCTCGACCTGGCCGGCATCCCGCTGGAGGCCGCGGACCGCACCGACGACGACCCGATCGTGCTCGCCGGCGGCCACGCGGCCTTCAACCCGGAGCCCATCGCGGACTTCATCGACGCCGCGGTGATCGGTGACGGCGAGCAGGCCGTCCTGCAGATCACCGACATCATCCGCGCCTGGAAGGCCGAGGGCCGCCCCGGCGGCCGCAAGGAGCTGCTGTTCCGGCTGGCCAGGACGGGCGGGGTGTACGTCCCCGGCTACTACGACGTCGAGTACCTCCCCGACGGCCGCATCGGCCGCGTCGTACCCAACCGGTCCGGCGTGCCGTGGCGCGTGTCCAAGCACACCGTCATGGACCTGGACGAATGGCCCTACCCCAAGCAGCCGCTCGTCCCGCTCGCCGAGACCGTGCACGAGCGGATGTCCGTCGAGATCTTCCGCGGCTGCACCCGCGGCTGCCGCTTCTGCCAGGCCGGCATGATCACGCGACCCGTCCGGGAGCGGAGCATCACCGGCATCGGCGAGATGGTCGACAAGGGCCTCAAGGCGACCGGCTTCGAGGAGGTCGGCCTGCTCTCGCTGTCCTCCGCCGACCACAGCGAGATCGGCGACATCGCCAAGGGCCTCGCGGACCGGTACGAGGAGGACAAGATCGGCCTGTCCCTCCCCTCGACCCGTGTCGACGCCTTCAACGTCGACCTGGCCAACGAGCTGACCCGCAACGGCCGCCGCTCGGGTCTGACCTTCGCCCCCGAGGGCGGCTCCGAGCGCATGCGCAAGGTCATCAACAAGATGGTGTCGGAGGAGGACCTGATCCGCACCGTCGCCACCGCCTACGGCAACGGCTGGCGCCAGGTGAAGCTCTACTTCATGTGCGGCCTGCCCACCGAGACGGACGAGGACGTGCTGCAGATCGGCGACATGGCGGTCAACGTCATCGCCAAGGGCCGCGAGGTCTCCGGCTCCAACGACATCCGGTGCACGGTGTCCATCGGCGGCTTCGTGCCCAAGCCGCACACCCCCTTCCAGTGGGCGCCGCAGCTCTCCGCCGAGGAGACCGACGCCCGCCTGGAGAAGCTCCGCGACAAGATCCGCGGCGACAAGAAGTACGGCCGCTCCATCGGGTTCCGCTACCACGACGGCAAGCCCGGCATCGTGGAGGGCCTGCTCTCCCGCGGCGACCGCCGCGTCGGCGCCGTGATCCGCGCCGTCTACGAGGACGGCGGCCGCTTCGACGGCTGGCGCGAGCACTTCTCCTACGACCGCTGGATGGAGTGCGCCCGGAAGACGCTCCCCGGGCTCGGCGTGGACGTCGACTGGTACACGACCCGCGAGCGCACCTACGAGGAGGTCCTGCCCTGGGACCACCTGGACTCCGGTCTCGACAAGGACTGGCTCTGGGAGGACTGGCAGGACGCGCTGGACGAGACGGAGGTCGAGGACTGCCGCTGGACTCCGTGCTTCGACTGCGGGGTGTGTCCTCAGATGGACACGGCCATTCAGATCGGCCCCACCGGCAAGAAGCTGCTGCCGCTGACCGTGGTCAAGTAGCGCCGCCGTGACAGCCCGGCCCGGGGAGAGCCCCGGGCCGGGCTGCCGCGTCCCTGGGCCCCGGGCCGTGGAACCGGCAGCCGCCCGGGCGCGTAACCTGGGTGGTACGCAACACACACCGACTGTCCCCGGCGCGGCGCCCGGGCCCGGGTTCTCCCCGCACGAGCGGGGGTGACCGGGCGGGCCGCGCACCCGGGGTCCGAAGGCCACGAAGGGCGGCGCAGGAAGGCGTCCGCCCCGCACCGAGGAGAGGAACCACTGGGCAAGCGACAGCCCGAAGGCCCACCGCCCGCACCCGCGGTGCAGCGCATCCGACTGCGCTACACCAAGCGAGGCCGCCTCCGGTTCACCAGCCACCGCGACTTCCAGCGCGCCTTCGAGCGCGCGCTGCGCCGCGCCGAGGTGCCGATGGCGTACTCGGCGGGCTTCACCCCGCACCCGAAGGTGTCGTACGCCAACGCCGCCCCCACGGGTACGGGCTCCGAGGCCGAGTACCTCGAGATCGCATTGACCGATCACCGTGACCCGGCGGAGCTGCGTGAGCTCCTCGACGAGTCGCTGCCCGACGGGCTCGACGTCGTCGACGCCGTCGAGGCCCGCACGTCGGGGCTGGCCGACCGGCTGACGGCGTCCGTGTGGGAGCTGCGGCTCGGCGGTGTCCCGGTGGAGGAGGCCGAGAAGGCGATCGCCGCCTTCCTCGCGGCGGACGCCGTCGAGGTCCGGCGCAAGACCAAGAACGGGATGCGGACCTTCGACACCCGTGGTGCGGTGGTCGACCTGCAGGCGAGTTGTCCACAGCCTGATAGGCCCGAAGAGGGGCCCTGTGCGATACTGCGGCTGGTTGTTCGGCACGTGACACCTGCCGTGCGACCCGACGACGTCCTGTCCGGTCTCCGAGCTGTGGCCGACCTGGCGCCGCCGGTCCCCGCAGCGGTGACCAGGCTGGCGCAGGGGCTCTTCGACGAGGAGTCCGGCACGGTGACCGATCCGCTCGCGCCCGACCGCGAGGCAGTCACGGCCGCCCCGGCCGATCGCTCAGGGGCCGCCGCAGCCGCCGCGACGGTGCCCGCGGGTACCGGTTCCGCGTAGGGGCAGTCGTTGTAGCGCCGCCCTCGTACTCGGGAGCCACCTGGGTCGGGCAGCGCAAAGACCAGGAGACTTTCGCCAGGCCGTGCGTACAACGCGTACGGAACCGGCGAGCCAGACATACAGCTCCCGTGCGGCGCCCGCGCCCCGGACGGAGGCCCCGCACTCATCACGCGGGACGCGCCACCGGACCGGATCGAGGCTCGGCGCCCGGGAGCGTGACGGGAGAACCGCCCGCATGCTCGAACCGAAGGACCCCGGTGCGACCGGGGACACCGAAGAGAACGACAGCTCCACCCCGAGTGACACGCTGCCGCCGCGCCGCCGCCGCGCCGCTTCGCGGCCGGCGGGCCCGCCGGCGGGTGCCGTGCAGGTGGAGACCGTCGCCGATGTGACGGCGACCCTCTCGGCGGCCATACCGTCCGCGGAGGCCGCGGAGGCCGCAGAGGACGTGGCCGAGGCGCCCGCGCCGCGTACCCGCCGCCGGGCGACCCGTAAGGCGACCGCGTCCGCCGGTTCGCCGGACCCCGCCGAGGCCGCCGCAGAGCCCGCCTCCGCCGGCGCTCCCGTGACGGAGCCGGCCGCCCCCGCCGAGGCATCCGCCGAAGCAACCGCAGCCGGAAGCCCCGCTCCGGCCACCGAGGACGTCGCCGACGACGTCGCCGAGGCGCCCGCGCCGCGTACCCGCCGCCGGGCTACCCGCAAGGCGACCGCGCCCGCCGGTTCGCCGGACCCCGCCGAGGCCGCCGCAGAGCCCGCCTCCGCCGAGGCGCCCGCGACCTCGCCCGCTCCGGCGCCTGCGGCCGTCGCCGCCACCGACGCAGACGCCGACGAAGACATCGAGGAAGGTGCCGTGAGCGAGACCGCCGCGGAAACCGGGCCCGCCGAGGAGCCCGTGCGCCGTACCCGCCGCCGGGCCACCGCCCCCGCGGGCGCGCCGCAGGCCGCCGAGACGGCCGACGAGACCACCGGGACCACCGGGACCAGCGAGCCTGCTGCCGTGGACGCACCGGCCGCGGGGGAGACGGCGGAGGAGGCGCCGCGCGCCCGCACGCGTCGCCGTGCCACGCGCCGGGCCGCCGCCCCGGCCGGTGCGCCGGAGACGGCCGACGCGGACGGGGCCGCGGCGGGTGAGAGCCTGCCCGCGGACACCGTCGCGCGCATCGCCGCCGACGAGGCCGAGGTCGAGGCGGCGGGGAAGGCCGCCGCGCGGGGCCGTACCCGCCGCCGGGCCACCGCCGAGCGGGCCGCCGCCGAGCCCGTGCAGGACGAGCGCGCCGATGAGGAGCGTGACGGGGGCGAGGAGCGCGGGGAGCGGACCGGGCCGGCCGCCCGCGGACGCCGGGCCGGGCGGCCCGCGGTCCCGGTGTTCCAGGCCCCGGTCTTCACCGAGCCGGTGTTCCAGACCCCGGAGACCGCCGCCGCTGCCGCCGCTGCCGCCGCCTCCGACGAGGGCGAAGCGGCCGGCGAGGCCGATGAGGCAGCGGAGACCGAGGCCCCGGCCGCCGCGAGCGCCCAGCGTCGCCGCCGGCGCCGTCGCGGCGAGTCCGCGCCCGCCGTCGAGACCACGCAGACCGAGCCGGCCGACGAGGCCGAGGTCGAGTCCGGGGAGCCGGAGTCCGAGGAACCGGAGTCCGACGACACCGAGGAGTCCGACGAGTACGAGGGCCGTCCTTCCCGCCGTCGCCGCCGCGGTGGCCGCCGCCGTCGCCGTGGCGAGTCGGCCGACGCGGCGGAGGCCGGGACCGACGAGGAGCATGAGGCCGGGGCCGACGAGGAGCCGGAGCCCGAGGGCGACGAGGAGGAGGATCAGGACGCCGCCACTCCGTCCGCCGCGGGCACCAGCAGCAGCCGTCGCCGCCGTCGCCGGCGCCGTCGCAGCGGTGACGCCGCCGAGCCCGAGCCCGGCGCCGACGAGCCGGAGCGCACGGTGGTGAAGATCCGCGAGCCCCGCCCCAAGGCGGAGCCGTCGGACGAGGTGCAGTCGATCAAGGGCTCGACCCGGCTGGAGGCGAAGAAGCAGCGCCGCCGTGAGGGCCGCGAGCAGGGCCGCCGCCGGGTGCCGATCATCACCGAGGCGGAGTTCCTGGCGCGCCGCGAGGCCGTCGAGCGCGTGATGGTCGTACGGCAGCACGGCGACCGCACCCAGATCGGCGTCCTCGAGGACAACGTGCTGGTCGAGCACTACGTCAACAAGGAGCAGTCGACGTCGTACGTCGGCAACGTCTACCTGGGCAAGGTGCAGAACGTCCTGCCGTCGATGGAGGCCGCCTTCGTCGACATCGGCAAGGGCCGCAACGCCGTCCTGTACGCGGGCGAGGTGAACTTCGAGGCGCTCGGTCTCGCCAACGGCCCGCGCCGTATCGAGTCCGCGCTGAAGTCCGGCCAGTCGGTCCTGGTGCAGGTCACCAAGGACCCGATCGGCCACAAGGGAGCCCGGCTCACCAGCCAGGTGTCCCTCCCGGGCCGGTACCTGGTGTACGTGCCCGAGGGCTCGATGACGGGCATCAGCCGGAAGCTCCCCGACACCGAGCGGGCCCGGCTGAAGACGATCCTGAAGAAGATCGTCCCCGAGGACGCGGGTGTGATCGTGCGCACCGCCGCGGAGGGCGCCAGCGAGGACGAGCTGCGCCGTGACGTCGAGCGGCTGCAGGCCCAGTGGGAGGAGATCCGGAAGAAGGCGAAGAACGGCAACGCGCCGACGCTCCTCTACGGCGAGCCGGACATGACCGTCCGCGTCGTCCGCGACATCTTCAACGAGGACTTCTCCAAGGTCATCGTGAGCGGCGACGAGGCGTGGGAGACCGTCCACGGCTATGTGTCGCACGTCGCGCCCGACCTGGCGGACCGGCTGCAGCGCTGGACCAGCGAGACCGACGTGTTCGCCGTGCACCGGATCGACGAGCAGCTGATGAAGGCGCTGGACCGCAAGGTCTGGCTGCCCTCCGGCGGTTCGCTGGTGATCGACAAGACCGAGGCGATGGTCGTGGTCGACGTCAACACCGGCAAGTTCACCGGCCAGGGCGGCAACCTCGAGGAGACCGTCACCAGGAACAATTTGGAGGCGGCCGAGGAGATCGTGCGCCAGCTGCGGCTGCGGGACCTCGGCGGGATCGTCGTCATCGACTTCATCGACATGGTCCTGGAGTCCAACCGCGACCTGGTGCTGCGGCGCCTGCTGGAGTGCCTGGGCCGGGACCGCACGAAGCACCAGGTGGCCGAGGTGACCTCGCTGGGCCTGGTGCAGATGACCCGCAAGCGGGTGGGCCAGGGGCTGCTGGAGTCGTTCTCCGAGACCTGTGTCCACTGCAACGGCCGCGGTGTGATCGTGCACATGGAGCAGCCGGCGGCCGTCGGCGGCGGTGGCGGCGGCAAGCGCAAGAAGCGCGGCCGCGGTGGTGCCGAGCACGTCCACGAGCACGAGGTGGTCGTCGAGGCGCCGGGCGCCGAGGCCCCGCCGAGCGAGATCGAGGAGACCGAGGCCGAGGTCGCGGCGGAGGCCGCGGCGCCGACGGCGCTTCCGGAGCCGGCCTTCGCCCCCGACGAGGAGCTCTACAGCAGCGCCGCCGAGGCGGAGGCCGCCGCCTCCCGCCGCGGCCGTCGCCGGGCGTCCCGCAAGGCGACCGCACCGGCCGGCGCGCCGAAGCACGCCGAGACGGTCGAGGCCGGGGTGCAGCAGGCGGAGCAGGTGCCGGCCCGGGAGAGTGCCGAGGCGGCCGCCGAACCGGTCGCCGGGCCCGAGGCCGTGCCCGCCGCGGTGGAGGAGCCGGCTCCCGTGGGCCGTACCCGCCGCCGGGCCACCCGCAAGGCGTCGGCGCCGGCCGGTTCCCCGAAGGGCAGCGAGGCCGCCGAGATCGTGACCGAGGCCACCGAGGCCACCGAGGCCGCCGAGGTCCCGGCCGGGGCGCCCGCTGCCGGGGCCCCGGAGGCACCGGCCGAGGAGGCTCCCGTCGCCGCGCCGCCGCGTGCCCGTCGCCGGGTGACCCGCAAGGTCACCGCCCCGGCGGGTTCGCCGTCCGGAGCGGACGACGCGGCGGTCGTCGTGGTCGTCGCGCCCCAGGAGCCCGGTGCGGAGTCCGGAGCCGGTTCCGGTGCGGAGGCCGACGCGGGACCCGCCGAGGAGCCGGCGGAGGCCCCGGCCAAGAAGACGGTCCGCAAGACCGCCAAGAAGGCCACGGCGAAGAAGGCCGCCACGAAGAAGACGGCGGCCAAGAAGACCACCGCGGCGAAGAAGACGACCGCCAAGAAGGCGGCCAAGTCGGCCGCCAAGAAGACCGCCGCGGCGGAGCAGCAGAGCCTGCCGACCGTGACGGCTTCGGCGGAGAGCTGAACAATCCATGACCGGTGGTTGAATGTTCGTGTCCCGCCCCCGCGGACTCGGGGGCGGGACACGCCATTTGTTTCGGAATTGATGCCTGGGGCCGTTAACGGCCCGGAAATTGCCTGGGAAATCCCTGATAATGTGACGGCGGTCGCTGCCGTGCCGAGGACTCACCCGGAGACTACGGTCGGTGACCGGCCCGGTTAAGGGACAGACCGGTCCCAGCATTCCTCGGTAGGGCGTCGGCCATCACGCCGGAGGGGTTCGCGCGGCCCGAAGACGCCCCGCAGACCCCTGACCTCTGCCATATAGAGCTCTCGCGGTGTTCAAGGAGGACGTCCAATGCCGAGCAGCAACGCGCAGCCCATCCCCGCTGCCCGCCCGGTCATCGGTGAAGAGGAGATCGAAGCGGCCGTACGCGTGCTGCGCAGCGGCCGGGTGGTCCAGGGCCCCGAGGTGGCCGCTTTCGAGGAGGGCTTCTCGGAGCTCGTGGACGGCCGCCACTGCGTGGCCGTCAACTCCGGCACCTCCGCGCTGCACCTCCTTTTGATGGCTCTCGGCATCGGCCCGGGTGACGAGGTGATCGTCCCGTCGTTCTCGTTCGCCGCCTCGGCGAACTCGGTCCGCCTGGTCGGCGCCGACGTCGTCTTCGCCGACATCGACCCGGACACGTACTGCCTCTCCCCGGCCGCGGTCGAGGCCGCGATCACCCCCCGTACCGCCGCGATCATGCCGGTGCACCTGTACGGCCACCCTGCCGCGATGGACCGGATCACGGCCATCGCCGACAAGCACAAGCTGGCCGTCGTCGAGGACGCCTGCCAGGCGCACGCGGCCGCGCTGAACGGCACCCCGGTCGGCGCCTTCGGCTCCGGCGGCACGTTCAGCTTCTACCCGACCAAGAACATGCACAGCCTCGAGGGCGGCATGATCTCCACGGGCGACGCCGAGGTCGCCCGCACCCTGCGGCTGCTGCGCAACCAGGGCATGGAGCAGCGCTACGCGAACGAGATCGTCGGCGCCAACATGCGGATGACCGACGTCTCCGCCGCCATCGGGCGCGTCCAGCTCGCCAAGCTGCCCGGCTGGACCGAGCAGCGCATCGCCAACGCCGCGTACCTCTCGGAGAACATCACCGCGGCGAGCGTGGTGACCCCGGTCGTCGCGGAGGGCGCACGCCACATCTACCACCAGTACACGATCCGGGTCCGCGGTGACCGCGACGCCGCCATGGCGAAGCTCACCGAGGCGGGTGTCGGCAACGCCGTCTACTACCCGACGCCGATCCACCGGCTGAAGCCGTACTGGGAGCCGGACCAGAAGGCAGGCCGCGACTGGGACCTGCCCGAGACCGAGCGGGCGGCCGCCGAGGTCGTGTCGCTGCCCGTCCACCCGTCGCTCACCGAGGGCGACCTCGAGCGCATCGTCACCGCCGTGAACGCGCTGGGAGAGAACCTGTGACCGCCGCCGCACTGCGGGCCGGCCTGATCGGCCTGGGCTCCATGGGACGCCACCACGCCCGCGTACTGGCCGGGCTCGACGGCGTCGAACTCGTCGCCGTCGTGGACCCCATGGGGGACAAGAACGGCTGGGCGCAGAGCGCCCCCGTGCTGTCCACCGTCGACGAGCTGATCGCGCTCGGCATCGACTACGCCGTCGTGGCCTGCCCGACCGCACTGCACGAGGAAGTCGGCCTGAAGCTGGCCGAGGCCGGCGTCGGCGCGCTGATCGAGAAGCCGGTCGCGGACACCGTCGAGGGCGCCCGCCGGCTGGTCGAGGCCTTCGAGACGCGCGGCCTGGTGGCCGGCGTGGGCCACATCGAGCGCTGCAACCCGGCCCTGCGCAGCCTGCGCGCCCGGCTGGAGGCCGGCGAGCTCGGGGACGTCTTCCAGGTCGTCACCCGCCGCCAGGGCCCCTTCCCGCACCGCATCGCCGACGTCGGCGTGGTCAAGGACCTCGCCACCCACGACATCGACCTGACGGCCTGGGTCACCGGCCAGCAGTACACGTCGATCGCGGCGCACACCGTCTCCAAGTCGGGCCGCCCGCACGAGGACATGGTCTCGGCCGTCGGCAAGCTCTCCGACGGCACGATGGTCAGCCACCTCGTCAACTGGCTGAGCCCGCTCAAGGAGCGCTTCACCTCGGTCACCGGCGACCGCGGCTGCTTCATCGCCGACACCCTCACCGCCGACCTGACGTTCTACTCCAACGCGGCCGTGGCGACCGAGTGGGAGGCCCTGCAGGCCTTCCGCGGTGTCTCCGAGGGGGACATGATCCGCTACGCGATCCCCAAGCGCGAGCCGCTCCTCGTCGAGCACGAGCTCTTCCGGGACGCGGTGCTCGGCAAGTCCCAGGACATCTGCACGCTGCGGCAGGGCCTGCGGACCGTCGAGGTCGCCGCCGCCGTCATCGACTCCGCCAAGAGCGGGACGACCGTGCGGCTGGACCCGGAGGGCGTGGCCAGTTGACCACCCCGGATGTCACCGTCGTCGTGGCCGTCTACAACACGATGCCGTACCTCACCGAGTGCCTCGAGTCGCTGGTGAACCAGAGCATCGGAGTGGACCGGCTGGAGGTCGTGGCCGTCGACGACGGCTCGACCGACGACAGCGGCCGGGAACTCGACCGCTTCGCGGAGCGGTACCCCGGCACCGTGAAGGTGATCCACCAGCCCAACTCCGGAGGCCCGGCGGCGCCCAGCAACCGGGCCCTGGAGGTGGCCACCGGCCGCTACGTGTACTTCGTCGGCTCCGACGACCGCCTCGGCGAGGACGCGCTGAAGCGCATGGTGGCCTGTGCCGACGAGCACGGCTCCGACGTCGTCGTCGGCAAGATGGTCGGCACCAACGGCCGCTACGTCCACCAGGCGCTCTACAAGAAGAGCGACCCGGACGTCAGCCTGTACGACTCGGCGCTGCCCTTCACGCTGGCCAACACCAAGTTGTTCCGGCGCGAACTGGTCGAGCGGCACAAGCTGCGCTTCCCCGAGGACCTGCCGGTCGGCAGCGACCAGCCGTTCACGATCGAGGCCTGCGTCCGGGCGCGGAAGATCTCCGTCCTCGCGGACTACACGTACTACTACGCGGTCAAGCGCGGGGACGCGAGCAACATCACCTACCGCGCCGACCACCTCGCGCGGCTGCGCTGCACCGCCGAGATCATGAAGTTCACGGCCGGGCTGATCGAGGCGGGCCCGCAGCGTGACGCGGTGTTCCGGCGCCACTTCACCTGGGAGCTCGCCAAGCTGGTCCAGCACGACTTCCCGGCACTCGACCGTCCGACGCAGGTCCAGGTCTGCGCCGGGATCGCCGCCCTCGCCGACGACTACTTCACCGAACCGCTCCGCGACGCGATGGACGTCCGGCGCCGGGTGCGGATCGCGCTGGCCCAGCGCGGCGCCGTCACCGAACTGGTGCGCGCCATCGAGGAGGAGGCCGCCGCGGGGCCCCCTCCGCTGCTGCTGGAGGACGGCCGGGCGTTCCTGCGCTACCCCGGGTTCCGCGACCCTGCCCTGGCGCTGCCGGACCGGCTGTACGAGGTGATCGGCGAGTCCGTGCCCAAGCAGCTCGCCGAGGGCACCGGGCTGGTCTCGGCGCGGTGGGAGCAGCAGGGCGGGGACCTGACCGCGGTCCTGTCCGTGCGCGTCCCCGTCACGGGCGAGACGGACCGCGCCGTGATCCGCCTCGCGGGCAAGGCGATGCCGAAGAGCGCCGACAAGCCGGGTGCCCGCAGGCTGCCGGTGGGCAGCGAGCTCCCCGCCCCGGCGGGGGAGCTGAGCCGCACCGGCACCGACGACGGCACGGGGACGGTGCTCACCGCCCGTATCCCCGTCGAGCCCGTCAGGGCCAAACTCGGCGTCCGGGTCTATCTGGACGTGGCGGGCTCGACGTACGAGGTCCCGGTGAGGACCCTGGACCGGCCGCTGCCGCTGGCCCGGCGCTGGCGCGAGAAGGTCCCGTACCGTGTCTCCGCGAACGCCAACGCCAAGGGGCGGCTCGTCATCACCACGGCTCCGCTCTGGGAGTCCTCGCCGTCCGGCGAGCGCAGCCGGCTGCGTCACCTGATGTCCCGTGTGAAGAGGAAACTGACCCGATGAATATCTGTGTAGTCGCGCTCGGCAAGATCGGGCTTCCGCTCGCCGTGCAGTTCGCCGCCAAGGGCCACAAGGTCATCGGCGCCGACGTCAACGAGAAGGTCGTCGAGCTGGTCAACGCCGGCACCGAGCCCTTCCCCGGCGAGCACGACCTGGACGTCAAGCTGAAGCAGGCCGTCGACGCCGGGCTGCTGTCCGCCACCACCGACACCGCCGCGGCCGTCGCGCAGTCCGAGGCGGTCGTGGTCGTCGTCCCGCTGTTCGTGGACGCCGAGGGCACCCCGGACTTCGGCTGGATGGACTCCGCCACCCAGGCCATCGCCAAGGGCCTCAAGCCCGGCACCCTGGTCTCGTACGAGACGACCCTGCCGGTCGGCACCACCCGCACCCGCTGGGCACCGATGCTGGAGCAGGGCTCCGGCCTCACCGCGGGCGAGGACTTCCACCTGGTGTTCTCCCCGGAGCGCGTGCTCACCGGCCGGGTCTTCGCCGATCTGCGCCGCTACCCCAAGCTGGTCGGCGGCATCGACGAGGCCTCCACCGCGCGCGGTGTGGAGTTCTACGAGCAGGTCCTGGACTTCGACGAGCGCGGCGACCTCCCGCAGCCGAACGGTGTCTGGGACCTGGGCACCGCCGAGGCCTCCGAGCTCGCGAAGCTCGCCGAGACCACCTACCGCGACGTCAACATCGGTCTGGCCAACCAGTTCGCCCGGTTCGCCGACAAGAACGGCATCGACGTCAAGAAGGTCATCGAGGCCTGCAACTCGCAGCCCTACAGCCACATCCACCAGCCCGGCATCGCCGTCGGCGGCCACTGCATCCCGATCTACCCGCGGATGTACCTGTGGAACGACCCGGAGGCGACCGTGGTGCGCTCGGCCCGCGAGGCCAACGCGGCCATGCCCGAGTACGCCGTGGACCTGCTCGCCGCCGCCTACGGCGACCTGGCGGGCGTCAACGTGCTCGTGCTCGGCGCCGCCTACCGCGGTGGTGTGAAGGAGACCGCGTTCTCCGGCGTCTTCGGGACCGTCGAGGCCCTCAAGGCCCGCGGCGCGGTGCCGTTCGTCTCCGACCCGATGTACACCGCCGAGGAGCTGGCCGCGCACGGCCTCACCCCGCACCGGGGCGAGAAGGTCACCGCCGCGGTCCTCCAGGCGGACCACGCCGAGTACCGCGAGCTGGCCGCCTCCGACCTGCCGGACGTCACCGTCCTGGTCGACGGCCGCCGCACCACCGACCCGACCCGCTGGGAGGGCGTCCGCCGCGTCGTCATCGGCGGCTGACGGACGGCCCGCTCCGTACGCGACGACCCGGCCCTGCCCCGCGCACGCGTGGGGCAGGGCCCGCTTGCAGGAAGGTTCCCATGACCTGGTTGATCACCGGCGGCGCCGGCTTCATCGGATCGCACGTGGTGAAGGCGATGGCGGAGGGCGGCGAACACGTCGTCGTCCTCGACGACCTGAGCACGGGGCGTGCCGAGCGGCTGCCCGCCGGGGTGCCGCTGGAGATCGGCACCGTCCTCGACCGCGACACCGTGGACCGCGTCCTGCGCGATCACGCCGTCACCGGCATCGTGCACATCGCGGGCAAGAAGCAGGTGGGCGAGTCCGTCGAGAAGCCGCTCCACTACTACCGGGAGAACGTCGAAGGACTCCGGGTCCTCCTCGACGCCGCGGTCGCCGCCGGGGTGAGCCGGTTCCTGTTCTCGTCCTCCGCGGCCGTGTACGGCATGCCGGACGTCGACCTGGTCACCGAGGAGACGCCGTGCGCGCCCATCAACCCGTACGGCGAGACCAAGCTCGCCGGTGAGTGGCTGGTCACGGCAGTCGGCAGGGTCCACCCCGTCGCCACCGCCTCGCTGCGCTACTTCAACGTCGCCGGCGCGGCCACGCCCGAGCTCGCCGACGAGGGCGTCTTCAACCTCGTGCCGATGGTGTTCGAGCGGCTCACGTCCGGCGAGGCGCCGCGGATCTTCGGCGACGACTACCCCACGCCGGACGGCACCTGCATCCGCGACTACATCCATGTCGAGGACATCGCCTCCGCCCATGTCGCCGCGGCCCGCAGGCTCGCCGCCGACCCGGAGGCCCGGCTGATCCTCAACATCGGCCGCGGCGAGGGCGTCTCGGTCGCCGACATGGTCGGGATCATCCAGGACGTCACCGGTCACCCGGACGTCAAGCCCGAGGTCACGGACCGCCGGCCGGGCGACCCGGCCCGGGTGGTGGCCTCCGCCGACCGCATCCGCGCGGAGCTGGGCTGGAGCGCGCGCCACGAGGTGCGGGAGATGGTCGAGTCCGCGTGGGCGGGCTGGCGGCTGCGGCACCCGTAGGGGGCGGTGGCCCGTAGGAAGCCGGAGGCGGTGGCCCGGCCGGCCCGCAGCGGGCCACCGGACACCGCATCGGGCCGGCACCGGCCGCACCGGGAGGCCCGAGGGATGCAGGAGGGGCCCGGGACATCGTCCCGGGCCCCTCCTGCTGCATGCAGCTCGCTAGCGGTCCTCGAGGAACAGCTTCTCGAAGTGCTTCCGCACCACGGGCCAGTCCCACGCGGACAGTGCGTGCTCGGCCGCGAGCTTGCCCGCGTTCCGCCACGCCTCCTCGGTGGCGGTGGCCTCCAGGATCCGCTTCGCCGCTTCCTCGGGGGAGCCGACGACCCAGCCCTCGGGGTAGAGGGTGCGGGCGCTGTTCGGCTTGCCCGCGTAGAACGGCCAGTCGCGGACGACCGGGACGGCGGCACTCGCCGCGCCCTCCATCAGACCCACATGGCAGCCCTCGCGGACCGAGGAGCTGATGATGGTGCCGATCTCCTGCAGCTTCGACGGAACGTCGTCCGTCGGGCCCAGGCGGACCACGGCGCCCGACTCCTCCAGGGGAGCCAGCTCCTTCTCGAACTCGCGGCGGTACTCGCGGGTCGCCATGCTCGTCTTCGGGTCCATGTCCCCGCCGACCAGGATCAGCCGGTAGCGCTCGTCGTGCCGGCGGACCCGCTCGAGGACGTCCACCGCCCACTTGGGGTCCTTGGCGACCTGGCTTATCCCGATCAGCCCCAGGTTGAACCGGGCCTCGGCGGGCTTGGGCCGGGCGAAGCCGGACAGGTCCATCGCGTTGTCGACGAGGTGGAAGCGGGGCGCCCGGTCGCCGCGCAGCTGCGGGACCAGCGACACCGCCAGGTCCCTCACATGCGGGGCCACGAAGACCAGGTCGTCGATCCGGGAGAAGTCCGTCATGTGCGGCCAGCGCGTGAACGCCTCGTAGCTGTGCAGCCGGACCACGATCCGGGTGTCGCCCGGGTCGATGGTGGTGAGCATCCCCGCGGGGCCCACCGACCAGTCCAGGAACACCGTGTCGGCCCAGTCGAGGTAGGGGCGGAACAGCCGCTCCACCTCTTCCTGGTAGTCGCTGCTGCCGCCGGACAGCCGGTCCTCCAGCATCCGCCGGCCCGCCCACGCGATCCGCTTCAGGTGCTTCGAAGCGGCCAGGTCCAGGAAGCGCAGCTCGACGCCGGGGTGGTCGCCGAAGTGGTCCAGGATGTGGTGCAGGAAGTTGTCGTTGGCGCTGGTGGTGACCAGCAGCCGCAGCGGCCGGTCGGTGGGCGCCTTCTTGTACGGCGTCCGCCGGCCCTGCGGACGGCTCAGCGCCCGCATCGCCCCGGAGCGGTACAGCGGGGCGACGAAGCCCTCCGCGTCCTTGGCCAGCGGCGAGGACAGCTGGTCGATGTGCAGCACCCGGTGGAAGTGCAGGAACAGCGCACGGTCGAGCGCTCCGGCCGCCGTCTCCAGGCGCCCGGCGGCGAACTCCCGGTCCGCGTGGGCGAGCTGGGCCGCCACCGCCCTGTCGAGATGGCGCGGGTTGAGGCCCTTCGCGATCTCCTTCATCACGCCCTCGTCGAGGAGCTGCGCCTTGAGCCGGAGGTCCGGGATCTTCGACGCGGCGTCGGCGAGCGCTATGGCGGCACCGCTCGTGCGGCCGGCCCACTGCATGCCCTCGGCGACATAACGGGAGGTCGCGGCGCGCACCCGGGTCGGCACACCGGGGGCGGTGACGGCGGTGCGCCACAGCCGGGCCCCGACGGTGGAGCGCATCACGGGACGTGCCGTCGCGGTCCGCATCACCGCGGCCGGCAGCCCGTCCACTGAGCGCCGGACGTCGCGGGCCACCGCGTCCAGCGGCGGCAGCACCGAGCGGCGCTGCACACTGCCGCCCTGCGCGGTCAGGCCCTCGACGGCCTTCAGGCCCGGCGCCAGGCCGAACACGGCGGCGGCGCCGCGGTTGTACTGGGCCAGCCGCCACACGGTGTACACGGCTCCGGGGTCGAGCGCGACCATGACGTCCGCCCGGCGGGCCCGCTCCCGCAGCCACGAGTCGCGCTTGGCCTGCATCCACACCCGCATGCCCAGCGGTGACGTACGCGCCTTGCGGCGCAGTGCCTGGCTGCGGTGCGCGACGCTGCGCGGCAGCTGGTGCAGCCCGGACAGCTCCAGCGCTGCGACCTCCTCGGCGGAGGACTCCAGGTGGAACGTGGCCGCGAGGTGCACCCGCGCGCCCAGGGCGTTGAACTTGCGCACCGAGTCGGCGAGCACGCCGAACTGCGGCTTGGCAGCGGCGACGAACAGGACTTCGGTCACGGGGTGGGTCCTCCGGCGACGATCGACTTCTCGGCGGGGGGCGCCACGTCCCCGGTGCCCGCAGCCGCGGCACCGCCGGGCGCGGCCTCCCGCGTGCCCGGTGCGGCGTGCTTCGCCGTGAACTCCTCGACGAGGTTCTTCACGGCCACGGTCATCAGCGCCTCGCGGGTGAACTGGTCCGCGTGGGCCATGGCCTCGGCGTGCACCTCGTCGCTGGTCTCCACCGCCATGTGGGCGGCCCGGACGAACGACTCGGTCAGGCCCTCCTCGTCGATGCCGACGGCGCCCGTCCACAGCGGGTGCCCGCTCAGGACGTTCGACGCGTCGTGCTCGACGACGTGCGCCGACACGATCGGCAGGCCGGTGGCCATGTACTCGTACACCTTGCCGGAGGTGACGTAGCGGCCGCCGATCAGGATCAGCACCATGGCGTCCCAGCCGGAGTAGATCGACGCGACCTCGGCCTTCGCCGCGGGGCCGCCGAAGTGGACGCCGTCGGCCTCGGCCTGCTTGAGGATCTCCGTGTGCCGGTTCGCCTCCCGGCCGGCGCCGTTGCCGATGTGCCCGCGCACCTCGAAGCGCGCGTTGGCCAGCAGCGGCTCCTTCTCCCGCGCCGCCTTCCAGGCGTTGAGCACCGTCTCCAGGTGCTGCGGGGTGAAGTTGACCGTACCGAGGTAGCCGAAGACCAGCCCGGACTCGGGGTCGGGGGCGTGGGCCCGGCCCGGGGAGCTGTCGGCGTCGTAGCCGTTGCGCACGACGTGGACGCGGTCGGCGAAGTCCGGGTAGCGCTTGCGGTAGTGGTCGGCGATGGGGTCGTTGACGACCCACAGGGAGAGGGCCTCGTCGAGGATCTTCCGCTCCCAGCGGCCCTCCTCGGAGTCGGGCCCGAAGGCCTCGACGCCCTCGATGACGTCGATGGACCAGCCGTCGCGGAAGTCCACCGCGTACGGGACCCGCTTCTCCTCCCACAGCTTCCAGGCCGCGGCGAGGTTCACGTACGGCACGCAGCTGGCGAGCAGCAGATCGGCCGGGTGCTCCTGGTGGATGCGCAGGACCGCCTGCTCCAGGTCGGTGCGCCACTCGCCGAAATTGGGCTCGGGGAACGGCTTCGTCTGGCGGCGGCGCAGCTGGGCGACCCAGCCGTTGGGGTTGAGCGCGCGGGCCTCGTCGTAGAGGCGGATGTCGGTCTCGAGATCCTCGCGCGCCAGCGGCAGCTCGACGATCTTGACCCTGGGGTCGACCTGGTCCAGCAGGGTGAGGTCGACGCCGGAGTCCCGCTCCCAGGACTCCTGGGCGACGTTGACGACGGTCACGTCCCAGCCCACGTTGATGAACTGGTTCGCGGTCTCGCGCATACGGTAGGCCGAGCTCTTGGCGGCCGGCGGGAACCCGATGGCGAGGTAGATCACATGAGGCCGCTTGCCTTCGGCGGGCAGCCCGGACCCGGGAGACGCTGACATAGTCGGTGACGCTAGCACGGTGACATGTACGGATTCGGGCCACCTGATCGCCGCGTCGCCCATCGCGGGCGCGCGGCGCGGAGCCCCTGGTCCGTCACGCGTGCCGGCTGCCCCCCTTCCACTCTTCCATGATCCGGACAACGTTCCTGGCGGCCCGGCCGTCACCGTACGGGGTGCCGGGGTCGGCGGTCGGCACGGCGCGGGTCACCGTCGCGGCCCACTCCTCCGGAGAGAGCGAGTGCGGGTCGGGAACAAGGACGTTCCAGCCGGTGTCGACGGTTTCCACCCACTCGGTCTCGGGGCGGACCGTGGTGCAGATGCGCTCCAGCAGGAACGCCTCCTTCTGCAGGCCGCCGGAGTCCGTCACCACACCGGTCGAGGCCAGCACGGCGGCGACCAGCCCCGCGTACGGCAGCGGCCGGCCGACGTGCACATTGCCCTGGGCCAGGTTGATGCCGTGCGCCTCGGCCCGCGCGACCAGGCGAGGGTGGGCCAGCAGCGCCACCGGGACCGGCAGCTTCGCCAGCGACTCCAGGATCGCGGAGAGGCGCTGCGGGTCGTCGGTGTTGTCCGGGCGGTGCAGCGTCGCCAGCAGGAACGGCTGGGACGGGTCGATGCCCTCGGGCAGCGCCGGCGCGGGGTGCTCCCCGGCGCGTACGGCGTCCCGGATCTTCAGGCAGATGTCGACCATGACGTCACCGGCGAGCCGGGCCCGGTCGGCGAGGCCCTCGCCCGCGAGGTGGCGCATGGCCTCCTCGGTCGGGGCCAGCAGCAGGTCGGCGCAATGGTCGGTGAGGACGCGGTTGTGCTCCTCCGGCATCCGCCGGTTGAAGGAGCGCAGGCCCGCCTCGAGGTGCGCCACCGGAAGGTGCATCTTCACGGCCGAGAGCGCGCCCGCGATGGTGCTGTTGGTGTCGCCGTACACGAGGACCCAGTCCGGCTTCTCACGCTCCAGGACCGGGTCGAGGGCGGAGAGTACGGAGCCGGTCTGCACACCGTGGCTGCCGGAGCCCACGCCCAGGTGCACGTCGGGGTCGGGGATGCCCAGGCCGTCGAAGAAGACGTCGGAGAGGTCGGCGTCGTAGTGCTGTCCGGTGTGCACGATGACGTGCTCGTGCGCGGTCTCCGCGAACGCCGCCGCGATGGGGGCGAGCTTCACCAGTTGAGGACGGGCTCCGACGATGCTGATGACTTTCACTGAGCACTCTTCTTCTCGGTCCGGCGTGGGCAGGCGTGTCACGGTCTCACACTGCTCGCAATGGTAGGCAATCCGCGCACTGACCAGGGCCAGGGCCGTGGTGCCGCACCCGGTCGGAGGCCGCCCGTGCAGAGGTCAGCCCATCCTGGACGATCACCCGGGGACCGCATAACGATTGTGTGAACCGTGTGCGTGGTTCGGTCGAAACCGGGGCAGCAGGGGCCGTCCCGGGCGGCCGGGCCGGGCGCCGCTCAGCGCCCGTCGGTGACGACGTCGCCGGCGTGCACCCAGAAGCCCTCCAGGGCCCCGCCGGCGATCCGGCACATCGGCCGTCCGTCGACGACCGACCGCCGGTCGAAGGGCGCTCCGGACGCCCGGTCGAACGCGACGGTGCGGGTGGCGGTGGTGCCGCCGTCCGCACCGTAGCGGTGGCAGGTCACCACGCTGCCCGCCGGGAAGGTCAGCGTCCGGCCGGGCCGGTAGTCGCTGGGGAGGTACTCGCCGAGCAGATGGCACCTGGGGTGCGACTCGCCGGCCCACCAGCCCGCGTGGGGTCCGGAGTCGATCCGGTAGGCCACGCCGCGGCCCATGATCCGGCGGCGGCGGTTCGCGGTGGCCCGGGTGGTGCGGGGGAAGCTCACCGTCCTGCGCGCGAGCTCGGCGTCACCCCTCGCCGCGACGAAGTCACCGTCCGCGTCGGTGTCGTAGCGGTACAGGGTGTGCGTACCGGCGGCGAGGACGACCGGCGACCCCTCCGGCAGGATGCCCGAGGGGTGGTCGTCCGTGAGCAGGTCGCTCATGTGGGCGAAGCGCGGACTGCCGGTCTGCCAGTGCAACTGCCGGTACAGATTGATGTGGTGCTGGTGGTACGAGGGCGCCGGGATCCGGTGCGTCAGGCAGTAGTAGGAAGCCCAGCGCCGGTTGCGCAGGGTGGGGAAGTAGTGGTCGACGGTGGTGCACGCCCCGTCGTACAGCCGGGCCGCCAGCGTGTTCCCCGTCATCCGGGCGTAGTCCCACAGCCCGAACATGGCGAAGATCATGCCGTTGTACGTGCGGTCGGAGGTGCCCGGCGGGTCGACCGGGTACTCCTGGATCCACAGGTAGCCCTCGTCGTCCCGGTTCACCACCCACGGCTCGCCGTCGTCCGAGCGCAGCAGCGACGCGAACGCCCCGTCGGCGGCCGTCCGGTACAGCGCCCGCTCCTCGGGCGTGACCCCGTCGAGCAGGGACAGCTGCACGAACAGGCTGATCGCCTCGCCCTGCGCCATCCCCGAGTACCAGGGCGCCCGGTAGGAGATGCCGCTGTGGCTGCCGTGGGTGAAGTCGAACGGGTACGGGAAGTACCAGGCTCCGCGGGCCTCGACGCGCCTGTCGATCAGGCGCTTCGCCTGGGCCTTGGCGCGCCGGAGGTACAGCGCCCTGCGCGCGGGGTTCGTGGTGGTGCGGTACGCGGCGGCGCAGCCGAGGCCGAACTGGATCTGGGTGACGGGCTGGTCGTACCCGGGGGCCGACCTGCGCGGGCGGTACATGATGACGCCGTCGGGGTCGAGGTAGGTGTGCGTGGTGTCCGGGGTGACGGCGGACCAGGGCGTGGGCCGGTCGCGCCAGGGACGCAGCCGCTCCGGCAGCTCCGTCGCGGTGTAGCCGTTGCCGTGGAACGCGAACGGGAGGGCGTCCGGGCGGGCGGCGCGTACGGCCGCGGTGGCGGGGGTGCCGTCGGGGCGGGGGGCGCGGACGGAGGGTGCGGGGGGAGTCACCATTCCTCCCGAGAGCTGGTCGGGCAGGGGCGGGAGCGGTGGGAGTGAGGCCCGGGGGAGCGGCCGGGCCGCGGCCGGTGGGCCCGGTGCGGCCTGCGCCGCACCCGCTCCGGTGCCGGTTCCGGTTCCGGTGAGGGCGGTGCCCAGCGCGGTGCCGCCCGCGAGCCGGATGAACCCTCTGCGGTCCAGTGTGGAACGCTCCGGCGCACGGTGTTCCGGTGCGGAGCTCTCCGGTGCGGAACGGTTCCGTGCGGTGCCACCGCTCTCAGCCATGCCTGAAGCCCCCGGGGAAGATCGGCGATGGCTGCGGATCCTATGCGGACATTCCGGGCGGGAGCCGGGACAGACACGCGGAAGCGGGGAGGCCGACTCGATCGGCCGGTCGGGCCGGTCGGGCCGGTCGGGCCGGTCGAGTCGGTCGGGCCGGTCTCCCGGCCGTCACCCCCGTCCGTCACTCCCGTCCGTCACCCGGCCACACCGTTCGTCATGCGGCCGGCGATCGCCGGGGAACGCCGTACGGGCGCACCCGCGAGGGGCCGGGGAGGCCGCATCCATGCCCCGCTGCGGTGGGGGCAGCATCCACGCCCCGCTGCGGTGGCGGTGGCGGTGGTCCGGCCCGGCGGGCGGCGCGGAGCGTTCCGTGGGGTCAGCGCTCGGTGAGTACGCCGTCCTTCTCCTCGTAGAGGGCGCCGGTCTGCGGGCACTCCCAGACGCCCGGCTCGCCCTCCCGCTCGGCCAGCCGTACACCGGCCCGGCCGACCCAGCCGATCCGCCGCGCGGGCACCCCGACGACCAGGGCGAAGTCCGGCACGTCCTTCGTCACCACGGCGCCGGCGGCGACCATCGACCAGCGGCCGATGGCGACGGGGGCGACGCACACCGAGCGTGCGCCGATCGAGGCGCCGTCGGCGATCCTCACACCGACGGCTTCCCAGTCGCCGCCGCGCTTCTGCTTGCCCTCGGGGTCGACGGAACGCGGGTTGTGGTCGTTGGTGAGCACCACGGCAGGGCCGATGAAGACGCCGTCACCGAGCTCGGCCGGCTCGTACACCAGCGCGTAGTTCTGCAGCTTGCAGTTGTCGCCCATGCGGACGCCCGTGCCGACGTACGCGCCCCGGCCGATCACACAGCCCTCGCCGAGGAGGGCACCCTCGCGGATCTGCGCGAGATCCCACACACTGCTGCCGGCGCCGATCTCGGCGGTCTCGTCGACCTGGGCGCTGGGCTGGACCCTGTAGTTCACTTCTCTGCCTTCCGGTGTCTGGCCTCCGGCCGAGCATACGGGCCGCCCGCCCCGGCCGTTCACGATCGGCCTCCGGTCGAAGGCCGCCGTGGTGGCGGTCGCGTACCGGACGTTCCTGGTGGAGCCGACCGCGCCGTTCGTGCCGAACTTGTACACCGGGATGTCGGTGTCGGTGCGGAACGTCAGCGTGCGCTGCACCCGGTAGTCCGTCGCCAGGTACTCACCGCGCAGGAAGGCGTTGGGGAAGGACTCGCCCATCCAGTAGCCCTTGTACGCCCCGGCACTGATCTGGTACCAGGTCCGTCGCACGGCCCCTCGCACGGCCCCTCGCACGGCCCCTCGCACGGCCCCTCGCACGGCCCGTCGCGGAAGGGGTGTGGCCGGTTCCCCGCTGCCGTGCGGCCCCTCGGGGCTGGTTTGACCCCTTGCGGCGCTGCCCGTAACCTTGACCGTCGGCGTGTTTCCATACGCCAGCTTCTGAGCACCTCCCTCCGGGTCCGTGATCCGGAGAGGCCGTCCATCCCCAGCGGACAGTCCGGGCCCCGGCCCGTGCGGGCGGCTGGCATCAGGGGTATCCGTGACGAGCGAGAGAGAGATCCGCGTGTACGCCATCGTGCGCAGCGGTGGTCGCCAGCACAAGGTTGCTGTCGGCGACATCGTTGAGGTTGACAAGATTTCCACTGCCAAGGTCGGCGACACGGTCGAGCTCTCGACCCTGCTCGTTGTCGACGGCGACGCCGTGACCAGCGACCCGTGGGTGCTGGCCGGGATCAAGGTCCAGGCCGAGGTCGTGGACCACCACAAGGGCGCCAAGATCGACATCCTGCGCTACAAGAACAAGACCGGCTACCGCCGTCGTCAGGGCCACCGCCAGCAGTACACGGCGATCAAGGTCACGGCGATCCCCACGGCTGCGAAGTAAGGGACTGAGGAGAGATGGCACACAAGAAGGGCGCATCGTCCACCCGGAACGGTCGCGACTCCAACGCTCAGCGGCTCGGCGTGAAGCGCTTCGGCGGTCAGGTCGTCAACGCCGGTGAGATCCTGGTCCGTCAGCGCGGCACGCACTTCCACCCGGGCGCCGGCGTCGGCCGCGGCGGCGACGACACGCTGTTCGCGCTGCAGCCCGGTGCCGTGGAGTTCGGCACCTTCCGCGGCCGCAAGGTCGTGAACATCGTTCCGGTCGCCTGACCGGAGTTCTTGCGAGGGCGGACCACTTCCCCGGGCGGGAAGCAGGTCCGCCTTTCGCTTGTTGACAGACAGGCATATCGGCACGGACGTCCCGTGCTCTGCATTTCGCCACTTCGCACTGGAGGCACAGGACCATGACCACCTTCGTGGACCGCGTCGAGCTGCACATCGCCGCGGGTAACGGAGGCCACGGCTGCGCCTCCGTCCATCGCGAGAAGTTCAAGCCGCTCGGCGGGCCGGACGGGGGCAACGGCGGGCGCGGCGGTGACGTCGTCCTCACGGTCGACCAGTCCGTCACGACGCTGCTCGAGTACCACCACTCGCCGCACCGCAAGGCGACCAACGGCAAGCCCGGCGAGGGCGGCAACCGCTCCGGGAAGGACGGCCAGGACCTGGTGCTGACCGTGCCGGACGGCACCGTCGTCCTCGACAAGCGGGGCAATGTGCTGGCCGACCTGGTCGGGCACGGGACGACGTACGTGGCCGCCGAGGGCGGTCGCGGCGGCCTCGGCAACGCGGCCCTGGCCTCGGCCCGCCGCAAGGCGCCCGGCTTCGCCCTGCTCGGCGAGCCCGGCCGGTCCGGTGACATCGTCCTGGAGCTCAAGACGGTCGCCGACGTGGCGCTCGTCGGCTACCCCAGCGCCGGCAAGTCCTCGCTGATCTCGGTGCTGTCAGCCGCCAAACCGAAGATCGCGGACTACCCCTTCACCACGCTGGTGCCGAACCTCGGCGTGGTCACCGCCGGCTCGACCGTCTACACCATCGCCGACGTCCCCGGCCTGATCCCCGGCGCCAGCCAGGGCCGCGGCCTGGGCCTGGAGTTCCTCCGCCACGTCGAGCGCTGCTCGGTTCTGGTGCACGTGCTGGACACGGCGACGCTGGAGTCCGACCGCGACCCGGTCTCCGACCTCGACGTCATCGAGGAGGAGCTGCGGCACTACGGCGGTCTGGACGACCGTCCGCGGATCGTCGTCCTCAACAAGGTCGACGTCCCCGACGGCAAGGACCTCGCGGACATGATCCGCCCCGACCTGGAGGAGCGCGGGTACCGCGTCTTCGAGGTGTCGGCGGTCGCCCGCACCGGGCTCAAGGAGCTGTCCTTCGCGCTGGCCGACATCGTCGCCAAGGCGCGCGCGGCCAGGCCGAAGGAGGAGGCGACCCGCATCGTCATCCGTCCGAAGGCGGTCGACGACACCGGCTTCACCGTCACCCAGGAGGCGGACGGCCTGTTCCGCGTGCGCGGCGACAAGCCCGAACGCTGGGTTCGCCAGACCGACTTCAACAACGACGAGGCCGTGGGCTACCTCGCGGACCGGCTGAACCGCCTCGGCGTCGAGGAGGAGCTGATGAAGGCCGGTGCGCGGGCCGGTGACGGCGTGGCCATCGGCTCCGAGGACGACGCCGTCGTCTTCGACTGGGAGCCGACGATGATGGCGGGCGCGGAGATGCTCGGCCGCCGCGGCGAGGACCACCGCTTCGAGGCCCCGCGCCCCGCGGCGCAGCGCCGCAAGGACCGCCAGGCGGAGCGCGACGAGGTCACGCGCGAGTACGACGACTTCGAGCCGTTCTGACGACGCGGGGCGGGCGGCCCCGGCCGCCGCCTGCCGTCCGGGTAGGGCGGGCGTCGTCTCGGTCCGGGCTGCCGCCGTGCCCCGTCCGCCGTTCCGTGATCGCCGTTCCGTGACCGTTCGCCCGCGGGCCCGGCCGCCCGCGCACCCCGCTCACCCGCTCACCCGGGGCGCCCCTCAGGGCACACTCTCGTTCCGTGGCCGTTCGCCCGCGGGCACCGGGCGCCCGGGCCGGCCGTCCCTCAGGGCACTCCGGGGCCCGCGCGTCCCCGGCCGTTCCCAGGGACCGGGAAACGCGGGCCCGTGCGTCCCCGGCCGCCCCAGGGCCCGGGACCGCGGCCCGCTGCCCCTGCCGGCCCCAGCGCCACTCCCGCGAACCACGCCCGCCGTCGCCGCTCGGGACGGGTCATGATGGCATGACCGGTATCGGGGGACGTGTCCCCTCCGCTCCGATCCGTACGGTGGCGCAACCTCGACCCCGATATCTCCGTCTTGTTCGCGGGGGTGGGGCGGCAAGCGCCCCAGCACGGTCGAGCGGAGCGTTGATGAAGGTCTCCTTCCTCATCCACACCATCTACGGCATCGGCGGCACCATCCGCACCACGCTCAATCTCGCGGAGGAACTGGCCGGACGCCACGAGGTGGAGATCGTCTCCGTCTTCCGGCACCGTGACGAGCCGCTCTTCGCCATCGACCCGCGGATCACCGTCGTCCCGCTGGTGGACACCCGCCCCTCGTCTCCCGGCGACGAGACGAAGCACCCCCTCGCGCTGGAGCCCTCCGAGTGCGTTCCGGCCCATGAGGCGCGGTTCGCGGAGTACAGCGTGCTCACCGACCGGCGCGTGCGCGAGCACTACGCCCGCTCCGACGCGGACGTGGTCATCGGCACCCGCCCCGGCCTCGTCGCGTACGTCGCCCGGTTCGCGCCCGCCCGCGCCGTGCTCATCGGCCAGGAGCACATGACGCACCATCACCACAGCCCCGGGCTGCGCGCCGAGCTGCGCCCGCACCTCGCCGCGCTGGACGCCTTCGTGACGGTCTCCGAGGGCGACGCCGCGGTGTGGCGGGAGTGGATGCCGCTGCCGGGCACCCGGGTGCCGGCCATACCGAACAGCGTCCCCGAGCCCGTGGTGCCCGTCTCCGACCTCGGCGGGACGACCGTCGTCGCGGCCGGCCGGCTCGCCGCGGAGAAGCAGTACGACGTCCTGATCGAGGCCTTCGCCGAGGTCGTGGCCGTGCGTCCGCAGTGGACCCTGCGCATCTGCGGCTGGGGCAGGCAGAAGGACCGTCTCCGCAGGCGCATCGACGAGCTCGGCCTCTACAACCACGTCCATCTGATGGGGCCTCGCTCGCCCATCGAGACGGAGTGGGCCAAGGGCGCCATCGCGGTGTCCACCTCGCGCCACGAGTCCTTCGGCATGACGCTCGTCGAGGCGATGCGGTGCGGACTGCCCGTGGTCAGCACGGACTGCGACTACGGCCCGCGCGAGATCGTCGCCGACGGCGTCGACGGCCTGCTCGTCCCCGTCGGCGACCGCGGGGCCGTCGCCGCCGCCCTGCTCCGCCTCATCGACGACGAGCCGCTGCGCCGCCGCATGGGCGCCGCCGCCCGCTCCCACGCCGCCCGCTTCGACCCGGGGCCGGTCGCGAAACGGTACGAGGAGCTGTTCGCGGCCCTCGGTGCGGGTACGCGGCCGTACCTCCAGGGGACGGCCCCCGCCGAGACCGGGAACGACCGGCCGGCCCCCGGCCCGCTGGTGGACTGCGCCGCCGAGCAGGACGGTGCGGTGACCGTGACCCTGCTCGGCGAGTGCACCGGGCGGCCGGTCCTCGTCTGCTGCCACCCCGATGCCGCGGTACCCGACCGGGTCTTCCCGTTCGACGCGGCAGGCCGTGCCGTGATCCCCGCCGGATCCGGCCTGGCCGAGGGTGTCTGGACCTGCCACATCGACCCTCCGCCGTCCTGCACCGCTCCGCCGTCCGTCGATCCTCCGCCGCCCTGCGCCGCTCGCGCGCAGGACGGCGCCGCCGCCCGTCCGCGGCTCGTCGCCCGGGCCGTCGACCAGCGCGGGGCCATGCGGGCCGCCGAACGCGTCCGGCCGGGGGAGCCCGTGCGCACCCTCGTCCCCTATGTGCGGCACGGCGGCCTCACCCTGCGCTCCTGGGTGCGACCGGCGCACGCAGAGTCCGGCGCGATCACCGTCGGCTCCCGGCGCATCACCGTGTCCGGGCGGCTGCTCGGGCAGGCGCGGCCGGCCGGGGACCCGGTTCTCCTGCTGCGCCGCCGCGGAGCGCACGCGGGCGAGCTGGAGTTCCCCGGCGCCCGCGTCGGCGCCGACGGGTTCCGCTGTACGATCCCGCTCGCCGCGCCGGTCGCGGTCCAGGCCTCCGCCCACGACGTCTGGGACCTCTGGCTGCGCCCCGCGCCCGGAGCCGCGCCGGTGCGGATCGGCCGGGTGCTCGACGACGTGGTGGAGAAGGGCGGGATCTTTCCCTACCCCGCCGTCGACCTCCTCAAGAAGCGCCCCCTCGCCCGCGTCCGCGCGGTCGTGGACGGGCTCCGCCTGCGGGCACCGGAGCGGGTCACGGTGAAGATGTTCTTCAGTGCCGGGAACGAACTGGTGCTCAATGTCGTCGACAAAGCGATGAAGTAACGCTGCGCCACAGCCTTGGCCTGTGGCATCAGTCACCTCTTCGGCCGGTTCGTCCTCGCAAACCTCCCTGACCGCGTGGTGAACAAGGGGTTTCCGGGCGGTGTGGAGTCCTTGAGGAGCGCCTTGCGGGACGGTCACGCAGAGTGCGACCATCACACCGTCCCCAGTCATCGCAAGGTAGAGGTCCGTCTGTGTCCGTGCCGCACGAAGCCAAGCCCCGCACCACCGCAGTCGTGCTCGCCGGTGGTACCGGCCAGCGCGTGGGGCTCGCGATCCCCAAGCAGCTGCTGAAGATCGCCGGCAAGGCCGTCATCGAGCACACGCTGACGATCTTCGAGCAGGCCGAGGCGATCGACGATGTGATCGTGCTGATGGCACCGGGTTTCGTGCCCGACGTGGAGAGGATCATCGCCAAGGCCGGGCTGACCAAGGTGCGCCGGGTCATCGAGGGCGGCGCGACCCGGAACCAGACCACCGAGCGCGCCATCGCCGCCCTCGGCGAGGGCCTCGCGGAGGGGGAGGACGCCAACGTCCTCTTCCATGACGCGGTGCGTCCGCTTCTGTCACAGCGAGTGATCGCGGACTGTGTGAGGGCCCTGGAGCGCTACCAGGCCGTGGACGTGGCCATCCCCTCCGCCGACACCATCATCGTGACCCGCACGCACGGCGGGGACGGCGAGTTCATCACCGACGTGCCGGACCGCTCACGGCTGCGCCGCGGCCAGACCCCGCAGGCGTTCAAGCTCTCCACGATCCGCCGGGCGTACGAGATCGCCGCGGGCGACCCGAACTTCCAGGCGACCGACGACTGCAGCGTCGTCCTCAAGTACCTCCCCGACGTGCCGATCTACGTCGTCGCGGGTGACGAGTACAACATGAAGGTGACGCAGCCGGTCGACGTCTTCATCGCCGACAAGCTCTTCCAGCTCGCCTCCACCGCCGCCCCGCGCCAGGCCGACGAGGCCGCCTACCGCGAGCTGCTGGCCGGCCGGACCCTGGTCGTCTTCGGCGGCTCGTACGGCATCGGCGCGGACATCGCCGCCCTCGCCGAGGAGTACGGCGCGGACGTCTACGCGCTGGGCCGCTCCACCACCGGCACCCACGTGGAGAACCCGGAGCACGTGGACGACGCCCTCTCCAAGGCGTACGCGGAGACCGGACGCGTCGACTACGTCATCAACACCGCGGGCGTACTGCGCATCGGCAAGCTCGCCGAGACCGACAACGCGACCATTCAGGAAGCGTTGAACGTCAATTACCTGGCGCCCGTCCAGATTGCCCGTGCCTCGTACAAGTATTTGGCGGAGAGCAAGGGGCAACTGCTCCTCTACACTTCCTCCAGCTACACCCGGGGCCGCGCCGAATACAGCCTCTACTCGTCGACCAAGGCGGCTATGGTGAATCTCACCCAGGCCCTCTCCGACGAATGGGCGGCCGAGGGAATCCGGGTGAATTGCGTCAACCCCGAGCGCACGGCCACGCCGATGCGCACCAAGGCGTTCGGCCAGGAGCCGGCCGGCTCGCTGCTCTCCTCCGAGGCCGTGGCCCGGACCTCGCTGGACGTGCTGCTTTCCGAGCTGACCGGCCATGTCATCGACGTACGGCAGCAGGACCCGACCCGTGGGGCCGGCGAGGCCTCCGGATTCGAGCAGGCCCTGGCGTCCGTACTGGACCGCCAGGAGGATGTGTAATACTCCTCCGTCAATGATCCGGCTCGGGCCTCTGGGATCGCTTCCGCGATCCACAGAGGCCCGAGTTCGTGAGGGGCCACCCTCACAAATTCCTCCAATGTGAATCAACCGGCACTTTCGGAGCAGGTTCTACGTGATTTCGAGCGTCATTCGCCTGGCACGTGTGGGCAGCAGGTCAGAGCTGGCCGCCGCGGTCCTGATGGGCCTGGGCTACCCCTGCGTGATGATCGCCGCGCTGATCCCGGACATCTGGATGTTCGCGGCGGCCGCGGCCGTGACCTACGCCGCCGACTGGTACCTGCACCAGCGCGGCAGCTACCTGGTCAACCGCCTCGACAAGGTCCGGGCCGGTCTGCCGATCCGCTTCCTGCTCCGCCAGCTGCTGCTGATCCTGCTGCTCGCCCGCATGGGCCTCGCCGAGGAACCGCTGTTCTACGCGGCCGTCGCCTTCTTCCTCCTCTTCTACGGCCTGCAGGCCCCGCACGGCGCGCTCACCACCCTGATCCGGCTGCGCCGGACCATGCCGGTCGTCACCCGTAACGTCGACCTCAACGCCGTGCGCATCCCGGACGCCCCGCCGCGCGCCCTGCTGCACCGCTCCGGCCGGAAGATGCTGCACCTCGACATCCCCGCGATGGCGGGCGTCGTCGTCGCGGCCGCCACCGGGTACGACATCGCCGGCTACGCCGGCACCGCCCTGAGTGTCGCCCTCGGCCTCGCGTACACGGCGGCCCTCGTGCCCTATCTGCGCCGCGGGCGGCGGGTGCCCTCCGGACCCGCCGTGCTCAAGGCCGTCCAGAAGTGGCTCGGCGAGTACCAGCCCACCGTGGCGCTGTACTTCTCCGGCTCAGAGGACTCCGCGTACCAGGTCAACATGTGGCTGGAGACCATGGAGCAGCTCGAGGGGCGGCCGATCGTCGTCATGCGCGAGCGGGGTCTCGTGGCGAAGCTCAACCAGACCTCCGTTCCCGTGCTGTGCATCCCGGGCGGCCAGCACCTGATGGCGATGCAGTTCGACTCGGTCCGGGTCGCGCTCTACCCGGCCAACGTCGGCAAGAACATCCACATGCTGCGCGTCCCGACCATGAAGCACGTCTTCATCGGTCACGGCGACAGCGACAAGCTCGCCAGCGTCAACCCCTTCTCCAAGGTGTACGACGAGGTGTGGACCGCGGGCCGGGCCGGCCGCGACCGGTACGCCATCGCCGACGTCGGCGTCCGCGACGACGACATCGTCGAGGTCGGCCGCCCGCAGCTGGCCCCCATCGAGTCCTGGACCGGCGCGCCGAGGAACCCCGTCCCCACCATCCTCTACGCCCCCACCTGGGAGGGCTGGGACAACAACCCCGGCAACACCTCCCTGCTTCTCGCCGGCGAGAACATCGTCCGGCGGCTGCTCGAGGCGGAGCGCCCGGTGCGCCTGATCTACAAGCCGCACCCCTTCACCGGAATCCGCAACAAGAAGGCCCTCGCCGCCCACGAGCGGATCACGGCGATGGTGCGGAAGGCAGCCGCCGAGCGGGCAGCCGACCCGCGCTGGGCCGGGGAGGCGGCCGCCGGGCAGGACGAACGGGCCGCCGCCCGTGCCGCGCTGGCCCGGATCGAGGCCCGGCTCGCCGAGCTCGCCAAGCCCGGCCGCGCCGGCGGCGACGAGGCCGAGGAGTCCCGCGTCTCCCTCGCCGACCCCGAGCGCCTGGCCGAGATCAAGCGCCTGCGGGCCGAGTGGAACGGCGCCTACTGGCGCTCCCTCGGGTGGTGGGAGCACACCGTCGTCACCGGCTCCCAGCCCACGCTGTACGACTGCTTCAACGAGTCCGACGCCATGGTCTCCGACATCTCCAGTGTCGTCTCGGACTTCATCGCCAGCGGCAAGCCGTACGCGGTGACCGACTCCGCGGAGCTCGGCGCGGAGGAGTTCAGGCGCCAGAACACCGCGGTCCGCGCGGCGGTCGTCCTCTCCAACGGTGCCGGGGAGCTCGACCGGCTGCTGGCGGCCGTCGCCGACCCGGCGGCCGACACCCTGGCGGGCGCGCGCGCCGAACTGAGGAAGTACCTCCTCGGGCCGGACGAGCCCTCGTCGATCGAGCAGTTCGACGCCGCGGTGCGCGCCCTCGCGGCCAAGGCCGAGGCCCGCAACGCCGGGGTCCGGCAGCGCGTCGGCGAGCAGGCCATCGGCGAGCTCGACCGGGAGTCGGACGCCGGTGCGCAGGGCGCCGAAGCCGAGGGCAACGGGGGCGCCGGCGGGACCGGCGGCGCCGGAGCGGCGGCCGCCGCCGCCCGCTGACCCGGCGGCCGGAACCTCCGGCCGGCCCGTGAGCTGCCCCGCGGGAGGCTCGCTCACGGGCCGGCCGGCGTCACTGCCCGAGCGGCGCCGAACGAACCGGCCCCACCCGGGCCCGGACCGTCCGGCTGCCTGCCCGGCCACGTCTCCAGCCGAGTGTCCAGCCGCGTGTCCAGCCGGCGAAACGAAGGCGCGCCGACAGCCGCGCCTGACATAGATTCGCCACGTGACAGTGGCAAGGCAGCATGTGACGGAAGCACGCAGAGTCGTCGTGAAGGTGGGCTCGTCCTCGCTCACCACGGCCTCCGGGGGACTCGACGCCGACCGGGTGGACGCCCTGGTGGACGTGCTGGCCAAGGTCCGCAGCGGCGGTGAGAAGGAGATAGTGCTCGTCTCCAGCGGCGCCATCGCCGCCGGGCTCGCACCGCTCGGGCTGGCCCGCCGGCCCAAGGACCTGGCCCGTCAGCAAGCCGCCGCCAGCGTCGGCCAGGGCCTGCTGGTCGCCCGCTACACCGCCTCCTTCGCCCGCTACGGTGTCCGCGTCGGGCAGGTGCTCCTCACCACCGACGACACCAGCCGGCGCGCCCACTACCGCAACGCCTACCGCACCCTCGACCAGCTCCTCGCCATGGGCGCCGTCCCGGTCGTCAACGAGAACGACACCGTCGCCACGGACGAGATCCGCTTCGGGGACAACGACCGGCTCGCGGCCCTCGTCGCCCACCTCGTCCGCGCCGATCTGCTGGTGCTGCTCTCCGACGTGGACGGCCTCTACGACGGCGACCCGGGCAGGCCCGGCACCTCCCGGATCGCGGAGGTCGGCGGGCCCGCCGACCTGGCGGGCGTGGAGATCGGCTCGGCCGGCAAGGCCGGCGTCGGCACCGGCGGCATGGTCACCAAGGTGGAGGCGGCCCGGATCGCCGCGGCGGCCGGCGTCCCGGTCGTCCTCACCTCCGCCTCCCGTGCCGCCGACGCTCTCGCCGGACGGGACACCGGCACCTACTTCCGCCGCACCGGACGGCGGTCCGCCGACCGGCTGCTCTGGCTCGCCCACGCCTCCACCCCGCAGGGCGCGCTCACCCTCGACGACGGGGCCGTACAGGCCGTGGTGGAGGGCCGGAAGTCCCTGCTGCCCGCGGGAATCGCGGCGGTCGACGGCGAGTTCACCGCCGGGGACCCGGTGGAGTTGCGGGACGCCGGGGGCCGGGCCGTCGCCCGGGGCCTGGTGAACTACGACTCCAGGGAACTCCCCCTGCTGCTGGGCCGCTCCACCCGCGACCTCGCCAGGGAACTCGGTCCCGCCTACGAGCGAGAGGTCGTACACAGGGACGACCTCGTCGTCCTGAACCCCTGACGCCACCCTGAAACGGCTGAAAGTCCGGCCCTCCGGCAGGGACCTTCATCAAAACCGCCCCACCACCGGCCCCGGACTGGTCAACTTTGTCAGGGGGGGTAAGGCGGGGTTCGGCACCACGACGCATCGACAGGAGGCCGCCGGTGAGACGAGCGCGCCCAGGGGCGGCGCCCCGTGGGACACGGGCAACCACCCACGCCCGCAGGTCCGTTGGGGAGCAGCGCGCCCTGAGCAGTGTGGACGCGGGACCCGACCTCGAACGGCCCGCGGACCTCGGCGCCGGGGACGGCCTCACCCGGGCCGACGGGCCCCACCGGAGGGAGCGCGAGGCAGGCGAGGACACCGAGCCGCACGCCGGTGAGCGGGCCCTGTCCCGGCTGTGGCACATCACCCTCTGCGTCTCGGGTGCGGAGGCGCCGCTGAACGAGGTCAGACGCGGGCTGGAGCAGCTCGCCCACGACCATCCGTTCCTGCTCACCAGCCGGTACGCCGACGACCACGCCGAGATCCGCTACTGGGAGGAGGCCCGGGACCTGCACGACGCCGCCGCGGTCGCCCTGCGCCTGTGGGGCGAGCACCGCTCCAGTGCCAAGCTGCCGCCGTGGGAGATCGTCGGCCTGGAGGTCATCGACCGCGAGACCTACCACCAGCGCATCGCCGAAGGGTACGGGCCGCCCCCGGCCACGCCCGTCGGCGTTCACCCTTTCTGACGACGGCGGCCCCGGAACCGGCGTCCGCGACCGGGCCGGCCGCCGCCGGGGAAGCCCCCGTCCCGTACCAGCGCCCGGTCCGTCACGTCTCGCAGTGCGGAATACGTGAGGGATGTCCGCAGCGTGCGCATTACCCTGCGGGCATGACCTCGCTCTCGCCGTACGACAACCTGACCCCGGTCACCCGGGCCGCCTACCGGGCCCGCGCCGCGGCCGCCGACATCGCGCCACTTCCGCGCGCGGTCAAGGACGACGCCCTGCTGGCGATCGCCGACGCCCTCGAGGTGCGGACCAGCGAGATCGTCGAGGCCAACGCCGAGGACATCGCCCGCGCCCGGGAGGCCGGCACCAGCGAGGCGATCGTCGACAGGCTCACCCTGACCCCGGAGCGGGTGCGGGCCATCGCCGCGGACGTCCGGCACGTCGCCGCGCTGCCCGACCCGGTCGGCGAGGTCGTCCGCGGCTCGACCCTCCCCAACGGGATCGACCTGCGCCAGGTCCGCGTCCCCCTCGGCGTCGTCGGCATCATCTACGAGGCCCGGCCGAACGTGACGGTGGACGCCGCCGCGCTGTGCCTGAAGTCCGGCAACGCCGTGCTGCTCCGCGGCTCCTCCTCCGCGTACTCCTCCAACACCGCCCTGGTGCGGGTGGTGCGGGACGCCGTCGGCGGCTCCGGGCTGCCCGCGGACGCCGTGCAGCTCGTCCCCGGTGAGAGCCGCGAATCCGTGCGGGAGCTGATGCGCGCCCGCGGTCTCGTCGACGTCCTCATCCCGCGCGGCGGCGCCTCGCTGATCCGGACCGTGGTCGAGGAGTCCACCGTCCCGGTCATCGAGACCGGCACCGGCAACTGCCACGTCTACGTCGACGCCCAGGCCGATCTCGACATGGCCGTCGAGATCCTGGTCAACTCCAAGGCCCAGCGGCCCAGCGTGTGCAACGCCGCCGAGACCCTCCTGGTCCACCAGGACATCGCCGGGGCGTTCCTGCCCCGGGCCCTGCAAGCCCTCGCGGAGGCCGGTGTCACCGTCCACGCCGACGAGCGCACCCTCGCGCTCGCCGAGGGCTCCAAGGCCACGGTCGTGCCGGCCACGGACGAGGACTGGGAGACCGAGTACCTGTCCTACGACATCGCCGCGGCCGTGGTGGACTCCCTCGACAAGGCCGTCGAGCACATCCGCCTGTGGTCCTCCGGGCACACCGAGGCCATCGTCACCACCTCCCAGGCGGCCGCCCGCCGTTTCACCCGGCTGGTGGACTCGACGACGGTGGCCGTGAACGCGTCCACCCGCTTCACCGACGGCGGTCAGTTCGGCTTCGGCGCCGAGATCGGGATCTCCACGCAGAAGCTGCACGCCCGCGGCCCGATGGGCCTGCCCGAGCTGACCTCGACCAAGTACATCGTGACGGGGGACGGTCACACCCGGTGACGGATGGGTGCGGTCGGTTGCCCCCACTCCCTGACGAAAACCCACGCCCAGGTCTACCCTGAAGGGGTGCCGGACGACGTGGGGGGCAGGCCGTTCCCGGACGGCTGGGAGCCCGACGACGACCGCGGAGGCGCGGACCAGGACTTCGCCTCCGTGGTGTTCGACGAGGACTTCGTCAGGGCGGCCGAGATCCACGAACCGAGCGCGGTCGAGCGGCTCCTCGCGGCCGCGCAGGCCCGTGCGGAGGCCGAGGCGGCGCGCGCCCGCTCCGGCGCCGGTCCCGCCGACGACGAGCTCTACGACGACGGCCGGGGCCCAGCCGACTACGGCCGGGAGCGAGGCCACGGTGACCTCGACCCCGACGGCCTCGACGGCTACGCGGACCCCTACGGACCGCACGGAGGCGCGCTGCGGCCCTACCGTGGGGCCGCCCGCTGGTACCGTCCGGTCGCCTGGGTCCTCGCCGTGGTGATGGGCGTCGGCATGGTGGCCCTGGCCTTCACGGCCGTGTACCGGGGGGCGGCTGCCGGCCGCCAGGACCGCGTGCCCACACCGACCACCACCGGCGTCGACGTGCCCGCCCGGGGCACCGTCCCGGACCGCGGTACGCATCCCTCCGCCTCGGCCGAGTACTCCGCGCCTCCCGTCTCCGCGGTCCCGCGCACGCCCTGACCCGGCCGGCCCGTCCGCGGCCACGCGGCGTCCCGCGCCGCGTTTACGTGGACGTCCACAGACCTACCCTGAAGGTATGGCAGGGCGTGGAGACCCACCTGAGGGGACACCCGAGGGGCTCCCCGGCGGAAACGACGACGAATACCGGTCCGTCGTCTTCGACGAATCGTTCGTCCGTGCTGCCCGGCTCCAGGAGTTCTCCGCGCAGGAGCGGATGGGCGACCACGCCAGGGCCGTCCGCAGCCGGCCCGGATGGGGACTGCGCAAGGGGCCCAGGCACTTCCTGGTGCTGGTGCTGCTGATCGCCATGGCCTTCGGTGCCGCGCTCTACATGGGCGTGCGCCACCCCTACCGGCCGCCCGAGCCCCAGCCCGTCCAGGCGCTGCGGAGCACCGTCGTCCCGCTCGCTCCCGAGGGAACCGTGGCGGCTGGTGACCCGGCCGGTCTGTACGCCCGCAGCCCCGCAGCGGACTTCCGTGCCGGGGCCGCCGGCATCACCCTTCCGGCGGTACGGCACACCAGGAACTTCTCGGACGACCAGGTGATGACCGCGCTGACCATCGCCAAGGACTACCTGGTGGGGTCCTCCCTCGACCCCGCGGTCCTCACCGAGGGCGCCGTACGGCCCGTGCGGGTACTGCTCGACCCGGACCAGCTGAACCAGTTCGACCGGTCGATGAACGACCCCGAGGACGACGGGCGCCACGCGGCGACAGGGTGGCTCGTCCGCTTCGACCCGGACCGCGTCGCCCTGGCCTCCCCGGAGGTACGGGTCCGCGGCGCACTGGCCTTCGCCGAGGCCGGTCCCGACGCGCTGGAGGTGACCACGGACCACACCTTCGCCTACACGGTGCGCCCCGCCGGGGCGGGAGAGGGCGCGGCCGCCGGTGCGGACGGCCGGACCGCGGACGATGCCTCCCTCTTCACCGTGCGGCGGCAACTGCACTTCCGCTTCGACCGCGACGATCTGCGCGCTCACCGGGCCGAGCTGCTGCTCAGCTACACCCAGGCGGGCCCGATGTCGTGCGCGGCCGACGCGGCCGCGGTGATGCAGCCGCTGCTGGCGGGCCAGCGGGCGACCGGCAAGGGACCGGCCGGAACCGACCCGTACGACTCCGGCCGCGCCGCGGCAGCGGTCTGCGGCACCCTCTCCAGCGCCGGTCAGCCCTCGCGCTGACCCGTCGCCCCGGGGCCGTCGTCCCCGGAACCGGTCCCGTCGTCCTTCGGGCCGCTCCCGTTGCCGCCGCCGTTGCCGCCGCCGCGGTTCCCGCCGGCCGCGGCACCGGTGAACCTGTCCCGCAGCCGGCCGCCCAGGTCGCCGGCGCCGCCGGCTATGTCCCCCACCAGCTTCATCAGCGGATCCTTGCTGCCGCGCACCGAGTCCGCGTAGTGGGAGGCGGACTCGCGGAACGAGTCGCTGACGGAGGCGTCCTTGTCCTCCGTGCGCCGCGGGTAGTGGCCGTCCATGATCCGCTGGTAGTCACGGCTCTCCGCCCACTTCTTCAGCTCGGCGGCGCGCACGGTGGTGAACGGATGCGTCCTGGGCAGCATGTTGAGGATCTTGAGCACCGAGTCCCGCAGGTCGCCCCCGGCCTCGTACTCCTCGGCCTGCTCCAGGAAGGAGTCCACGTTCATCTCGTGCAGATGGTTGCCACCCGCGATCTTCATCAGGCCGCGCATCGAGGCCTGCAGATCCTGGCCCACCAGGAGCCCGGCCCGGTCCGCGGACAGCTCCGACTTGCGGAACCACTCCCGCAGCGCGGTCACGATCGCCATGACGGCCATGTTGCCCAGCGGAATCCAGGCCACCTTCACCGCGAGGTTGGTGAGGAACAGCAGGATCGTGCGGTAGACGGAGTGGCCGGACAGGGCGTGCCCCACCTCGTGGCCCACCACCGCCCGCATCTCCTCCTCGTCGAGCAGCTCCACCAGGCCGGTGGTGACCGTGATGATCGGCTCGTCCAGGCCGATGCACATGGCGTTCGGCTTCGGGTCCTGCGTGACGTACATCTGCGGGACCTTCTCCAGGTCCAGGATGTAGCAGGCGTCGCGCAGCATCGTGTGCAGGTGTGCGAACTGGGTCTCGCTCACCCGCACCGAGTCGGACAGGAAGAGCAGCCGCAGGCTGCGCTCGGGCAGCAGCCCGCTGAGCGCCTTGAACACCGTGTCGAATCCGCTCAGCCTGCGCAGGGCGACCAGCGCCGAACGGTCCGCCGGATGCTCGTAGGCCCGTGAGGAGATCCCCGGGAAGCGGGTGCGGTGCCTGCCCGGCACGTTCTCGGAACTGCGGTCGGTCATGGTGGCCCCCTGGTTCTTCGCGCGCCCTGCTTCCTGACGCGTCCTGCCGTCGTCACGGGTCGTGCCCCGTCCCCTGACAGACCCCACACTAGGCGCTGGGGTCGCGAAGCGGCGGGGGCTGTGGACAACTCCGCCGGGCCCCGGTCTCACCATGGCGGCGCCCGTCCGGCGGACACCGCGCCCGGTGGTGGAACGGGCCGGTGGACCGGCAACGACTGAGTCGGCGTGAGCGTGCCCGGAGCGCACGCATACGATGTGCCCGAAGTCTCCGCTCCGACTCCGATCGATAGGGCCTGCAGAAGATGAGTCTCGCCAGCACCGCCGCCACCCTGGTCACTCTCGCCGAGGACGCCGAGCACGGTGGCAACCACCAAAGCCTCAGCCCCTACCTCACCGGCTTCGGCGCGCTGGCCGCGCTGCTCCTGCTGCTGTGGATCACCACCCGCTTCAACCGCGACCGCTGAGCCGTATCCGAACGGCCGTGCCAGTAGGCTCTGCACGCATGGGACAGCAGGAAGTGCCTACGACCGGCCGCGGCAAGCGCCGACTCGGCGTCATGGGCGGGACGTTCGACCCGATCCACCATGGACACCTGGTGGCCGCCAGTGAGGTGGCGGCCCTGTTCCACCTCGACGAGGTGGTGTTCGTACCGACCGGACAGCCGTGGCAGAAGAGCCACAAGGCGGTGTCGCCGGCGGAGGACCGCTATCTGATGACGGTCATCGCCACGGCTTCCAACCCGCAGTTCTCCGTCAGCCGCATCGACATCGACCGCGGCGGGCCGACGTACACCATCGACACCCTCCGGGACCTGCGGGCGCTCAACACCGACTCGGACCTCTTCTTCATCACCGGGGCCGACGCGCTCTCCCAGATCCTCACCTGGCGGGACGCGGAGGAGCTGTTCTCCCTCGCGCACTTCATCGGCGTCACCCGGCCGGGGCACGACCTCACGGACGACGGGCTCCCCAAGGGCGGCGTCTCCCTGGTGGAGGTGCCGGCGCTGGCGATCTCGTCCACCGACTGCCGGGCGAGGGTCGCGCAGGGCGATCCGGTCTGGTATCTGGTGCCGGACGGCGTGGTGCGCTACATCGACAAGCGCCAGTTGTACCGCGGCGAGTGAGCCACGGAGAGGGGCACCGGTGAACGACCAGCAGTACCCGTACGACCCGTACGACCCGTACCACCCGCAGCAGCCGCGGATCGTCGGCTACGACGAGTACGGGCAGCCGGTCTACCAGCAGCCCCAGCAGCCCCAGCAGTCCCAGCAGTCCCAGCACGACCCGCAGTCCCACGGCTACGACGCGTACGGCCGGCCGTCCCAGGAGCAGTACCAGCCGCAGCACGAGCAGCCGCCGACAGCGGCGTCCCACGGGTACGGCTACGACCCCTACGCGCAACCCCAGCAGCACGCGCACCAGCAGCCCCAGGACACGCAGCCGCAGCCGTACGACCCCTACGGCCGGGAGCAACCGCCCGGGGACGGCTACGGGTACGGCTACGACGGCCCTGCCCACGGCCACGGCACGGGCCGGCCGGTGCCCGTCGGCACCGACGGCCAGTGGAGCGCGCCGCCCGGGCAGCAGCCCGCCGCCCCGCCGCGACCCGACGAGCACCGGGGTCCTGCCCCGGCCGAGCCGGACCGGGACGGCCCGGCCGTGCCCGGGCAGCGCCGTCCCGCGGCCGGTGACGACGGCGAGTACCGCACCGAGCAGTTCTCCTTCGTCGAGGAGCCGGACGAGGACTCCGAGGACGTCATCGACTGGCTCAAGTTCACCGAGAGCCGTTCCGAGCGCCGCGAGGAGGCCAAGCGGCGCGGCCGCAACCGGGTCGTGGCCCTCGCCGTCGTCCTGGCCCTCGTCGTCGCCGGCGGCGTCGGCTACCTCTGGTACGCGGGCAAGCTGCCCGGCACCTCGGACCCCGGGGGCGCCCAGACCACCGCGACCGGTCCGCAGAAGCGGGACGTGATCGTCCTGCACCTCCACAACACCAAGAAGAAGGGCACGTCGACCGCCCTTCTCGTGGACAACGCCACCACCAGGCAGGGCACCACCGTGCTGCTGCCGAACTCGCTCTCCGTCGCCGACGACGAGGGGGTCGCGACCACCCTCGGCAAGTCCGTCGACGAGGACGGCACCACGGGCACGCGCGAGGCCGTCGGCACTCTCCTCGGCACCCGGATCACCGGCACCTGGCGCCTGGACACCCCGTACCTGGAGAACCTCGTCGAGCTGGTCGGGGGCATCGACATCACCACCGACACGGTCGTGCCCGGAGCGCGGAAGGGCGACGCGCCCCTGGTGAAGGAGGGCGAGAACCAGACGCTCACCGGCCGCACGGCCGTCGCCTACGCCACCTACCGCGCCCCGGGAGAGGCCGAGGCCGAGCAGCTGCAGCGGTTCGGGCAGGTCATGTACGGCGTGCTGCGGAAGATGCCGAGCGACCCGGCGTCCGCCACGGTGACCATCGAGACCCTGGCCCAGATCCTGGACCCGTCGCTGCCCGAGAAGGACCTCGGGGCTTCGCTCGCGAAGCTCGCCGAGCGCGCCAAGGGCGGCGACTACAAGACCGCCGTACTGCCCGTCCAGGACGACGGCACACTCAGCCGGGAAGTCGCCGACGGTGTGGTGAAGGACGTCCTGGGCGGCCGCGTCAGCGCACCGGAGCAGGGCGCGGCGGTCCGGGTGGCCGTCCGCAACGCCACCGGCGACGGCGACGCGACCGAGAGCACCAGGATCGTCCTGGTGAACGGCGGATACGCGTTCGTGGACGCCGGGACGGCGGACCCGGGGTCGTCGACGCGGGTCGTCTACGGTGACGCGGCGCAGAAGCAGAACGCCGTGGAGGTCGCCAAGACCCTGGGCCTGGACGAGAGCGCGGTCGGGAAGGGCGAGGCGGCCTCGAACGCCGATGTGCTGGTCGTACTCGGCCAGGACTACGAGCCCAGATGAGCCGACCGGCCCGTGAGCCGCGTGACGGAGCGGCCCGCGGCCCCGGGTGACCGGGCCGTGCGTCCGCGCGGTGCGGTCTCGTCCGGCGGGTCGGTCCCGGTCGTGCGTCCGCGCGGTGCGGTTCGTCCGGCGGGTCGGTCCCGGTCGTGCGTCCGCGCGGTGCGGTTCGTCCGGCGGGTCGGTCCCGGTCGTGCGTCCGCGCGGTGCGGTTCGTCCGGCGGGTCGTCCGGGCCGTGCGTCCCTCCGGCCCGTACCGGCGGTCCGGCGGGGCGCGGGCGGCTGAGCGCTGCCCGCGATCAATTGCCGCGTGGGCTGTCGGCGGTCCGTGAGACCCTGTAAGGGCCCAGACCGCCGACGAAAGCCTGCTTGTGACCGCTACGGACCGTTCCCTCGAGCTCATCAACGTCGCCGCCCAGGCGGCCGCGGACAAGCTCGCGCACGACATCATCGCCTACGACGTCAGCGATGTGCTGTCGATCACCGACGCATTCCTCCTCGCCTCCGCCCCGAGCGACCGCCAGGTCAAGTCGATCGTGGACGAGATCGAGGAGAAGCTGCTCAAGGAGCTGGGCGCCAAGCCGGTGCGCCGCGAGGGCGACCGTGACGCGCGCTGGATCCTGCTCGACTACGTCGACATCGTGGTCCACGTCCAGCACAGCGAGGAGCGGGTCTTCTACGCCCTGGAGCGGCTTTGGAAGGACTGCCCGGAGCTTCCGCTGCCCGAGGACGCCGTGAAGACCAGGGGCAAGGCAGAGGAGCACGCCAGGCTCACCGGCGACGGCAGCGGATCGGACGGTGAGCTGAGCTGAGCCGCAGCGACACCGGCCAGGGCCGAGGCCGCCGCATCGTCCTGTGGCGGCACGGCCAGACCGCCTGGAACCTCGAACGCCGGTTCCAGGGTTCCACGGACATCGAGTTGACCGAGACCGGCGTCGGCCAGGCCCGGCGGTCCGCCCGGCTGCTGGCCTCGCTGAAGCCGGACGCGATCATCAGCTCGGACCTCAGGCGGGCGGCGAAGACGGCCGACGAGCTCGCCTCGATCACCGGCCATCCGGTGACCCGTGACTCCGCACTGCGCGAGACGTACGCGGGCGTGTGGCAGGGGCTGACCCATGAGGAGATCGTCGAGCGGCACGGCGACGAGTACGCCGCCTGGAAGCGCGGTGAGCCCGTGCGCCGCGGCGGCGGTGAGCTGGAGACCGAGGTCGCCGACCGGGCCGCACCCGTCGTGCTGCGCCACGCCGACAAGCTGCCCGACGGCGGCACGCTGGTCGTGGTGAGCCACGGCGGCACCATCCGCACGACGATCGGCAGGCTGCTGGGTCTCGAGGCCCGGCACTGGGAGAGCCTGGGCGGCCTCGCCAACTGCTCCTGGTCCGTCCTGGGAGAGGGTGCCAGGGGCTGGCGCCTGCTGGAGCACAACGCGGGCACGCTCCCGGAGCCGGTGCTCGGCGACGACGACTGACCGTGCCGCGGGGCGGGGCCCGGGGCACCGCGCTCCCGCAGGGGTGCCCGGAGCCCTTCGGGCCGGGGCCGGGCTCCACCGTCCGCGGACGCACCGGGGCCGTCCGCAGGTGCACGGGGGGCCTCCGCGCCGGCGCGCCGGGACCTTCCGCAGACGCACGCGGGACCTCTGCCGCGGCGTACCGCCGGCCCCCGGTCCCGGAGCGGCCCGGCAGGCGCGGGTGGCGGCCCGGATCCGCCGGGGGCGGGCGGACGGCCCGGGACCGGCCGATTTCACTTTCCGGCTGGTCACAGGCTAAGGTTCTTCTTGTTCGCAGCGCGGAGCGCGAAGAACGCAAGGGGCTATAGCTCAGTTGGTAGAGCGCTTGCATGGCATGCAAGAGGTCAGGAGTTCAATTCTCCTTAGCTCCACAAGCATCATCATCGGCTTCACAGGCATCATCGCCGTCATGAAAATCCCGTCCCCACAGGGGGGCGGGATTTCGTGTTTCCGGGCCTCGCCGGGTGCCCTCGCCCGACGGCCGCGGCGATCTCCGGAACGACGGCGGCACGGGTTCGCCGACGCCGATGACCCCCTCGCCCCGCCATGGCAGAATCGGGACGGCTGAAGGGGGATGAAGCCTGGACGGGAGGGAGAGGCGATGCCCGGAGGCGGCGACGAGGACGACGACCGGCTCCTCGCTGCCGAAGCCCGTGCTCACCTCAGCTGCCCCTCCTGTGGTTCGTCCCACGTTGCCCAAGTCCTCGGCGACAATGGAGGTATCTCGTACGTGTGCACCGCCTGCGGCCACAGCTGGAGCTGAATGATGGGTGCACACCGGAGGAAGTGCGACTGGTGCGGCAGCGGCACGCCGATCGTCCGGGACATGGACCCGGTCAACCCCGAGTACCAGTACTGGTGCGAGGAGTGCGCGCGTGCGCTGATCATAAAAGGCGACCCCATCGAGACCTACCGTGAGCTCGAGGGGGAGCCGATCTACGGACGGCTGCTCGACGAGCACTGCACGCTGAAACGCTTCTACTCCTTCGCGAGGGCCTGACGCTCCCGCTGCTCCGTCACGAGGGCCCGGCGCTCCCGCGCACGGGGCCCGCCTGCCGCGGTCCCGGCCGGTACGCCGACGGCGAGCAGCGCGTGCGGGGCGTGCGGGGCGTGCGGCGTCATCTCGCCCGGGAGCGGGGCGGGTTCGGGCCGTCCCGGCCGTGGGCTCCACCGCAGCGCGTACCAGTGGAAGACCGGCCCGGCACCGCGGGCCGCGACCGGTCCCCGGCGCACGGCGACCGTTCCCCGGCGGACCGTGACCGTGCGGGCCGCCGCCGGCAGGTCCGGATACCGGCGCGAGCGGGGTGGGCAGCGCGGGTGTGGGTGTGATCGCGGCGGCGAGACCGAGGCCGGCACGGGCACGGCCGCCATCACGATCACGGCCGCCGGCACCGTCACAGCCACAGTCACCACGTCGGACGTCGCCGCCTGTACCGAGGTGGACCGGAAAGGATTTGGTGGACCACCGGGGGGACCGTGTAATGTTCTCCGTGTCGCCGCGGGGGAGACCCCGGGAACGAAGCGGCGGACAGCAAGGGGCTATAGCTCAGTTGGTAGAGCGCTTGCATGGCATGCAAGAGGTCAGGAGTTCAATTCTCCTTAGCTCCACAGCAGCTCGTCAGAGCACACCTGAGGGCCATCCGATCGGATGGCCCTCCTTCGTGTGTCAACCCCGGCCGCTGCCCAGCGCCTTGCGGTCACCGCCCGGCGGCAGGGCCGGCTTCCCGCCGCGTGCGGCCGGTGCCTGCTCGATGCGCAGCGCCAGCGCGGGACAACGGCGCACGGCCCGCTGCGCGCGACCCTGCAGGTGGATCGGAACCGCCGCCTCCGCCACGGAGGGGTAGCCGTCGGCGCCCATGCGGATCAGCTCCGGCACGATCTCCGCGCAGATCCCGTGGCCCTGGCACAGGGTCCAGTCCACCGCGAGCTTCTCACCGCTCGGGATGGACTCCTGCGCCTCCTGGCCGACGGGACCGGGCAGCGGCAGCACACCGACCGTCTCCCGGCCGCAGCCGCCGTGCAGGACGTGCGCGGCCAGGTCGTCCGTGAACGCCGACAGGGTCGAGGAGAAGAACCGGGCGGAGCCGTCGGGGTGCTTGCACGCCCCGCGGCCCTTGACCGCCTGCGTCACCTCGCGCAGCGCTTCCAGGGCGGCCGGCCCGCCGCCGTTGATCACGTCCGACAGGCCGCCGGCCGCCGCGGGCAGACCGAGCTTGCACGGACCGCACTGGCCCGCGGTCTCGGCCGCGAGCCAGTTGGCCACGCGCTGCGCCTCACCCAGCGGGCAGGTCTCCTGACCGATCGGGAGGATCGCGCCGGCGCCGAGCGCCCCGCCCACATTGGCCAGCGACTCCCGGGAGATCACGGCCTCGTGGGTGGCGGCGGCGTCGATCCAGTTGCCGTGGTAGCCGCCGGTCAGCACGCCCTGGGGAACCGGCGGGGCCCCGGCGAGCTGCAGCACGTACCGCATCGGCACTCCGGTCGGCACCTCGATCACCATGGGACGCGCCACCGCCCCGGAGACCGTCAGCATCACCGTGCCCGGCTCGTTCTCCAGGCCCGTGTGGCCGTACCGGCGGGCCCCGATCCTGGCGGCCACGGCGAGCTGCGCGAAGGTCTCCGCGTTGGACAGCAGCGTCGGCGCCCCCGCCACACCGGACTCGGCGGCACGCTCACGGCGCCCGGGAGGCAGCGCGGGGCCGCCGTTGATGGCCCTGATGATCGCCGACGCCTCGCCGGAAACCATGCGCTCGGGGTTGCGCTGCACCCGCGCGCGCAGCTGCTGCCCCCGCCGGTCGGACAGGCCGCGCTCGGCCAGCGCCGCCCGGATGGAGACCTCCGTGGAGTTGCGGGTCACCGCGACGATCAGGGTCCGCGCGCCCAGCGCCTCGGCGGCGAGCAGCGCGCCGTCCAGGATCAGGTGGGGCGCCCGGTTGACCATCACCGTGTCCTTGCGGCAGGCGGGCTCGTCCTCACTGGCGTTGATCACCACCACGGGCCGCACGCCGCGCCGGATGGCGGCCTTCGCCACGGCCCGCAGCTTCTGGGCGAACGGGAAGCCCGCGCCGCCGCGGCCGCGCAGCGAGATGTTCTCGGCCAGCTGGGCCAGCCGCTCGCCGCTCATGGGCTCGAGCGGGCCGTGCACCTTCAGGTGCATGGCCAGGTCGAGGCGCTCGACCAGGTCGAATCCCTGCGTGAGCTGGGGCAGGCCGACGACGCGGACCTCGGGGACATCGGGTAGCGGGGCGTTCACGGTCGTTCTCCTGCGGGTGCGTTCCAGGGTTCCCCTGCCGTCGGCGGATACAGCGGTCCGGGCGGCGGCAGGGTGTCGCCGAACGAGTCCTGGAAGGGCTCGGCGGGCGGGGGGCCGTCGTAGTGGTCCGGGGCGCCGGAGGCACCGAACGGGGACGCGGGGTCGTAGCCGGTGCCGGACGGCGCCGCGTAGGGCTCGCCGTACGCGGGGGCCGCTGTGGTGCCGTAGGGCGCGTAGGGGCCGAAGGGGTCGTTGGAGCCGTTGAGGCCGTTGAGGCTGTTGAGGCCGTGGGGGGTGTCGGGGTCGCTGAGGCCGTGGGTGGTGTCGGGGCCGTTGGGAGAGGCCGCGGGCGGCTGCGGGAAGGCCTGGGCCGGCGGTGGCGGCGAGGGCGTCGGCCAGCTCGCCGGTCGGGGTGCGGGGTCGTCGGGGACGACCGGCAGCTCCTCGGTCATCGGGATGCGCTCGGCGTACGGCACGTCGTCCCGGGATCGGCCGTGCGGCGCGGTGGGCGCTCCGGAACGCGGGCCGGCGTCGCCCGCCCGGGAGACCGCGCGGTAGGCGGCGGAGATCCCCGTACCGGGCCCGTCGCCGGACAGCGGCCCGCCCGCCGCCGGGACGGCGCCGGGGAACGCCCCCGCGGCCGGCTCGGACAGCAGGTCCGATGCCGTGCTGCCGAGCTGCTGGGTGGCCTCGTACAGCTGGGGGGACGGCGCCGCGAGCCTGCGCGGCTCGCCGCGCTGCTGACCCAGCGGTGCGCCGAGCGGCGAGCCCAGCGGGGTTCCCAGGGGCGGGCCCGTCGGCCGCCCCGGCGGGTCGCCGAGGTCGGCGCCGCCGCGCGGGAACTCGCGCTCGAAGCGGCCCTGGGGCTGCGGGGGGATGCCGGACGCGCCGGGGAGGGGCGACGACGTCATGTCGCGCACGTTCTGCTCGGAGGCTCCGGGGACGTCGCGGGCCGCTCCGGTCAGGTTCATGATCCGCTCGACGATCTGCCGCTTCACCGGGCGCGGCAGCAGCCGCAGCGACACGGCGGCGGCGACCCCGGTCAGCGCCAGGCTGTACATGACGATCACCCAGCCGGCGGCGGGGCGACCCGCGTAGAGCCCGTGCACGAGAGCGAAGCACCAGGCCGGGTACGCGAGCATGTGCAGCGCCCGCCAGCGTCCCGCGAAGCGGCCGTTGCCCGCGAGTGCGCTGCGCGCGGCGCCGGTCGAGCCGGCCACCACCATCAGCAGGCCGGCGAGCGAGCCGAAGCCGATGAGCCCGGACGTGCCGGTGATGCCGAGGCCGAACGGCACCAGGGCGCCGAGCAGTTCGACGTGGCCGAGCGACACCTTGACCGTGGCGTGCAGCAGCAGGAAACCGAGTGAGGCGACGGCGGTGCTTCTGTGGACGGCCTGGGCCAGCAGGCGGTGGCGCGTGGAGAGGAACACGCGGTCGGTGGCGATGAGGCCCCAGGCGACCGATGCGGTCAGGGAGACCAGGGACAGCACGCCGGTGGTGAAGTCCAGTGCGGTTCGGAAGGCATCGTTGCCGGCGATGGCGAGCAGCGGTATGAGCACGAGTGCGGCGGCGATCAGTCCGCCCTGCGCCTGGCGGCTCATGCCCGGTTCACCGGGTGACGAACGGATCTTGCGACGAGGGTTCATGGGGGCTCCGAATGGTGCGGGAAAGCGGTCCCGTCGTCGCACTCTAAGTGGCGTCATACCAATGGGTACGAGTTTTCGAGGTTTAGTGGTCAGCCTGGCCGACAACTGACTCTGGGGTTGCCCCGGATAGGGGTGATACGCCGAGTAACTCGGGCTGTCCGAAACGGTTCTGCATGCCCGTGGGCGACGTTCTCCGCGCACCGGGCGGTCCTCCGGGGCCTTCCGGAGGCCGTTCCGCGGGAGCGGCGGACGCCTGGCGAACCGCACATCCGGGGCCTCGGGGTCCGGTTCCGCACCCGGTCGCCGGGCGGCGTTTCCGCCGGTCCTCCGCCGTCCCCCGGCCGTGCCCGGAAGGCGGACACTCTGTGCGGCGGCGAGGTGGCCTGCGGTACCCTGGCGCCATGCGTGCCGTACGCCTTCTGCTTAGCGAGCCGCGCTGATCAGTCCCGACCGGTGATCACCCGGTCGGAATCGGCGCGGCGTCCCCTCCTGTGCGAGGGGATTTTTCGTTTCAGGCAATCGCAGGCAGAGACGATCGATGGAGCTTTAAGGATCATGAGCGAGAAGAATTCCTCCCCCGTGGCCTCCGGCACGGATGGAGCCCCCTCCGCCGAGGCGGCCGCATCCCACCGCTACACGGCGGCCATGGCCGCCGACATCGAGGCACGCTGGCAGGACTTCTGGGAGGCCGACGGCACGTACGAGGCGCCCAATCCGAGCGGTGATCTGGCCGGCGACGCCGACGTCGTGGCGCGGCCCAAGAAGTTCATCATGGACATGTTCCCGTACCCCTCGGGCGCGGGCCTGCACGTCGGCCACCCCCTGGGCTACATCGCCACCGACGTCTACGCCCGGTACCAGCGGATGACCGGCCACAACGTGCTGCACACCCTGGGCTTCGACGCCTTCGGCCTGCCCGCCGAGCAGTACGCGGTGCAGACGGGCACGCACCCGCGCGTGTCCACCGAGGCCAACATCGAGAACATGAAGACCCAGCTGCGCCGGCTGGGGCTCGGCCACGACAGGCGCCGGTCGTTCGCGACGATCGACCCGGACTACTACAAGTGGACCCAGTGGATCTTCCTGCAGATCTTCAACTCCTGGTACGACGAGGACGCGGGCAGGGCCCGGCCGATCGAGGACCTGGTCGCCCGGTTCGAGAGCGGCGAGCGCGCCACCCCCTCCGGGCGCCCCTGGAGTGAGCTGAGCGCCGTCGAGCGCGCCGACGTCCTGGGCGGCCACCGCCTGGCGTACGCCTCGGACGCGCCGGTCAACTGGTGTCCCGGACTGGGCACCGTGCTGGCCAACGAGGAGGTCACCGCCGAGGGCCGTTCCGAGCGCGGCAACTTCCCCGTCTTCAAGGCCAACCTGCGCCAGTGGAACATGCGGATCACCGCCTACGCCGACCGGCTGCTGGACGACCTGGACGCGCTGGACTGGCCCGAGGCCATCAAGCTGCAGCAGCGCAACTGGATCGGCCGCAGCGAGGGCGCACGCATCGACTTCACCGTCGACGGCCACGACGGCGCCCGCGTCACCGTCTTCACCACCCGTCCGGACACCGTGTTCGGCGCCACCTACATGGTGCTGGCGCCCGAGCACGACCTGATCGACTCGGTCCTGCCCGCCGAATGGCCGGAGGAGGCCCGGGGCAAGGACGCCTGGACCGGCGGCGCGGCCACCCCCGCCGAGGCCGTCGCCGAGTACCGCAAGCAGGCCCAGACCAAGAGCGACGTCGAGCGCCAGACCGAGCACAAGGACAAGACCGGCGTCTTCACCGGCGCCTACGCCGTGAACCCGGTCACCGGGGCCCGTATCCCGGTCTTCGTGGCCGACTACGTGCTGATGGGCTACGGCACCGGCGCGATCATGGCCGTCCCCGGCCAGGACGAGCGCGACTGGGAGTTCGCCGAGGCGTTCGGCCTCCCGATCGTCCGCACCGTGCGGCCCCCGGAGGGCTGGGAGGGCGAGGCGTTCACCGGCCAGGGCCCGGCGATCAACTCCTCCAACGACGAGATCTCCCTGGACGGCCTGGAGGTGGCCGAGGCCAAGGCGAAGATCACCGAGTGGCTGGTGGCCAAGGGCATCGGCGAGGCGACCGTCAACTTCCGGCTGCGTGACTGGCTGTTCAGCCGGCAGCGCTACTGGGGCGAGCCGTTCCCGATCGTCTACGACGAGGACGGCGTGGCCCACGCGCTACCCGAGTCGATGCTGCCGCTGGAACTGCCGGAGGTCGACGACTACTCGCCGCGCACCTTCGACCCGGACGACGCCGACACCCGGCCCGAGACCCCGCTGTCGCGCAACGCGGAGTGGGTCGACGTCGAGCTGGACCTGGGCGACGGGGTCAAGCGGTACCGCCGCGAGACCAACACCATGCCGAACTGGGCCGGTTCCTGCTGGTACGAGCTGCGCTACCTGGACCCGCACAACGCAGACCGGCTGGTCGACCCGGCCATCGAGCGGTACTGGATGGGCCCCCGCGAGGGGCAGCCGCACGGCGGCGTGGACCTGTACGTGGGCGGCGCCGAGCACGCCGTGCTGCACCTGCTGTACGCCCGCTTCTGGTCCAAGGTGCTGTACGACCTGGGGCACGTCTCGTCCGCCGAGCCGTTCCACAAGCTCTACAACCAGGGCATGATCCAGGCGCATGTCTACCGGGACGCCCGCGGCTTCCCGGTGCCCGCCGCCGAGGTCGAGGAGCGCGACGGCGGGTACGTGTACGCCGGCGAGCCCGTCAAGCGCGAGCTGGGCAAGATGGGCAAGTCCCTGAAGAACGCGGTCACCCCGGACGAGATCGCCGCCGAGTACGGTGCCGACACCCTGCGCCTCTACGAGATGGCGATGGGCCCCCTGGACGTCTCCCGCCCCTGGGACACGCGCGCCGTCGTCGGCCAGTACCGGCTGCTGCAGCGACTGTGGCGCAACATCGTCGACGAGACGACCGGCGAGGTCACCGTCGTGGACGCGGAGCCGGACGAGGCGACCCTGCGCGCCCTGCACAAGACCATCGACGGCGTCGCCCAGGACATGGAGGCGATGCGCTTCAACACCGCCATCGCCAAGATCACCGAACTGAACAACCACCTGACCAAGACCGGCGGCCCGGTCGCCCGCTCGGTGGCGGAGCGCCTGGTGCTGCTGGTCGCCCCGCTGGCGCCGCACATCGGCGAGGAACTGTGGCGCCGGCTGGGCCACTCCGGCTCGGTCGTGCACCAGGGCTTCCCGGTGGCGGACCCCGCCTACGTCGTGGACGAGACCGTGACGTGCGTCGTGCAGGTCAAGGGCAAGGTCAAGGCCCGTCTGGAGGTCTCCCCGTCGATCGGTGACGCGGAACTGGAGGCGCTGGCCGTGGGCGACCCCGCCGTCGTCGCCGCGCTGGGCGGCGCCGGCGTGCGCAAGGTGATCGTGCGGGCGCCGAAGCTGGTGAACATCGTCCCGGCGTAGCAGCCGGCCCCGCTCACGGGCCGGGGCCCGGCAGCAGCCGGCCCCCGGCCCTGATCTTTCCCCTACGGGCAGGTTGGGGGTTCCTCCGGAACCCCCAACCTGCCCGCTCCGTTTACGGTGGGAGGACACACCGACACCATCCGGAGGGGCGCCCATGGAAGCCGTCATCCTCATCCTGGCGCTGCTCTTCGCCGCCTTCGTGGCGCTCGGGGTGTATGCGGGCGTCAAGGCGGTCGGCGCGGCCAAGCGCGGGGTGGACCGCACGATCAGCCAGGCGCGGCGCACCGTCGAGGACACGACCCTGCGGGCGAAGAGCTTCGGGCAGGTCGGCGTGGCCGGCGAGCTCGCCCAGCTGAGACTCCGTCTGCGCACGTCGATGAAGGCCACGCAGGACGCCCTGCACGCCGGCGCGGCCGAGGACGCGTCGCTGCGGGAGTCGATCGGCCTCTTCGAGCGGCTCAGCGTGCACGGGCGGGAGCTGGACGAGGAGCTCCGGCGGCTGGAGCGGGAGCCGGACCGCGACAGGACCACGGAGCGGCTGCCGCAGCTGCGCGAGCGCGTCGAGCGGATCACCCACTCCGCGGAGTCCCTGCGCTGGGCGGCCCGGGACCGGGCACGCACGTTCGCCGAGGACGACCTGGAGTCCCTGACCACCCAGATCGACGTGGAGGCGGGAGCGCTGCGCGACTGGTCGCGCAGCCGGCCGGTGTGGCCCGAGCCTGCGGCGGAGCCCACTCGGCCGACCGCGGCACCGGGGTCCTGGACGCCCTCGTCCCCGGCACCGCGGCCTTCGGCGGCCGCGGGGGGCCCGGAGCGGGCACCGGATGATGCGGCGCCGGGGACGGGTGACCCGCAGCCGCGGGCCATCCCGCCGCGGGACCCGCGCCGTTCGATGACGTACTCGTGGGACAAGACCGCCCGCCCGGAGACCACGAACTAGCGCCGCGTCAGGCCCCCGGCCAGGCCTCGCCGGCTTCCGTCGGGCCCGGCCGGCTTCCGTCGGGCACCGTCGGGCACCGTCGGCTCCCCTCGGCTCCCCTCGGGGCCCGTCGGAGACGCCCGGCGGGCGGTTGTCCGGGACCGGAACCGCTGTTCGAGTTCCGCGGTACGGAAGTGAATGGTGGGGCGGGGTCGGGCTCCCGTGCGGCGACCGCTGCGGGTAACCTCCCGCTCATGTCCCGCCATGTCGCGATCGTCACCGATTCCACGGCCTACCTGCCGCCGCAGACGATGGAGTCGCATGGAATCACCGCGGTACCCCTGACCGTTGTGCTCGGGAACCAGGCGCTCGAGGAGGGTACCGAGATCTCGGCCCGGTCCCTCGCCCAGGCGCTGCAGAAGCGCCGCGCCGTGACCACGTCCCGGCCGAGCCCGGAGACCTTCGCCGCCGCCTACCGGGCCGTAGCGGAGGCCGGAGCGACCGGAATCGTCTCGCTGCATCTGTCCTCGGAGTTCTCCGGCACCTACGACGCGGCGGTGCTGGCCTCCCGCGGGGCACCCGTTCCGGTCCGTGTGGTGGACACCGGCATGGTGGCGATGGCGCTGGGGTTCTGCGCCCTCGCCGCGGCGGAGGCGGTGGACGTCGGCGGCTCCGTCGACGAGGCGGTGGCGGCGGCCGAGAAGCGGGCCGCGGGCACGTCCGCCTTCTTCTACGTCGACACCCTCGACTACCTGCGCCGGGGCGGCCGTATCGGCGCCGCCCAGGCGTTGTTCGGGTCCGCGCTCGCGGTGAAGCCGCTGCTGCAGCTGGAAGGCGGCCGGATCGAGCTCAAGGAGAAGGTGCGCACGGCCTCCAGGGCGATCGCCCGGCTCGAGGAGCTCGCCCTGGAGCGCGCCGGCACGGGCCGGGTGGACATCGCGGTGCACCATCTCGCCGCGCCGGACGGTGCGTCCGCGCTGGCTGAGCGGCTGCGGCTACGGGTGCCGAACCTGGGTGAGCTGCACGTCAGCGAGGTGGGTGCGGTGATCGGCGCGCACACGGGCCCCGGGCTGCTGGGGACCGTGGTCTCGGCGAGGTGAGCACGCGGTCGCGGCGTGGCGGGGACCGGGGCCGGGGCCCTGGTGGAGGAGGACCGGCGCGCGGTGGCCCGGGCCGCGGCGGCATCGCGGGCCGCATCCCGGCCGGTGGCCGTACGGCTCCTGCCGCCGCGGGGCTCCTGGTGTGAGTCTCCTGCTGTGAGTTCCCTGCTGTGAGTTTCCTGCGGGGTCCCTGCCGTGCGGCGGTGGGAGGCTCCCTGCGCCGCACGAGGACGGGACCCGGTGCCCGCTCGTGTGCGGGCTGGTCCCGCCGAGCCGTGGTTTCGATCCGATGAGCACCCCGATCACTCCGAAGGGTGACGAAGTTTTCCCCAACGGTCGCGTTGTCCACCGGAATCAAGGCTGCTCAGCGAGGTTGTGCGGCGTTGCCTACCGTCTGGTGTCATGACTCAGCGATCACACTCTGCGACGAGCGGCCCCGGTCGCGCTCCCGCCTCGGACGGCCGGGCTCGTCACCGCAGGCAGCGGCTGCGGACGGGGAACCGTCCGGTATCGGCAGCGTCCGCGGCCGCTCCGGCTCCGGACACGGCACCGTCCACGGCGTTGCGGTTACGCGCCCACGCCCTCTTCCCGGCGCCGGGCGCACCCCGGACGGGGACGGGCCCGCCACCCGCGCGCTCAGAGGAACCGGCAGCCGGTCAGGCACCGGCGCAGGGCCGGACGGCCCCCGGGTCGGGCGAGCCGGCGGAGTCCGCCGCTCCTCCGGAACGGGGGCGTCGCCGGGCCGGGCCGCCGCCCGGCTCGAGTGACCGGTCACGATCAGGGCGACCGACCGGCGCCGGGCTGTCGCTCCGTGAGCGGACACGGCTGGCCCTGGGGGAGCGGATGCCGTCCTGGGTCCGGCTGCGCTGCGGGCTGGCGCCGAGGACGCTGGCCGCCCTGGCCGTGGTCCTGGCCCTCGGGGTGGTCTTGGCCGTGCAGCACTTCTGGACCGGGCGGCCGGAGCCGGTGCGCGCGCCGCAACTGGTCGGGAGCGCACCTCTCATTCCGGAGGCGACCCCGCCCGGGCCTTCGCCCGGCCCGCCGCCCGCACAGGAGGCCACCGGGCGCATCGTCGTCGATGTGAGCGGCAAGGTGCTGCGGCCGGGCGTCCTCCGGCTCCCGGCAGGGGCCCGGGTCGCCGACGCGCTCCGGGCCGCGGGCGGGGTCGAGGCCGGCACCGATCTCACAGGCCTCAACCGGGCGCGGGTGCTCATGGACGGCGAGCAGGTCGTGGTGGGCCTCCCGCAGCCTCCCGGCGGGCAGCCTCCGGGCACGCAGGGCCCGACGGGCGGGGGAGCTCCGGGCGGAGGGCCGCTCAGTCTCAGCACCGCCACGGTCGAGCAGCTCGACACCCTGCCGGGTGTGGGCCCGGTGCTCGCCCAGCACATCGTGGACTATCGGTCAGAGCACGGCGGCTTCCGCTCGGTCGACGAACTCCGCGAGGTGAAGGGGATCGGTGACCGCCGGTACGAGGACCTGCAACCGCTGGTGCGGCCATGACCGGGACGGCGGCGGGCTCCCCTGAGGCGGAGTCCCGGCCGGAGGCGGCCGACGCCCCCGAGGAGCACCCGGCCGATCTGCGTCTGGTACTGCCCGCGCTCGCCGCCTGGGGCGCGGCGGCGGTCGGTCTGACGGCCCGGCCGCCCTGGCCGGGCCTGACGGTGCTGGGCTGCCTCGCGGCGGCGGGGACCCTTCTGCTGTCCCTGACCGTCCGGGTGGCGCGCCGGCGTTCCTGGCACGGCGCCGGAAACAGGGTCGCCGCCGCCGCCGTTCTGCTGTGCACGGCCGCAGGGACGGCCGCCGGCGCACTGCGCGGCGCGGACCTGTACCGAGGGCCGGTGCCCGAGGCGGCGGGCAAGTACGGCCCGATCACGGCCGAGTTGACCGTCGTCACGGATCCGCGCACGACGCGGCCGCGGATATGGGGTGAGCGTGCGGCGCAGCCGGCCGTTCTGCTCGAGGCGCAGGTCGTCCGCGTCACCGACGCCCACGGGGAGCCGGTGGCCACCAGGGCGCCGGTGCTGGTGATCGTCCGGCCGGGGGCGGCGGCCGGGGCCTGGCTGAGGCTGCTGCCGTCGACACGGCTCACGCTCACCGCCCGCGCGGAGCCACCGGCGGACGACGAAGGCAGGTTCGCGGCCGTACTGCGGGCCCGAGGCACAGGGCCACCCCGGATCACCGGGCCGCCGACCACGGTGCAGCGCGTGGCGGGGGACCTGCGTGCGGGGCTGCGGCGGGCGACCGACGGACTGCCTGCGGACGCACGAGCCCTGCTTCCGGGGCTCGTCGTCGGCGACACCTCCCGCATCGGCACCGAACTGCACGAGGCGTTCAAGGCGACGGACCTCACGCACCTGCTCGCTGTCTCCGGAAGCAATCTCGCCGTCGTCCTCTTCCTGCTCATCGGCCCACCGGGACGGGCACTGAGGGCGGAACGGGGCGGCCTGGCCCCCCGGTTGGGCATCTCGCTACGTGCGACCGCGCTGTTCGGCGGCGCGCTCACCCTGGGGTTCGTGGTGGTGTGCCGGCCGGAACCGAGCGTGCTGCGCGCCGCGGCATGCGGGGCGATCACCCTGCTGGCCATCGGCACCGGCCGGAGCAGATCGCTGCTCCCGGCCCTGGCGGCGGCCGTGCTGCTGCTGGTTCTCTGGGACCCCTGGTCGGCCCGCACCTACGGGTTCCTGCTCTCCGTACTGGCCACGGGCTCGCTCCTCACCCTGGCCCCGCGCTGGAGCGCAGCGCTGCGGCAGCGCGGGGTGCCGGCGCGATGCGCGGGGGCCCTTGCCGCCGCCGCGGCGGCGCAGGCGGTGTGCGCGCCCGTCGTGGTCGTGTTCGCCGAGCGGGTCAGTCTCGTGGCGATCCCCTGCAGTCTCCTCGCCGAGCCGGCCGTGGCGCCCGCCACGGTCCTGGGGTTCACGGCACTCGCCGCCGCACCCCTCTCGATGCCGGTCGCCGAACTGCTGGCACGCTGCGCCGGCTGGCCGGTCGAGTGGATCGCCGGAGTCGCCCGCACCGGTGCCGGTCTCCCCGGTGCACAGGCCGAGTGGCCCGGTGGCTGGCGGGGCGCCCTGCTGCTGTCGGCGGTCACCGCCGCGGCGATGCTGGTGGCGCGCAGGCTGGTCCGGAGTCCCTGGCCCGTCGTGGGATGCGTGCTGCTGCTCGTCCTCGTCGTGCTGCGACCGCCTCAGCTGACCAGGATCGTCTCCGGATGGCCGCCGCCCGGCTGGTCGTTCGCCGTGTGCGACGTCGGCCAGGGCGACGCCACGGTACTGGCCGCCGGTGAAGGGACGGCCGTGGTGGTGGACGCCGGGCCTGACCCGGCACTCACCGACCGGTGCCTGCACGAACTGGGTGTCAGGAGCGTGCCCCTGCTCTTGCTCACCCACTTCCACGCGGATCATGTGGCCGGGCTGCCCGGCGCCCTGCGGGGCAGAACCGTCGGCGCGATCCAGACGACCACCCTCGAAGAGCCACGCGACCAGGCCGAGTTCGTGCGCCGGACCGCCATGGCCGCCGGTGTGCCGCTGATCCGTCCCGGACCGGGCGAGCGACGGCGTACCGGAGGTCTCACCTGGCAGGTGCTCTGGCCCGCGCAGGGGTCCGGCACAAAGCCGGGAGAGCCGAACGACGCGAGCGTCACGCTGCTCGCGCGGACCGGCACGGGTGTGTCGCTGCTGCTACTCGGGGATCTTGAACCCCCCGCGCAGCAGGGCCTGATGCGGGCCCACCCGGCCCTCCCACAGGTCGACGTCCTCAAGGTCGCGCACCACGGGTCCGCGTTCCAGCATTCCGCCCTGCTCGCGGCGGCCCGGCCGAGGCTGGCGCTCATCTCCTGTGGCCTTGGGAACCCCTACGGGCATCCGTCGCCCCGGACCGTCGCCGCTCTGCGATCCCAGGGCGCGCTGGTGATGCGTACCGACACGGACGGAGCGATCGCGGTCATGGGCTCCGGAGGAGGCCTGCGTGCCGTAGCCCGCGGTCCCCGGCACCCGAGGGCCCCCTGAGCGCCTCGCCGCGGACGGCACGGCCTTGACGGGGCGTACCGGGCGGGCCGCGGGGATCCCGGTCGCGGGGACGCCCGGTGCGGCGGTCTGCCCGGTGTCGTGAGGTCCCGGTTCGGCGGTCTGCCCGGTGCCCTGAGGTCCCGGTTCGGCGGTCTGCCCGGTGCCCTGAGTTCCGCCGTCCCGGTCTCCCCGTCTCGGTCTCCGGTCCGTCCGATCAGTCCAGCCATCGGCCGTCGCGCATCAGCAGACGGCCCGGCTGCTCGTTCTCCTCCCGCCAGGCCTTGACCGTGTGCGGGGTGATCCGGAGGAAGACCCGCTGGGTTCCGCCGCGCGGGTCCCAACCGAGCTTCGCGGAGAACGCGTCGGCGGAGTCGGGTGCCAAGGCGTCGCACTCCACGGTCTCGGCCGTGCCGGACAGATGAACCACGTCCGTGGCCGGGCCGACGGTGACGACGGCTTCGCCGCGCGGGGTGGGATTGCGGGCGGTCACGGTGCCGCGCCCGGTGCACATCAGCAGTGTGCCCCGGTCCCACAGGAACCACAGGGGTACGAGTGCGGGTGTGCCGTGCGCTGATGCCGTGGCCACCCAGGCGTCGCGGTCCCGCGCCAGCCGGCCGAGGACATCCTTCCTGCGTTGCGCCCGGCTCCGGGGCGGCTCGGGGTTCGCCATGGTCCGGAACGGTACGCCGCGGGCGCGCCGTGACGCGTCGGGCAGCGGACCGATGTGCCTCCGCCCGGCGTCCTAGGCCTCCTGGCGCATGGCGGGCCGTCCGGCTTTGGGCACAGACTGCACTCATGGACACCGCATCGCAGCCCCTCCGGGAAGAGACCGTCGACGCGTATCTCCGCCGCATCGGGGCTGATCGCCCCCTCCGGGCCGACTCGGAGTCGCTGCGCGGGCTTCAGCAGCGGCATCTGCGGTCCGTGCCGTTCGAGAACCTCTCGATCCACCTGGGCGAGCCCCTCGTCCTGGAGGACAAGCCGCTGCTCGACAAGATCGTCGGGGCGCGCAGGGGCGGGTTCTGCTACGAACTCAACGGTGCGTTCGCGGCGTTGCTGCGCAGCCTCGGTTTCGGAGTCGCCCTGCTCCAGGCCAGGGTCTTCACGGGGGACGGACAGCTCGGCATCCCGTACGACCATCTCGCCCTGCGGGTGGAGACCGACGACGGCATCGGGCCGTGGCTCGCCGACGTGGGATTCGGTGATCACTGCCACCACCCGCTTCTCCTGCGGGAGCGGGGTGATCAGAGCGACCCTGCCGGTGTGTTCCGCATCGTCGAGGCACCGGACGGCGACCTTGATGTGCTGAGGGACGGGAAGCCTCAGTTCCGGCTCGATCCGAGGCCGCGGACGCTGGGGGACTTCGAGGCCGGTGCCTGGTACCACCGCACATCCCCCGCCTCCCACTTCACCCGGAACCTGGTCTGCTCGCGGCTCACGGACGAAGGAAGGATCACCCTGTCCGGACGCCGACTCGTCACCACGGTGCACGGCGAGCGCGCCGAGCGGGAGCTCCGCGACGACGCCGAGGTCCTCACCGCATACCGGGAGCGGTTCGGGCTGGAACTGGACCGGGTGCCGGAGGTCCGGAAGGGTCTCTCCGGGAGCACGGCACAATATGGCGGTGAGTGATGTGAGACATGTGCTCGTCCTGCCGGACCGCGACGCCGCGGAAGAGGTCATCGAGGCGATCGGGGACCACTTCGCTGTGGACGACGAACCCCGCCTGGTGCGGGACGCCCTGGCGGGGGAGGACGACGCCGAGGACGCACAGTGGCTCGTCGTCGTCGAGGACCCGGAAGGCAGGCTGAGCCCCGTCGAGCTGGACGATTTCGTGGCCGACTGGGACGGCTGGCGGGAGGAACCCTAGGCCCGCAGAGCACTCCCCGGCGACTGCCCCCGAACCGGATTCCCGGGCGAGAGGATCAGACCCCGCGCCGAGCTCCCCAGTCCGCGAACCCGCGAACCCGTGAACCCGCGAGCCCGTGAGCCCGCAGTCGATGTCGGTGGCCCGTGGGATGCTGGACCGCGATGGCCACCAGGAAGAACACGAACGACGACCCCCTCACCCCCGTCACGATCGCGGTGGGCCAGGAGGATCTGCTGCTGGACCGCGCCGTGCAGCAGGTGGTGGCGGCCGCCCGGGCCGCCGACCCCGATACGGACGTCCGCGATCTCGCCTCCGACCAACTTCAGCCAGGCACGCTCGCCGAGCTGACGAGCCCCTCGCTCTTCGCCGAGCGCAAGGTCGTCGTCGTGCGGAACGCGCAGGACCTCTCCGCCGACACGATCAAGGACATCAAGGCCTACCTCACCGCACCGGTCGAGGAGATCACGCTGGTTCTGCTGCACGCCGGCGGTGCGAAGGGGAAGGGGCTGCTCGACGCGGCACGCAAGGCGGGCGCACGTGAGGTGGCCTGCCCCAAGACGACCAAGCCGGCGGAGCGACTGACGTTCGTGCGCTCGGAGTTCCGCGCACTGGGGCGGTCCGCGACCCCCGAGGCCTGCCAGACCCTCGTCGACGCCATCGGCAGCGACCTCCGGGAGCTGGCGAGCGCGGTCTCGCAGCTGGTCGCCGATGTCGAGGGCACGATCGACGAGGCCGTCGTCGGCCGCTACTACACCGGGCGTGCCGAGGCGTCCAGCTTCACCGTGGCCGACCGAGCGGTCGAGGGACGCGCGGCCGAGGCGCTGGAGGCGCTGCGCTGGTCGCTCTCCACCGGTGTCGCGCCCGTCCTGATCACCAGCGCGCTGGCCCAGGGGGTAAGGGCGATCGGCAAGTTGTCGTCGGCGCGGGGCGGCCGCCCGGCGGATCTCGCACGCGAGCTCGGCATGCCGCCGTGGAAGATCGACCGCGTCCGGCAGCAGATGCGCGGCTGGACGCCGGACGGGGTGGCCCTCGCCCTGCGCGCCGTGGCGGAGGCGGACGCCGGGGTGAAGGGCGGCGGTGACGACCCGGAGTACGCGCTCGAGAAGGCGGTGGTGACGGTCGCCCGCGCCGCGCGCCTGCGCCGCTGACGTCCCCGGGGCCCGGCTTGCTCCCGGTGCCCGCCGTCCTTCCTGCGTCTTCGCCGCTGTCGCATGACCGGTGGCGCTCGGCGGCCCCGGGCTCGGCCCCTGGCCCTCCGCCGCCCCTCTCCTGTTGTCCCGTCACGGCCGTTCCCCGGGAGCAACCGCCCGCCCCGGCCCTCGTGCGCCGGAGCCCGGCGGTCCGCCCGCCCCGGCCTTCCTGCGTCGGAGCCCGGCGGTCCGCCCGCCCCGGCCCTCCTGCGCCGGAGCCCGGCCGCCCGCCCTGCCCGGGACCTGCGGTCGGGCGCCCAAGCGAAAACCCCGCTCTCCCGAACCGGGGAAGAACGGGGAAGCGGGGTCTTCGGTTCCGGCCGGGGCCGGGAAGTCGGTGGATTCGCACCCGCGTGGCGAACGCAGGCCGCGTGCGAACCCGGGGTGCCGGTCCGGGGACGGATGAGAGAGGGCCCGTCTGGTCCGGTCCGGCGATCAAGTCGTCCGGCGGATCACCCCGAGAGGGCGGCTGCCGGAGGTCCCGGGGTCACCCGGGGCGAAAGCTCAGCCCTGGAGGGAGGCAACCTTGGACGCCAGCGCCGACTTCTTGTTGGCGGCGGCGTTCTTGTGGATGACACCCTTGGAGACGGCCTTGTCGAGCTTGCGGGACGCCTCGCGAGCGGCCACGGTGGCCTTCTCGACGTCGCCGGCCGCGACAGCCTCACGGGCCTTGCGGATCGCGGTCTTGAGCGAGGACTTGACGGCCTTGTTGCGCAGGCGCGCCTTCTCGTTCGTCTTGTTCCGCTTGATCTGGGACTTGATGTTCGCCACGAAAGAGCCTTTTCAGGATTGATGATCTTTGAAGGCGTGTCCCTCACCCGCGACCTTCCGGGGCGGCCTTCCGAGGACACGACTCTTCCGAGCGCATGACCCGTCCGGGCGCGGAGGTGCCTCCGGAGAGGACACACGAGACACAGCTGGCCAGACTACCAGCGCGGCTCCGACCGGCCCAAACCGAGCGCAGCCCCGCAGCCATGGGAGCATGGAGGCTGCGTATCGATCCGACATCGACCCGAGACGAGCGCTCGGCGCTCAAGAATCAGGACCCTGCGTGCCCGCGACCCCTCCCCATGTGCCCGAGCCGAGCCGTACGGACCCGGCGCTGATCCGCAACTTCTGCATCATCGCGCACATCGACCACGGCAAGTCGACGCTTGCCGACCGGATGCTCCAGCTGACCGGCGTGGTCGAGCAGCGGCAGATGCGCGCCCAGTACCTGGACCGCATGGACATCGAGCGTGAGCGCGGTATCACGATCAAGTCCCAGGCCGTGCGTCTGCCCTGGGCGCCCACCACGGGCGACGATCAGGGGCGTACCCATATCCTCAACATGATCGACACCCCGGGCCACGTCGACTTCACCTACGAGGTGTCCCGCTCGCTCGCCGCGTGCGAGGGCACGATCCTGCTGGTGGACGCGGCCCAGGGCATCGAGGCGCAGACCCTCGCCAACCTCTACCTGGCGATGGAGAACGACCTCACCATCGTGCCGGTGCTCAACAAGATCGACTTGCCGGCCGCGCAGCCCGAGAAGTTCTCCGAGGAACTCGCCAACCTCATCGGGTGCGACCCCTCGGACGTCCTGAGGGTCTCGGCCAAGACGGGCATGGGCGTGGAGGCGCTGCTGGACCGGGTGGTGCGGGAGGTACCGGCCCCGGTCGGCGTCAAGGACGCCCCCGCCCGCGCGATGATCTTCGACTCGGTCTACGACTCCTACCGGGGCGTCGTGACCTATGTCCGTGTCGTCGACGGCCAGCTCAACAAGCGCGAGCGCATCCGGATGATGTCCACCGGCGCGACCCACGAGCTGCTGGAGATCGGTACCAACTCCCCGGAGATGCTGGCGGCCGACGGCCTCGGCGTCGGCGAGGTCGGCTACCTGATCACCGGTGTGAAGGACGTCCGCCAGTCGAAGGTGGGTGACACCATCACCCAGCAGACCAAGGGTGCCACCGAGGCGCTCGGCGGCTACAAGGACCCCAAGCCGATGGTGTTCTCGGGCCTCTACCCCCTCGACGGATCGGACTACCCCGAGCTGCGCGACGCACTCGACAAGCTGCAGCTCAACGACGCCGCGCTGGTCTACGAGCCGGAGACGAGCGCCGCCCTGGGCTTCGGCTTCCGGGTCGGCTTCCTCGGGCTGCTCCACCTCGACGTCATCCGCGAGCGCCTGGAGCGCGAGTTCGGTCTCGACCTGATCGCGACCGCCCCGAACGTGGTCTACCGGGTGGTCATGGAGGACGGCACCGAGCACACCGTCACCAACCCGAGCGAGTTCCCCGAGGGCAAGATCGCCGACGTTCACGAGCCGGTCGTGCGGGCGACGATCCTGGCGCCGAGCGAGTTCATCGGCTCGATCATGGAGCTCTGCCAGAACCGCCGCGGCGTGCTGCTCGGCATGGACTACCTCTCCGAGGACCGGGTGGAGATCCGCTACACCCTTCCCCTCGCCGAGATCGTCTTCGACTTCTTCGACCAGCTGAAGTCCAAGACCCGCGGGTACGCCTCCCTGGACTACGAGCCCACCGGCGAGCAGGGCGCCCAGCTGGTGAAGGTGGACATCCTGCTGCACGGCGACAAGGTCGACGCCTTCTCGGCCATCACCCACCGGGACCAGGCGTACGCGTACGGAGTGCGGCTCGTCGCCAAGCTCAAGGAGCTCATCCCGCGCCAGGCCTTCGAGGTGCCGGTCCAGGCCGCCATCGGCTCCCGGGTCATCGCCCGCGAGACCATCCGGGCCATCCGCAAGGACGTCCTCGCCAAGTGCTACGGCGGTGACATCTCCCGTAAGCGGAAGCTGCTGGAGAAGCAGAAGGAGGGCAAGAAGCGGATGAAGATGGTCGGCTCGGTGGAGGTGCCCCAGGAGGCCTTCATCGCCGTGCTGTCCAGTGACGACTCCGGGGGCGGCAAGGCGAAGAAGTAGTGCGGGGGTAACGCGAAAGCACCAGTCGCACCCGTTCGTCCGTGTTGTCCCACAGGCCCGTGTACCCCCGGTACACGGGCCTGTTCGTTATCAAGCGGCAGCCCGCGGCCCCTTACGCGGCGCAGCGCGGCGCTCTACCCTGATCAGGCCCGAGGGTTACTCGCGAGTTAAACAACTGTGACCAGTGGGGCAACCAGCCAGTCATGCAGCAACGCCGCAGCAGGCCCGGAGGATGTCGTGAGCGACACACAGAATCTGATCGAGAACCGACCGCCCTCCGTGGCGACGCTCTTCGTCCAGCGCGTGGCGGCCACTCCCGACGCGGAGGCCTATCGCCATCCGGTCCCCGCCGCCTCCGGGCAGGGGCCTGACGAGTGGAAGTCGCTGAGCTGGCAGGAGGCGGCCGATCGGGTCTACGCCATCGCGGCCGGACTGATCGAACTGGGTGTCCGCCCCGAGGAGCGGGTGGCGCTCGCCTCCGCGACCCGGGTCGAGTGGATCCTCGCGGACCTCGGCATCCTCTGTGCGGGCGCGGCCACGACCACGGTGTACCCGCAGACGAACGCGGAGGAGTCCGCGTACATCCTGGCCGACTCCGAGAGCAGGGTGCTGATCGCCGAGGACGCCACCCAGCTGGCCAAGGCCCGCGAGCGGCGCGCCGAGCTGCCGCACCTGAAGCATGTGGTCGTGATCGACGAAGCAGGTGCGCAGCCGGCCGAGGGAGACCCCGAGGGGTGGGTCCTCTCGCTCGCCGAGCTGGAGGCGCGGGGTGCCGCCCACCTCACCGACAACCCCGGTGCGGTCAAGGAGCGGGTCGAGGCGATCACCGCCGGCCAGCTCGCCACCCTCATCTACACCTCGGGCACCACGGGCCGCCCCAAGGGCGTCCGGCTGCCGCACGACAACTGGTCCTACATGGCCAAGGCGATCGCCTCGACCGGCCTGGTCACCAAGGACGACGTCCAGTACCTCTGGCTGCCGCTGGCGCACGTCTTCGGCAAGGTGCTGACCTCCGGCCAGATCGAGGTCGGCCACGTCACCGCCGTCGACGGCCGGGTCGACAAGATCATCGAGAACCTGCCGGTGGTCCAGCCGACGTACATGGCGGCCGTGCCGCGCATCTTCGAGAAGGTCTACAACGGCGTCGCCGCCAAGGCGCGGGCCGGCGGAGCCGCCAAGTACAAGATCTTCCAGTGGGCGGCCGGCGTCGCGCGCGCCTACGCCAAGGAGTCCCAGGACAACTACCGCCGCACCGGCACCGCCTCGGCGTCCCTCGGCCTCACCATGAAGCACAAGGTCGCCGACGCGCTCGTCTACTCCAAGCTCCGCGAGGCCTTCGGCGGCCGCCTGCGCGCCGCCGTCTCCGGCTCCGCCGCCCTCTCGCCCGAGATCGGCTTCTTCTTCGCCGGCGCCGGTATCCACATCCTGGAGGGCTACGGGCTCACCGAGTCGAGTGCCGCCTCCTTCGTCAACCCCGGCGAGGCGTACCGCACCGGCACGGTCGGCAAGCCGCTGCCCGGCTGCGAGGTGCGCATCGCGGACGACGGCGAGATCCTGCTGCGCGGCCCGGGGATCATGGAGGGCTACCACGGGCTGCCGGAGAAGACGGCCGAGGTCCTGGAGTCCGACGGCTGGTTCCACACCGGCGACATCGGCGAGCTCTCCCCCGACGGCTACCTCAAGATCACGGACCGCAAGAAGGACCTGATCAAGACCTCCGGCGGCAAGTACATCGCGCCCGCCGAGGTCGAGGGCCAGTTCAAGGCGGTGTGCCCGTTCGTGTCGAACATCCTGGTGCACGGCGCGGACCGCAACTACTGCACGGCGCTCATCGCGCTCGACGAGGCCGCCATCCTGGGCTGGGCCAAGGAGAACGGCCTGGAGGGCAGGCCGTACGCGGAGGTCGTCGCCGCCCCGCAGACCGAGCGGCTCATCGAGGGCTATGTGCAGCGGCTCAACGGGACGCTCCAGCGCTGGCAGACCATCAAGAAGTTCCGCCTGCTGCCGCGCGACCTCGACGTCGAGCACGGCGAACTGACGCCCAGCCTGAAGCTGAAGCGCCCGGTGGTCGAGCGTGAGTACAAGGACCTCATCGAAGGCATGTACGAGGGCGCCCGCGAGGCGTGACAGCACCGCCCGCGAGGCAAGGCCCGGCGTCCGCGAGGCGTGACGCCACTGCCCGCGAGGCGTGACAGCACCGCTCGGCGGCCCGTCGCCCGGCTCTCGCCGCGACGGGCCGCCGAGCCGTTTCCGGCGTCCGGGCATGCTCCCGGCGTCCTCCCTCCTCCTTCTCCCTGCCTTCTCCCCGCCTGCCCGCGGCGTCCTCCCCGACCTGTCCCCGGCCTGGTCCCTGCCTCTCCCCGGCCCGCTCCCCGCCTCTCCCCGGCCCGCTCGCGGCCGCGCCCGCCTACCCCGTACAGCCTCACTTCGATGACTCCGTGCTTATGGGCGCGCTCGTTCTGTCACTCTGTCCGTGTCGTCATTGCCCCACGGGCAATACGGCAGGGAAGCAGAGCGCACAGACCCGGCCGCCAGACAGACCGGACAGGAGCCGCCGCGTGGGGTCCGTTCCGATGCAGCAGGAGACCACTCATCGTTCGGTGCACCTGCTCCCGCCGTACGGCGACGCACGCCCGGTCGCCCGCACCAGCCTGCCCGCAAGCCCGCACACCGCCTCCGCTGCCCGCCGCTTCGTCCGGGCCGCACTCGCCGACTGGACGCGGCTCGGGCTGGTCACCACACGGGGCACCGACCGGCTCGCCGACGAGGCCGATCTCGTCGTCAGCGAACTCGCCACCAACGCCGTCGTCCACGCGGGCACCGGCGTCGAGGTACTCGCCCGGCTCGACCCGGCCATCGGCGACGACCCGGCCGCCCTGGTGGTCGAGGTCTCCGACCGCCATCCGGCGCGCGCGGTGCGCGGCGACGGCCCCGAGCCGGAGAGCACCGCCCCGGAGGAACCCGAGTACGGACGCGGGCTTCATCTCGTCGCCACGCTCGCCGCGTCCTGGGGGATCACCTACCGGCCGGGCCTCAAGACGGTCTGGGCGCGCCTTCCGCTCGACGGCTTCGCCTGCCTGCCCCCGGCAGCGGACTGCGCGGCGCCCCGGCAGCGCGGGGCACGGACCGCCGACAGCCTCGCCCCCTCACCGCGCGGAGGCGTTCGCGACGAGCGCGGCGCGGAGTGCGCCCGAGGCGAGCGCGGCGACGAGCGCACACGGGACGAGCGCACATGGGTCGGCCGAGGCGCGCTGTCCTTCCTCGCCGAGGCGTCCGACCTGCTCGCCGGTCAGCTCGACGAGGACATGGTCACCGCGCTCGCCGGGCAGCTGCTAGTGCCCAGGCTCGCCGACTGGTGCGCGATCTGGCTGGACGGCGAGGCGGGCCCGGCGCCCCGGCCCGCCCGGGTCTGGCACGCCGACGAGTCCGCCATCGAGGCCCTCCGGGAAGCCCTGGCGGGGGACCCGCCGCGGCTGCCGGACGAGCCGCGCGGGACCGCCGTACCGGTCCGGTCCCCCTGGCCGCCCGCCGGCAGGGGCAGCGCCGTCGCGTTCCGCCTGACCGTCGGAGCCCGGCCGCTGGGGACGCTGCTGCTCGGCCGGGAGGCGCCGCCCGGCGTCCCCGACGAGGCGGCAGCCCTGCTGGAGGACTTCGCCCGCCGTGTCGGCCTCGCGATCGGCGCCGCCCGCCAGTACACCCGGCAGGCCACGATCAGCCGCGTTCTGCAGCGCGGCCTGCTGCCCGCCCAGGTCGCCCGCATCCCCGGAGTCGACAGTTCGCTGGTGTACGAGCCGAGCGACGAGGGCCTCGCGGGGGGCGACTTCTACGACATCTTCCCGGCGGGCAGCGGCGGCCGCTGGTGCTTCATGCTCGGCGACGTCCAGGGCAGCGGTCCCGAGGCCGCCGTGGTCACCGGCCTCGCCCGGCCCTGGCTGAGACTGCTCGCTCGCGAGGGCTACCAGGTCGCCGGGGTGCTCGACCGGCTGAACGGACTCCTCCTCGACGACGCACTGGAGGCCGCCGAGGCGGCGGCACTGATGGCGGTGGGCCACCCCGCCGCCGGTGCCGCGGCCGCCCACGAGGGACCTCAGTCCCGGTTCCTGTCGCTGCTCTACGGCGAACTGGCACCGCTGCCGGAGGGCGGTGTCCGCTGCACCCTCGCCTGCGCCGGACATCCGCTTCCCCTGCTCCTCCGCCCCGACGGCACCGTCCGCCCCGCCGCCGCCTCCCAGCTGCTCCTCGGTGTCGTCGGGGACGTCGCGTACGAGAGCCAGACCTTCGAGCTCACGCCCGGCGACACTCTGCTCTGCGTCACCGACGGGGTCACCGAGCGCCGCTCCGGGCACCGGATGTTCGACGACGAGGACGGGCTCGCCCGGGCACTCGCCGACTGCGCCGGACTCACCGCGGAGGGCGTGGCGGACCGGATACGCCGGGCGGTGCACGCGTTCGCCGAGACCCCGCCGGACGACGACCTGGCGCTGCTGGTGCTGCAGACCCGCTGACCCGCGGCCGCGACCGGCCCGGGCGACAGGGCACCGGCCGTGTCACCCCGGCCGTGTCACCCCGGCGGGGGAGTGGTGGCCCCGGCCGGGTCACCCCGCGCGTACCGGACAATGGGATGCATGCCTTCCGCACTCCCTGACGGTGAGCCCGTGCCCGACGACGGGGCGCTGCCCCCGCACGCCCTCGCGGGCGCGGGCGACCGGCCCCTCGGGTTCTATCTGCACGTCCCCTACTGCGCCACGCGCTGCGGCTACTGCGACTTCAACACGTACACGGCGAGCGAGCTGCGCGGCACCGGCGGCGTCCTGGCCTCCCGGGACAACTACGCGGACACCCTCGTCGAGGAGATCCGGCTCGCGCGCAAGGTCCTCGGAGACGACCCGAGGCAGGTCAGGACGGTCTTCGTGGGCGGCGGCACGCCGACCCTGCTCCCCGCCGCCGACCTGGTGCGGATGCTGGGCGCCGTCCGCGACGAGTTCGGCCTCGCCGACGGGGCGGAGATCACCACGGAGGCGAACCCGGAGTCCGTGGACCCGGCCTACCTGGCCGAGCTGCGGGCCGGGGGCTTCAACCGGGTGTCCTTCGGCATGCAGAGCGCCCGGCAGCACGTGCTGCGGGTGCTCGACCGCACCCACACCCCGGGCCGCCCCGAGGCCTGTGTCGCGGAGGCCCGGGCGGCGGGCTTCGAGCATGTGAACCTCGACCTCATCTACGGCACGCCGGGCGAGAGCGACGACGACTGGCGCGCCTCGCTCGACGCGGCGATCGGCGCGGGCCCGGACCATGTGAGCGCCTACGCCCTGATCGTGGAGGAAGGCACCGGGCTGGCCCGCCGGATCCGCCGCGGCGAGGTGCCGATGACGGACGACGACGTCCACGCCGACCGCTATCTGATCGCGGACGAGGTGCTCGCCGCGGCGGGTTTCGACTGGTACGAGGTCTCCAACTGGGCCGCTTCGGGCGGCGGGCGCTGCCTGCACAACGAGCTGTACTGGCGCGGCGCCGACTGGTGGGGGGCGGGGCCGGGCGCCCACAGCCACGTCGGAGGGGTGCGGTGGTGGAACGTGAAGCACCCCGGCGCCTACGCGGCGGCCCTGGCCGACGGCCGCTCGCCCGGCGCCGGGCGCGAGGTCCTGCCGGAGGAGGACCGGCGGGTGGAGCGGGTGCTGCTCGAACTCCGCCTGCGCGAGGGCTGCCCGCTGGACCTGCTGCGGCCGGCCGGCCTCGCCGCCTCCCGCCGCGCCCTGGAGGACGGCTTGCTGGAGCCCGGGCCGTACGAGGCGGGCCGGGCGGTGCTGACGCTACGCGGCCGGCTCCTGGCGGACGCGGTGGTCCGGGACCTGGTGGACTGACCGGCCGCGCGCCCGGCGACCCACCCGGGCCGTCCCCGCGGACGGCGGGCCGTGGTACGGGCCGCGCCCCGAGGCCTGCCTGTGCCCGAGCCTGTGCCCGTGCCTGTGCCTGTGCCCGGGCCCGGGACGTTCGGCCGGGTCGCTGACGCCCCGGTCAAGCCCGGTCAGGGCAGGATCGTGCCGGGCGGCCCGCCGGGCGCTGAATCGCCGAAGCGGCCGGATCGAACGGGAGCCGGGTCGAGAGGGAGCCGGGCGGAGCAGCGCGGGCCCTTCCAAAACCCGTCGACACCGGTCGCGATGATCGGGGACGCTGAGCGCGATGACAAGAATCAGCGACCTGCCGCCCGCCTGGGACGAACGTACCCAGCTCACCACGTTCCTCGACTACGCACGCGACACCGCCCGCGCCAAGTGTGCGGGCGTCTCCGCGGAGAACGCCCGCAAGGCCCTCCTGCCGGGCTCACCGCTGATGACCATGAGCGGACTGATCAACCATCTCCGCTGGGTCGAGTACTACTGGTTCCAGGTGGTCTTCCTCGGCGAGGAGGACCGGGGCCCCTGGACCGAGGAGGACCCGGACCGCGAGATGCGTGTCGCCGTCGACTTCCCGCTGGAGCAGCTGCTCGACGAGTACGCCGAGCAGAGCGCCCGCTACCGCGACCTGGTCGCCGGGAACGACCTGGACAGCCGGGCCGAGCGCGCCGGTGGCGACGGCCGCCATGTCGACCTGCGCTGGATTCTCCTCCACCTCACCGAGGAGACGGCCCGCCACAACGGCCATCTGGACATCCTGCGCGAGATGCTCGACGGCACGACCGGGGACTAGATCCGGCCGGCTTCATCCGGCCACCCGGTAGTGGATCAGGTGGAGAACACGGCCCGTGGCCCGTCGTGTCGAAGCCCGCGGAGTCGGCCGCCCTCCCGGCCGCCCTCCCGGCCCCCGCGCCGGGGCCGGCCCGCCGGACCTGCGGTCGAGGACGGTGCGCCTGATCCGAGGCCGTCGCAGGTGGCGGAGGATCGCGACGGGGGGAGCGGGCCCGCCGCCGCCGAGGCGGCCGGGTCGCGTCCGCGACGGACCGCCGCCCTGCGGGCCGCGAGCCGGCCCCGGTTCAGGCCGTGACGAAGTCGATCAGTTCCTCGACCCGGCCCAGCAGCGCCGGCTCCAGGTCCTTGTAGCTGTGCACCCGGGACAGGATGTGCCGCCAGGCGGCCCCCGTGTTCGGCGGCCACCCGAGCGCCCGGCAGACGCCCGTCTTCCAGTCCTGTCCGTGCGGGACCGACGGCCAGGCGGAGATGCCCAGGGACGACGGCTTCACGGCCTCCCACACGTCGATATACGGGTGACCGGCCACCAGGACGTGCGGGTCGGTCACCGACTCCGCGATGCGCGCCTCCTTGGAGCCCGGCACCAGATGGTCCACGAGGACGCCCAGCCGCGCGTCGGCGGCCGGCGCGAACTCGGCGACGACGGCGGGCAGGTCGTCGACGCCCTCCAGGTACTCGACCACCACACCCTCGACGCGCAGGTCGTCGCCCCAGACCTTCTCCACCAGCTCCGCGTCGTGGCGGCCCTCCACGTAGATGCGGCCGGCGCGGGCGACCCTGGCGCGCGCTCCGGGCACCGCGACCGATCCGGAGGCCGTGCGGGCGGGCCCGGCGGGCGCGCCGGACGAAGGCCGGACCAGGGTGACGGGCTTCCCCTCCAGCAGGAATCCCCGCGGCTCCAGCGGGAACACCCGGTGCTTGCCGAAGCGGTCCTCCAGCGTCACCGTCCCCGCCTCGCACCGGATCACCGCACCGCAGAAGCCCGTGGAGACCTCCTCGACCACCAGGCCGGGCTCGGCGGGCACCTCCGGCACGGCAGCGGGCCGCTTCCACGGGGGCGTCAGATCGGGGCTGTAGCTGCGCATCGGTCAGACGCTACGGCACCCCGAACCGCCGGGCCAGTTCATCGCGTTGGGCGCGCACGAACGCGGCGTCCACCGCCGCCCCGTGCCCCGGCACGTACACCGCGTCCTCCCCGCCCAGGGCGAGCAGCCGGTCCAGCGCCGCCGGCCAGCGGGACGGGATGGCGTCCGGGCCGGCCTGCGGGTCGCCCGACTCCTCCACCAGGTCCCCGCAGAAGACGACCTCGCGGTCGCCGGGCACCAGCAGCACCAGGTCGTGGCGGCTGTGGCCCGGGCCGACGTTGGCCAGCATCACCCGGCGGCCGCCGAGGTCGAGGGTCCACTCGCCGGAGACGGTGTGCCGCGGGACGACCAGGGCGTCGGCGGCCATCGCCGCGTCCTGCGGCGGCACCCCGTGGCGGATCGCGTCGTCGCGCAGCGCGGCCCGGTCCCGCAGCAGGACGCCGTCGACGCCGACGGCGCCGTACACCTCGGTCTCCGGGAACGCCGCCGTGCCGAGCACATGGTCGAAGTGGGGGTGACTGAGCGCGATGTGCGTCACACTCCGGCCGCCGAGAAGCGCCTCGGCCTGCTCCCGCAGCTCCGCCCCCTCGCGGAGCGTCGAGCCCGTGTCGAACAGGAGCACCGCCGTGTCACCGGCGACCAGCCCCGCCGTGGCGTCCCAGACGGGCAGCCTGCGCCGCCCCACGCCGCCGGCGAGCCGTTCCCAGCCGAAGTCTTCCCAACGGACGTCCATACGGCGACGCTATCCCGGAGCGACCAGCGGCGTCATGGCTCGTCGCGACGGGACGGGGTGTCCGGCCGCCCTTGCTAGGGACGTACCTCCCGGCCGTACACTGGGCCGGGGAAAGCTGGCACTCAGTGAGGCCGAGTGCCAGACCAGGGCCGAAGGGCCGCCTAGGGACCGCCGAGGACCACAGCTGGAGGTGTGCGCCATGCTCAGCGAACGCAGACTCGAGGTGCTGCGCGCCATCGTCCAGGACTATGTGGGCACCGAGGAGCCCGTCGGTTCCAAGGCCCTCACCGAGCGGCACAGCCTCGGCGTGTCGCCGGCGACCGTGCGCAACGACATGGCGGTGCTGGAGGACGAGGGCTACATCGCCCAGCCCCACACCAGCGCCGGCCGCATCCCCACGGACAAGGGCTACCGCCTGTTCGTGGACCGGCTCGCGGGGGTCAAGCCGCTGTCGTCGCCCGAGCGCCGGGCGATCCAGAACTTCCTCGAAAGCGCCGTCGACCTCGACGACGTCGTCGCCCGCACGGTGCGGCTGCTCGCGCAGCTGACCCGGCAGGTCGCCGTCGTCCAGTACCCCTCGCTCACCCGCTCCACCGTGCGGCACGTGGAGCTGCTGGCGCTCGCACCGGCCCGGCTGATGCTGGTGCTGATCACGGACACCGGACGGGTCGAGCAGCGGCACGTCGACTGCCCCGCGCCGTTCTCCGACACCTCGCTCGCCGACCTGCGGGCCCGGCTCAACAGCCGCGTGGTCGGACGGCGGTTCACCGACGTGCCGCAACTGGTCCAGGACCTCCCGGAGTCCTTCGACCTGGAGGACCGCGGCACCGTCTCGACGGTGCTCTCGACCCTCCTGGAGACGCTGGTCGAGGACACCGAGGAACGGTTGATGATCGGCGGCACCGCCAATCTGACGCGCTTCGCCCACGACTTCCCCCTCACCATCCGGCCCGTGCTGGAGGCGCTGGAGGAGCAGGTCGTGCTGCTGAAGCTGCTCGGAGAGGCCAAGGACCCGGGCATGACCGTACGGATCGGGCACGAGAACCTCCACGAGGGGCTCACTTCCACGTCCGTCGTCGCGGTCGGCTACGGTTCGGGCGACGAGGCAGTCGCCAAACTCGGCGTGGTCGGACCGACCCGCATGGACTACCCCGGAACGATGGGAGCGGTACGCGCAGTGGCACGTTACGTCGGACAGATCCTGGCGGAGTCGTAAGTGGCCACGGACTACTACGCCGTACTGGGCGTACGCCGCGACGCATCGCAGGACGAGATCAAGAAGGCCTTCCGGCGGCTCGCGCGGGAGCTCCATCCGGACGTGAATCCGGATCCGAAGACGCAGGAGCGCTTCAAGGAGATCAACGCCGCGTACGAGGTGCTGTCGGACCCGCAGAAGAAGCAGGTCTACGACCTCGGCGGCGACCCGCTGTCCGCGGCCGGCGGCGGCGGCGCGGGCGGCTTCGGCGCCGGTGGCTTCGGCAATTTCTCCGACATCATGGACGCGTTCTTCGGGACCGCGTCCCAGCGCGGGCCGCGGTCGCGGACGCGGCGCGGCCAGGACGCCATGATCCGGCTGGAGGTCGAACTCAACGAGGCCGCGTTCGGCACCACGAAGGACATCCAGGTCGACACCGCCGTCGTGTGCACGACCTGCTCGGGCGAGGGCGCCGCGCCCGGCACCTCGGCCCAGACCTGTGACATGTGCCGCGGCCGCGGCGAGGTGTCGCAGGTCACCCGGTCCTTCCTGGGCCAGGTCATGACCTCGCGGCCGTGCCCCCAGTGCCAGGGCTTCGGGACCGTCGTCCCGACCCCGTGCCCGGAGTGCGCGGGCGACGGCCGGGTCCGGTCGCGCCGCACCCTGACCGTGAAGATCCCGGCCGGCGTCGACAACGGCACCCGCATCCAGCTCGCCGGCGAGGGCGAGGTGGGCCCGGGCGGCGGTCCCGCCGGTGACCTGTACGTCGAGATCCACGAACTGCCGCACGCGGTGTTCCAGCGCCGCGGCGACGATCTGCACTGCACGGTGACCATTCCCATGACGGCGGGCGCCCTGGGCACGAAGGTGCCGCTGGAGACGCTCGACGGCATCGAGGAGATCGACATCCGCCCCGGCACCCAGTCCGGCCAGTCGATCCCGCTGCACGGCCGGGGCGTCACCCACCTGCGCGGCGGGGGACGCGGCGACCTGATCGTGCACGTCGAGGTGCAGACGCCCTCGAAGCTCGATCCGGAGCAGGAACGCCTGCTGCGGGAGCTGGCGAAGCTCCGCGGCGAGGAGCGGCCCATGGGCCAGTTCCAGCCGGGACAGCAGGGACTGTTCTCCCGCCTCAAGGACGCGTTCAACGGCAGGTGACCCCGGCGCCTGCCTGCCCGACCCCCGCCGGGGCCGGGTCCGGCCGCGAGGCCGGGCGGCGTCCGTGGGGTGAGGTGGCGTCCGCGAGGCCCGGGTGACGTGCGTGGGGTGAGGTGGCGTGCGCAGGGCCGGGGGGCGTCCGTGAAGTGGCGTGCGTAGAGCCGGGGGGCGTCCGTGACGTGAAGTGGCCTCCGCAGGGCCGGGGGCGTCCGTGAGGCCGAGGTGGTGTCCGCACCCGGAGGTGGGGCCGCGGTCCCACCCGCCCTTCCCAGTGGCCCTGGGCCCCGGGGCGGCCCCCGTCGCCCTTGGCGGCCGCGCTCCGGGCCGCCCGCGGGGTACCGGAGGCCGGGATTCGGACGTGGGGGCAGGACATGGCACCATGCGGGCATGTCCTCCGCGCTGACCGATCTCTGCCGTTACCCGATCGTGCAGGCCCCCATGGCGGGTGGCGCTTCCTGTCCGGAACTCGCCGCCGCCGTGTCCGAGGCCGGGGGGCTCGGGTTCCTCGCCGCCGGCTACAAGACCGCGGACGGGATGTACCAGGAGATCAAACAGCTCCGCCGTCTCACCGGGCGCCCGTTCGGGGTGAACCTGTTCATGCCGCAGCCCGCCTACGCCGACGCCGCGGCCGTCGACGTCTACCGGCACCAGCTCGCCGGCGAGGCCAGCTGGTACGACACACCGCTCGGGGACCCCGACTCCGGCCGGGACGACGGCTACGAGGCCAAGTTGGCCGTCCTGCGCGACGACCCCGTGCCGCTGGTGTCGTTCACCTTCGGCTGTCCCACCGCCGCGGCCGTCGCCCGGCTGAAGCGCGCCGGGACGCTCACGGTCGTCACCGTCACCACGGCCGACGAGGCGCTGGCCGCCCAGAACACGGGCGCCGACGCGGTCTGCGTGCAGGGCGTCGAGGCCGGCGGCCACCAGGGCACCCACCGCGACGACCCCGCCAACGACGGCGCCGGCGTCGGCCTGCTCGCGCTGATCGCGCAGATCCGCGAGGCCGTACCGCTGCCGATCGTCGCGGCCGGCGGCATCATGCGCGGCGCCCAGATCGCCGCCGTCCTGGCCGCCGGAGCCGAGGCCGCCCAGCTCGGCACCGCCTTCCTGGTGTGCCCGGAGTCCGGCGCCAACGTGCTGCACAAGCAGGCCATGACCAGCCCGCTGTTCGGCAGGACCGAGTTGACCCGGGCGTTCTCCGGCCGCCCCGCCCGCGGACTGGTCAACCGGTTCATGAGCGAGCACGGGCCGTACGCGCCCGCCGCCTACCCCGAGGTGCACCACCTCACCTCCGGCCTGCGCAAGGCCGCGGCCAAGGCCGGTGACCCGCAGGCCATGGCGCTCTGGGCCGGCCAGGGGCACCGCCTGGCCCGCGATCTTCCCGCCGGCCGGCTCGTCGAGGTCCTCGCCGCCGAGACGGCCGCGGCGAGCTCCGCCCTCGCGCTGCGGAACCCGGCGTGACCGCCCCCGTCTTCCTGGTCGGCGACGTCCACACCGGCACCGTCACCCTGGACGGGCCCGAAGGGCGGCACGCCGTCTCCGTGCGCCGGCTGCGCGTGGGCGAGGAGATCGTCCTCACGGACGGCCGGGGCACCGGCGGCTACGGCACCGTCGCCGCCGTCGAGGGCAAGGACCGCCTCGACGTCTCCGTCACGGAACTGCGCGAGGAGCCGGAACCCGCGCCCCGGATCACGGTCGTACAGGCCCTGCCCAAGGGGGACCGCGGCGAGCTCGCCGTCGAGACGATGACCGAGACCGGCGTCGACGTGATCGTGCCGTGGGCGGCCGCCCGCTGCATCACGCAGTGGAAGGGCGACCGCGGCGCCAAGTCCCTCGCCAAGTGGCGCTCCACGGCCCGTGAGGCGGGCAAGCAGTCACGCCGGCTCCGCTTCCCCGAAGTCGCCGAGGCGGCCACGACCGGGCAGGTGGCCCGGCTCCTCGCCGGGGCGGACCTCGCGGTCGTGCTGCACGAGGAGGGCGCGGAACCGCTCGCGACCGCGCACCTCCCGTCCTCCGGGGACATCGTGCTGGTCGTCGGACCCGAAGGGGGCGTCTCCCCGGAGGAGCTGGCCGCGTTCGCCGAGGCGGGTGCCAGGCCCTGCCGCCTGGGCAGCAGCGTGCTGCGGACCTCCACCGCGGGGACGGCGGCGTCCGCCCTGCTGCTCGGCCGCTCCGGCCGCTGGTCCTGAACCGGTACCGGTAGGCCGTACGCCGCGGCCGCAGGCGCCCGTTCCCCCGCACGGCAGCGGCGAGGGCACCGGGACAGGACCGGCACCGGCACCGGTCCCGGCGAGGGCGCCGCTCGGCGAGCTGCCTCCCGCGGGGTGGTGTCCACGCCGCAGCGCCCCCTGGGAGGGTGCCGGGCAGGCCCCTCCCCGGCCCCGGGCACCGCTCCGACTCCCCCCGAGCCCGCTCCGACTCCCCGGATCCCGGCTGCGGCCCCCGACTCCCGGGCGCCGCCCCGCCCGAGCCACCCCGCCCCCGCCCGAGCCCGCCCCCCGGCAGGAGCCGGGCAGCGGCGGTGCCGCGCCGGGTGACGGCGAACCCGCGCGCGTCACCCATGCGGCTCACCGGAAGGGGCCGTTGGCCGCAAACGGTCTACCGCGCCCTTCCCGCCCCTGGCACTCTGCCGCCCATGACGGCCCCTCTCCGCCCTCTCCTTCCGTTCCACTCCCTTCGCCCTCTCCGCCCTCTCCGCCTTCTCCGTTCTCTCCGTCCTCTCCGTCCTCTCCGTTCTCTTCGCCCGCTCCGCGTGCTGGCCGTACCCGTCTGCGCGGCCCTGACCGCTTCCGGTCTCATGGCGTGCGACCCCGGGACGTCCGGCGGTCTGAGCGCCATGGCGGTGTCGTACACGACGGACCGGGCCGGCACCCGGGCCTTCGAGGAGGAGGGCGTCCGCGTCCACTGGCTCAGCTGCGCGGCGCGGCTCGCCACCGGCGCCTCCCCCTCGGTTCGCGCGGCGGCCGGTGTCGACTGCGAGGGCGAGACCGCCGACGGCGCGAGAATCACCATCACCGGCACGGTCACCCAGGAGATCGGCGGCCGGTGCGTGCACGGCGACCTCACGGCGAAGTCCGACGGCCGCCGGGTCTTCCGCGCCTACGTCCTTGGCGACTGCAACGCCCCGCTGCCCACCCCCACCAGGACCCCGGCGCCGCCTCCTCCCGCCCCCGGCGACGGCGGAGCGGCGCGCCCCACGGTCACCGTGACCATCACCGTCACCGAGACCCGCACCTCCGCCGGGTAGACGGTGGGATGCCCTGGCTGCCCGGCCGGGCCGGGCAGCCGCCCGGGACCGGCCGCGAGAGGTCCCGCACCCCGCCGGGCCGCGGGCCCGAGCCGCACGGCACCCGGCGGAGCGGTACCCCGGCACCGATAGCATGCAGTTCCACTGATCGTCGGAGTCGTGAAGGGGCCGGGACCATGGCGGGAGAACCGCAGGCCGACTGCCTGTTCTGCAAGATCGTGTCGGGGGAGGTGCCGGCCACCGTCGTCCGCGAGACGGAGACCACCCTCGCCTTCCGGGACATCAACCCGCAGGCGCCGACACATGTGCTGGTGATCCCCAAGGTCCACTACCCGGACGCCGCCACCCTCGCCGGGGCCGAGCCGGGCATCGCCGCCGACATACTGCGCGAGGCCGCCGAAGTCGCCGCGATGGACAAGGTCGACGCCTCCGGCTTCCGCATCGTCTTCAACACCGGCGCCGGTGCCGGCCAGACCGTGTTCCACACGCATGCCCACGTCCTCGGCGGGCGCGGGCTCGAATGGCCGCCCGGATAGAGCGCGCCGACCGACACGGAGCCCCTGTTGTCCGTACGCGAACTGGTCGTCCTCGGCACGGCCAGCCAGGTCCCCACCCGGCACCGCAACCACAACGGCTACCTGCTGCGCTGGGACGGGGAGGGCATCCTCTTCGACCCCGGTGAGGGCACCCAGCGGCAGATGCTGAGGGCCGGGGTCGCCGCCCACGACATCAACCGGATCTGCGTCACCCACTTCCACGGCGACCACTCCCTCGGTCTCGCGGGGGTGATCCAGCGCATCAACCTCGACCAGGTGCCGCACCCGGTCACCGCCCACTACCCGGCGAGCGGCCGGAGGTTCTTCGAACGGCTCCGGTACGCGACGGCCTACCGCGAGACGGTGCGGCTCACGCAGGCCCCGATCGCGGACGGCGGGGTCCTGGCCGACACGCCCTCCTACACCCTGGAGGCGCGCCGCCTCGACCACCCCGTCGAGTCGTTCGGCTACCGGCTGACCGAGCCCGACGGCCGCCGTATGCTGCCCGCGCGCCTGGCCGCGCACGGCATCAAGGGGCCCGACGTGGGCCGTATCCAGCGGGAGGGCGCCCTCGGCGGGGTCGCCCTGGAGGACGTCAGCGAAGTGCGGCGCGGGCAGCGCTTCGCGTTCGTGATGGACACCCGGCTCTGCGACGGGGCGTACGAGCTGGCCGAGGGCTGCGACATGCTGGTGATCGAGTCGACCTTCCTCGACGAGGACGTCGCGCTGGCCACCGACCACGGTCATCTCACGGCGGGACAGGCGGCCCGGGTGGCGCGCGCTGCGGGCGTACGGCACCTTGTGCTGACACACTTCTCCCAGCGCTACAGCGAACCCGACGAGTTCGCGCGGCAGGCCCGTGCCGCCGGCTTCGAGGGCGAACTGTCCGTGGCCCAGGACCTCGTACGGGTCCCGGTCCCCAGACGCGAAGCCTGATCCACCCGCCGACGCCCGAGCGAGCACCGATGTCACTCATCCCCAAGGCCGAACTGCATCTGCACATCGAGGGCACCCTCGAACCCGAGCTCGCCTTCACCCTGGCCGAACGCAACGGCGTAGAACTGCCGTACGCCGGCACCGAAGACCTGCGCAGGGCCTACCTCTTCAGCGATCTGCAGTCCTTCCTGGACCTCTACTACGGACTGATGGCCGTCCTGCACACCGCGGACGACTTCACGGAACTCGCCGACGCGTATCTGGCGCGTGCCGCGGCCCAGGGGGTGCGGCACGCCGAGATCTTCTTCGACCCGCAGGCCCACACGGAACGCGGCGTCCCGGTCGGCACGGTCGTCGAGGGCCTCGCGCACGCGCTGGACCGCGCCGAGGAGAGGCACGGCGTGTCCACCCGGCTCATCATGTGCTTCCTGCGCGACCGGTCGGCCGAGTCCGCGATGGCGACGCTCGAGGCCGCGAAGCCCTATCTGCACCACATCACCGGGGTCGGCCTCGACTCGGCCGAAGTGGGTCACCCGCCGTCGAAGTTCCGCGAGGTGTACGCGGCGGCCGAGTCCCTCGGCCTGCGGAAGGTCGCCCACGCCGGGGAGGAGGGGCCGCCCGGGTACGTCCGCGAGGCGCTGGACGTCCTCGGCGTCGAACGGATCGACCACGGACTGCGGTCCATGGAGGATCCCGAGCTGGTCGAACGGCTGGTCCGCGAGCAGGTCCCGCTCACCCTCTGCCCGCTCTCGAACGTCCGCCTGCGGGCCGTCGACACCCTGGAGGAGCACCCGCTGCGGGCCATGATGGGCGCCGGCCTGCTGGTCACCGTGAACTCCGACGACCCCGCCTACTTCGGGGGCTACGTCGGCGACACCTTCCACGCGGTGCGCGAGGCGCTCGGGCTGACCCAGGAGCAACTGCGCGAACTGGCCCGCAACTCCTTCCGCGCGGCCTTCCTGGACCAGGACGAGGCACGCCGCGAGCGCTGTCTGGCGGAGGTCGCCGGCTACGACTTCGACCGGGAGTGACCGGACCGGGCTGCCGAGCGCGCCAACCGGCCCGGCCGTACGGAGCGGGCCCGCTCCGGCGTACCCGGGCCGGGGGCGGCGGCGCGTACCCCCGAGGCCGCGCCGCCGCCCGGTCTCAGGAGGCCAGGACCTTCGCCGTACCCGCCGAACCCGCCGGGGCGGTCTCCGCCACCGGGACCGGGATCTCCGCGAGTACCGCGGGGGCCACCGCGGTGCTGCGCCGGATCGGGGCGGGCACCGGCAGGGGCACCGGCACCGGACGCCGGCCCGAGGTGTGCACGGCGACCGCGGTCATCGGCACCGCCACGACCAGCAGGGCCGCGCACAGCACCAGCCCCATGCCCGGGTACCCGGTGTGCGCCGACAGCAGGCTGCCCGCCATCGGCCCGCACGCCACGCCCAGCGACGACGCCGAGCCGACGAGGACGGCCCAGCGCCCGCGGCTGTCGAGCGAGGCGGCGAGACCGATCAGGTAGGAGAGCACCACCGGGTAGAAGGTGTTCCAGAGGACCTCGCCGACGGCGAAGGCAGCCAGGCCGCGCGCGGACGAACTGACCGCGACGCAGAGGGCGATGAGCACCGTGCCCGCACCGATCGGTACCGCCCGTCCGAACCGTGCGCCCACCGTCCCGGCGACCACGACGCCGCAGAGCCCGGCGCCCAGCGCCACCGCGAAGACCGCGCCGACCGTGACCTCGCTCAGCCCGGCCTGGGTGGTGCCTATCCGGCCGCTCACGCCCCAGAGGGCGTTCTGGGCCATCGCCCAGCAGAGCATCGCGGCCGCGAGCACCGCGCCCGAGCGGCGGTGGGGGAGCGGGGGACGTGAGGCGCGCGGACCCGGCAGGCCCTGGACGCCCGGCACGCTGACCCGGGCCCCGGGGGAGTCCAGCCTGCGTGTCGCGGGCCATGCCGCGAGCGCCGCCACCGCGAGCGCGGCGAACGGCAGCGTGTGGCCGCCGCCGAGCCGGGGGATCGTCAGGTACAGGGCCCCGGCGGTCGCCGACACCGAGAGCAGGCCGAGTGCGGACACCCGGTGCGGATCGCGCTGGGCGGCGATGCCCGCCGCGGCGACCGCGGTCGCCGTGCCGGAGCCGAGGCCGCCCACCGTGACGCCCATGACGACCACGGGCACCGCGGACGTGACGGCCGCCGCACCGTAGCCCGCGAAGGCGAGGACCAGGCCCGTCCGGGCGAGCCGGCGCGGCCCGAACCGCTCGACCCGGGACGCCAGCGCGAAGCCGGCGGCCGAGGACGCCAACAGCAGGACGGAGCCGACCAGTCCGGCCTGGGCGGGAGCCAGGCCGAGTCCGGCGGAGAGCCGGCCGACGACGGTGGGGAGAAGGTAGGAGGCGAGGTAGCCGACGGCGAAGACGGCGACGAGCGGCCACGCGGCGCGCAGGCGCGAGGACATGGGCGTTCCCGGGAGCAAGGGGCTGAAGGCATGGGGATCCACCGCGCCGCTCGGGCGAGGAGGAGGGAGGAGCGCCCGGTGTCTGCTGCACGGGAACGCGCGCCAATTTGTATCAAGCACTCCCGGCGCCGGAGAAGCCGGAAAGCTGTGATGCGGGACACATGTGGTTTGCGGTGTGAGTGATCGGGTAGCAGAGTGCGTTTTCCCTGGTCGAAGTCCGCTCCCGGTCGACCCCGACCCCGGCCCTGAACGCTCTCCGCGAGTCCTGCACAAGGGCTGCGCGAGTCCTGCGCACGTGCCGCGTGAAGGCTGCGCGAGTCCTGCGCGCGTGCCGCGTGAGGGCTGCGGGCGTGCTGCGCAGGGGCTGCCCACGGGCGCGGATCAGGCACACTGTCATGATTCGGACCGCTCTTTGCACGCAGCGCACGGCAATCCGGGAGCCACCGTGATCACGACCGACGGAGAGCAGCAGCAACACACCGCGCACATCGACCCGTTGGCCGCCGTGCGCACCGGAGGGGACCCGGCGTACGACGTGTTCCTCACCGGCACCGTCTTCCTCGACATCGTCTTCACCGGGCTCGACACCGCTCCGGTGCGCGGGACCGAGACCTGGGCACGCGGGATGGGCCAGAGCCCGGGCGGCGTCGCCAACATGGCCACCGCACTGGCGCGGCTGGGTCTGCGCACCTCCCTCGCCGCGGCCTTCGGTGACGACTTCTACGGCGACTACTGCTGGGACGCCCTGGAGCAGGGCGAGGGCATCGATCTGTCCCAGTCGCGGACCGTGCCCGGCTGGCACTCCCCGGTGACGGTCTCCATGGCGTACGAGGGCGAGCGCACGATGGTGTCGCACGGCCACGAGGCCCCCCTGCGCGAGACCGCCCCGGCGGCGGCTCCCCGGGCTCGCGCCGCCGTGGCCTCCCTCGCGCCGGGCCGCCTCGAGCCCTGGATCGCGGAGGCGGCCGGCCGGGGCGCCCGGATCTTCGCCGACGTCGGCTGGGACGAGTCCGGCCGCTGGGACCTGCGCGCCCTGCACGACCTGGAGCTGTGCGAGGCGTTCCTGCCCAACGCCGAGGAGGCGATGCGCTACACCCGCACCGACTGCCCGCGCGCCGCCGCCCGGGCGCTGGCCGAGAAGGTGCCGCTCGCGGTCGTCACGCTCGGCGCCGACGGCGCCTACGCCGTGGACGGCGGCTCCGGCGAGGCGGCCGAGGTCCCGGCGATCGGGGTCGAGGTGCTGGATCCCACGGGAGCCGGAGACGTCTTCATGGCGGGCTTCGTCACCGGCACCCTCGCCGGCTGGCCGCTCGCGGACCGGCTCGCCTTCGCCGGACTGACCGCCGCGCTGTCCGTGCAGGAGTTCGGCGGCTCGCTGTCGGCGCCCGGCTGGACCGAGGTGGCGGCGTGGTGGCAGTACGTGCAGGGCTGTGAGGACCAGGACCCCGAGGCGCTCGCCCGCTACTCCTTCCTGGCCGGGCTGGTTCCCGCGCCCGACCGCCCCTGGCCGCTGCGCCGCGCGCTCCCGACGATCGGCTTCCGGCGGCCGGTCTGACGGCGCCGGAGCCCCGGCCCGAACTTCCCGCCGGTCCCGCCCACCTCGCCCGTCTCGTCGGTCCCGCCCGTCCTGCCCGTCCCGGCCGTCTCGCCGGTCCCGTCCGTACCGTCCGTACCGTCCGTCCTGACCGTCCCGTCCCGCACTGCTCCGCTCGCTCCGCTCCCCCTGCTCCCCCTGCCCGCCCCCGGTCCCCTGGGAGAACGGGACGCGGTTCTCCGGCGGTGCGGAAAAGCACTTAGGGACTGTCCGTGCGGGGTCGTACGCTGGTATCCCAGAGGTTGTCGAGCAGCGAGAACCCTGAAACGGGAGGTACGCGCAGGCCAGAGGGCCGGCCCATGACTCAGACACCCACAGACCAGACCCTCGCGCCGGGGCAGGCACGAGCCCACTTCACCGTCCCCGCGAAGCACCCGATGGTGACCGTGCTCGGTTCAGGTGACTCCCTGCTGCGCGTGATCGAGAAGGCGTTCCCGGCCGTGGACATCCATGTCCGCGGCAATGTGATCAGTGCGGTCGGCGACGAGCGGCACGTCGCACTGGTCCAGCGCCTCTTCGACGAGATGATGCTGGTGCTCCGCACCGGGCAGCCGATGACGGAGGACGCCGTGGAACGCTCGATCGCCATGCTTCGCGAGGAAGACGGAGGCACGGCGCCCGAGACCCCTTCCGAGGTCCTCACCCAGAACATCCTGTCCAGCCGGGGCCGCACGATCCGTCCCAAGACGCTCAACCAGAAGCGCTACGTCGACGCCATCGACAAGCACACGGTCGTGTTCGGCATCGGCCCGGCCGGTACCGGCAAGACGTACCTGGCGATGGCCAAGGCCGTGCAGGCGCTGCAGTCCAAGCAGGTCAACCGGATCATCCTCACCCGGCCCGCGGTCGAGGCGGGCGAGCGCCTGGGCTTCCTGCCCGGCACGCTCTACGAGAAGATCGACCCGTATCTGCGGCCGCTGTACGACGCCCTGCACGACATGATCGACCCGGATTCGATCCCGCGTCTGATGGCCGCGGGCACGATCGAGGTGGCGCCGCTGGCGTACATGCGCGGCCGTACGCTCAACGACGCGTTCATCATCCTCGACGAGGCGCAGAACACGAACCCCGAGCAGATGAAGATGTTCCTGACGCGCCTCGGCTTCGACTCGAAGATCGTGATCACCGGTGACGTCACCCAGGTCGACCTGCCCGGCGGGACCAAGAGCGGTCTGCGCCAGGTCCGGGAGATCCTGGACGGCGTCCCGGACGTGCACTTCTCCCTGCTGACATCGCGGGATGTCGTCCGGCACAAGCTCGTGGGCCGTATCGTCGACGCCTACGAGCAGTACGACAGCCGCAACGGCAGCAACGGGAAGTGAACCGGTCAGCACCATGTCGATCGACGTCAACAACGAGTCCGGCATCGAGGTCGACGAGCAGGCGATCCTCGACATCGCCCGCTACGCCCTCGCGCGGATGCGCATCCACCCGCTCTCCGAACTCTCGGTGATCGTTGTGGACGCCGAGGCCATGGAGCAGCTGCACATCCAGTGGATGGACCTGCCGGGCCCCACGGATGTCATGTCCTTTCCCATGGACGAACTGCGTCCGCCCGTCAAGGACGACGAGGAGCCCCCCCAGGGGCTCCTCGGCGACATCGTGCTCTGCCCCGAGGTGGCGAAGAAGCAGGGCGAGGAGGCGCCGACCCGGCACTCCATGGACGAGGAGCTCCGGCTGCTCACCGTCCACGGGGTCCTGCACCTGCTCGGGTACGACCACGAGGAGGCCGACGAGCGCGCCGAGATGTTCGGGCTGCAGGCGGCGATCGTCGACGGCTGGAGGGCGGAGAAGGGCCTGACCGGTCCGTCCCCGGCGCCGACCGTCTCATGAGCGTCCAGCTCGTCGTCGGCGCCGTCGCCCTCGTCGTCGTCGCCTGGCTCGCCGCCTGCGCCGAGGCCGGCATCGCCCGGGTCTCCGGCTTCCGCGCCGCCGAGGCGCTGCGCTCCGGGCGGCGCGGCGCCGCCCGGCTCGTCCAGGTCGCCTCCGACCCGACCCGCTACCTCAACGTCGCCCTGCTCGTGCGCGTCGCCTGCGAGATGGCCGCCGGGGCGCTGGTCACCTACGCCTGCCTGCAGGAGTTCGCCAAGACCTGGCAGGCGCTGACCGTCGCCATCGGTGTGATGGTCCTCGTCTCCTACGTCGCCGTCGGCGTCTCCCCGCGCACCATCGGCCGCCAGCACCCGCTCAACACGGCGACGGCGGCCGCGTACGTCCTGCTCCCGCTGGCCCGGATCATGGGCCCGATCCCGCAGCTGCTCATCCTCATCGGCAACGCGCTGACCCCGGGCAAGGGCTTCCGCAAGGGCCCCTTCGCCAGTGAGGCCGAGCTGCGCGCGATGGTCGACCTCGCCGAGCAGGAGTCGCTGATCGAGGCCGAGGAGCGGAAGATGGTGCACTCCGTCTTCGAGCTCGGCGACACCCTGGTCCGGGAGGTGATGGTCCCGCGGACGGACCTCGTCGCCATCGAGCGGTACAAGACCATCCGCCAGGCGCTCACCCTCGCCCTGCGCTCCGGCTTCTCCCGCATCCCGGTCACCGGGGAGAACGAGGACGACGTCGTCGGGATCGTGTATCTGAAGGACCTGGTCCGCAAGACGCACATCAACCGGGACGCGGAGACCGAGCTGATCTCCACGGCGATGCGCCCGGCGGCCTTCGTACCCGACACCAAGAACGCGGGCGATCTGCTGCGCGAGATGCAGCAGGAGCGCAACCACGTCGCCGTGGTCATCGACGAGTACGGCGGCACGGCCGGGATCGTCACGATCGAGGACATCCTCGAGGAGATCGTCGGCGAGATCACCGACGAGTACGACCGGGAACTGCCGCCCGTGCAGGAGCTCGGCGACTCGCGCTACCGCGTCACCGCCCGGCTCGACATCGGGGACCTCGGCGAGCTGTTCGGCCTCGACGCCTACGACGACGAGGACGTGGAGACCGTCGGCGGACTGCTGGCCAAGTCCCTCGGCCGGGTACCGATCGCCGGTGCCAGCGTCCAGGTCGAGCTCCCGGACGGCCGCGCCCTGCGGCTGACCGCCGAGTCCCCCGCCGGCCGCCGGAACAAGATCGTCACCGTTCTGGTGGAGCCGGCGTGAGCGGCCCGCTGACGCCCCGCCGGCTGAGGGAGTTCTGCCTGGAGCAGAACGCCGCGGTGGAGGACTTCCCCTTCGGCCCCGAGGTCTCGGTCTTCAAGGTCGCCGGGAAGATGTTCGCCCTGTCCGACCTGGCGGCCACCCCGCTGACGGTGTCGCTGAAGTGCGACCCGGACGAAGCCGTCCGGCTGCGTGCGGAGCACCCGGCGGTCGTCCCCGGCTACCACCTCAACAAGCGCCACTGGAACACCGTCACGGTGGGGGAGCTCCCGGCCCGCATGGTCCGGGAGCTCATCGAGGACTCCTACGACCTCGTCGTCGCCGGCCTGCCGAAGGCGCAGCGGCTCCGCCTCGACCGCCCCTGACGGCCGCACGCCCGGCCCGGCACCGCTGTACCCGGCACGATGCGCCCGGGGGCCGGCGCCCGCCGGGCGGGCCCGTGCCGCGAACTATGCTCGTGCCATGACTGACAGCTCCGGACTCGATCCCGAAGACCGCAAGATCATCACGCTGGCGCGCAGCGCCCGAGCGCGCAACGGCGTTCCCGAGGGCGCGGCGGTGCGGGACGAGACGGGCCGTACGTACGTCGCGGGCACGGTGGCGCTGGAGTCGCTGCGGCTGACCGCCCTTCAGACGGCCGTCGCGATGGCCGTGGCCAGCGGCGCCAAGTCCCTGGAGGCCGCGGCGGTCGTCACCGACGCCGACACGGTCGCCGACGCCGACCGCGCCGCAGTCCGGGACCTCGGCGGCCCCGGCACACCGGTGCTGCTCGCCGGCCCCGACGGCCTGCTCCGGGCGACCGAGCCGGCGGGCTGACGCGCCCCCGCGGGCACCTGGGGCCGGAACGTCGCGCAACGGCCGACCGGCCGCATCCCGCTCAACGGGTCAGTGGGCCGGTGTGGCAGCGGCTCCGTGGGGCAGCGAGCCAGTAGTGGGCCAGTGGGCCAGTGGGCCAGTGGGCCAGCGAGCCAGTCGTGGGCCAGTGGGCCAGTGGGTCTACGGGCCAGCGGGTCTACGGGGCAGCGGGTCTACGGGGCAGCGGGCCAGCGGGTCTACGGGGCAGCCGGGCGGTCACCGGCCGGGCGGTCACCGGCCCGGCAGCCCGGTCCGGTGTGTTTCCCGCTCCTCCAGGCCGCCGCAGCCCGTTCGGCCGGGCGGCGGCTCGCACCGCCGCGCGCTGCGCGGGCGCGGCGGCACCCCTGCCGATCGTCTGCCTCGCCGTCGGCGTCCCCATGGCGGCCGGTCCGGCCGCGGGCCGCCCGCGGCCGGATGCGACGCTCGCCCCCTCCGCTTCCCCACCCCGCTCCACGCCGTGACCGGAGCGCGCGCCGGGCAACCGCGAACCCCGGCGGCGCGCGGCCGCCCTGCTCACCCGCCGCCGCGCGAACGGCCCGGGGCCGGCCTGGCGACGGAGCCACCGGCACCTCGCCGCGCACGGATTGCGCGCAGCGGGGCCGCGCGCGCAGGACCCGCCGCGCGCCGCAGGCCCCGCCGCGTACCGCGGCCGCCCGTGCCGGCCGGGCCGGGTGCCGGGCCGCCGGGCTCCCCGCGCGCCGCAGTTCCCGGCCACGAGACGCGCAGACCCGCCGGCTGCCGGTCCCCGGGCCGCGGCGTCCCCGACCCTGACACGAACTGATGGGCCATCAGTCGATGTGTCCTGATTCCCTTGACTTCTCCTCCCCCCACCCCGTCAATGACGGCCACCCAGTTGAGGCAGAGCGAAGGGGGAAGCGCATGGCATCCCTGCCATCCACACCACGAAGACGCCGCTGGGCGGCGCTGCTGGGGGTGAGCGCGCTCGTGGCCGCCGGCGGCGGGCTCCTCACGCCCTCCGCCGCGGCCCAGATGGGAACGGCCCAGGCGGTCGACTTCCCGACGCGCTGCGTCCCTCCGCCCATCTCCGGCATCCCGCCCATCAACGGCACGACCACGGGCGAGATCACCGTCGACAACGCCGCACCCAGGGTGGGCGACACGGTCACCGTCACCTACACGGTCACCAAGCCCGCCGCGGGAAACCCGGTCGACCTCGCGCTGCCCGCCGACATCATGACCCCGACCGGCAAGGTGACCCTCGGCGGCGCCCAGCCCGGCAGCGTCACCGTCGCCGGGCCGAAGAAGAACCCGCCCGTCCCCGGCAAGGCACCCTTCCCGGCGTTCTCCATGACCGGCACCTTCACGGTCACCGCGCCCGGCTCGATCACCCTCTCCCCGGGCGACTACAACATCCACACCAGCTACATCATGGAGCTGGACACCCCCTGCACGGTGACGAACCCGCCCGCGCCCGTCTCGCGGACGATCGTCGCCACCGAGCAGCCCGGCGCCAACGAGCGGTCCATCCAACTCGGCACGGCCTCCGGCGGACCGGGCGACACGGTGGCCGTCACCGGCGCCAAGTTCACCCCGCTCGCCGACATCACCGTCGCCGGCCGCGCCGGCGCGGCCGAGACCGCGGACAGGGTCACCGTCAAGGCGAGCGCGACGGGCACCTTCTCCGCACAGCTGACGGTCGCCGACAAGGCCACCACCGGAGTCGTCGCCTACGAGGGCACCGCCTGGAGCGACGACAAGGGTGCGGGCCCCGCGGCGTACACCGTCGTCGACGACAGCCCCGTCCCCGCGAACAGCCAGAAGCTCACCACCGCGATCGCGGCCGGCACCCTGTCCATGACCCAGGCCGGTGACACCGTCCAGCTGACGTCCGTCGACTTCGGCAAGGGCGGCGCCGCCACCGGCGACCTCCACACGGTGACCGTCAAGGACTTCCGCGGCGGGCCCGCGGGCTGGTCCCTGACCGGCAAGGTCACCGACTTCACCGGCCCCGGCGGGAAGATCGATGCCGGACGGCTGAGCTGGACCCCAGCCTGCACCACCAAGGCAGGCAGCCCCAGCACCTGCGCGGCGGGCTCCGCGGGAGCCGTCGGCACCGCCGGAGCCACCCTGGCGTCCACCCCGAACGCGGCCCTCACCGGCGGCGAGTTCACCGCGGGGGCGAAGGTGTCGCTGGACGTGCCGGCGTTCACCGCCCCCGGCGCCTACTCCGGCGTACTGACCCTCACCCTCACCTGACACGCACGGCGGGCCGGGCGCGCACCCGGTCGGCCCGCCCCGATCCGGGGGAACCGCCTCAGTGCGAAGACTGCCCGCGCACCTCCCGCTGCCCGCGCCCCTCCTCCCGCTGCTCGCGGCTCTCCTCGCGCTGGCCGCGTCCCTGTACGCCGTCCCGGCCGCGTACGCCGCCGACAACGGCGAGTGGTCCGTCGAGCCCACGGCCTCCGGACCCGGCCGCCGCCCGTACTTCTACCTCTCCGCCGACCCCGGCACCACGCTCAACGACAGCGTCACCGTGACCAACAAGACCACCGTGCCGATGACGTTCCTGCTGTACGCGGCGGACGCCCACAACACCCCCAGGGACGGGGGTTTCGCCGTCCGCACCCGCGAGGAGAGGCAGCGCGGTGTCGGCGCCTGGGCGGAGCCGGACCGCACCCGGGTGACCGTGCCCGCCCGCTCCTCGGTCACCGTCCCGTACACCCTGACCGTCCCCGAGGACGCCGAGCCCGGTGACCACCCGGGTGCGCTGGTCGCCCTCGACGAACGCGTCGCCCCCGGGGCCGGGGGAGCCGTGGGCGTCGGCATCCGGCGGGCCGTCGGCGCCCGGGTCCATCTCCGGGTGAACGGCCCGGCCGTACCCGCGCTCGCCGTCGAGGACGTCCGCTACAGCCCGGACACACCCCTGGTGCCCGGTACCGGAGACAGCAGCGCCCTGATCTCCTACACGCTGCACAACCGCGGCAACGTCACCCTCAACCCGAAGGTCGCCCTGCGCGCAGAGGGCCTCTTCGGCCGCACGCTGCTGGCCCGGGACCTGACCGGCGTCCCCGGCGAACTGCTGCCCCGGCAGAAGATCCGGCTCACCGCGAGCTGGGCCGGAGCCCCCCAGCTCGACTGGGGCGAGGTGACCCTCACGGCGAGTGCGGGCGACGCCCGCGGATCCGGCGCGGTGTCCTTCCTCGCCGTGCCCTGGCTGGTCACGGCCGTCCTGGCCGCGGCCGGTGCCGGGGCGCTGCTGTGGCTCCGGGCCCGGCGCCGGGCCGCGCGGGAAGGCTGACGCCCGGCTGCCTCCCCGCCCCGCCTGCCGTCGCCGCCGGCACGGCCGCGGGGCCGGGCCCCCGGGTCGCCCGTCCCACCGGGCCCCGGGGCGCTCCCTGCCGGCGGACGTCCGGGCCCGCCCTGCCGGGCACGTGGTACGTGGCCGCCCCGCGGATCGGGGAGAATGGCCCGCATGAGCGTTCACACCCCCGGATCCGAGGCCCCGCACCGCGCCGGCTTCGCCTGCTTCGTCGGCCGCCCCAACGCGGGCAAGTCCACCCTCACGAACGCTCTGGTGGGCCAGAAGGTGGCCATCACCTCCAACCGGCCCCAGACCACCCGCCACACCGTCCGCGGCATCGTCCACCGGCCCGACCTGAACGCCCAGCTCGTCCTCGTGGACACCCCCGGTCTGCACAAGCCGCGCACCCTGCTCGGCGAGCGGCTGAACGACGTCGTGCGCACCACCTGGGCCGAGGTCGACGTGATCGGCTTCTGCCTGCCCGCCGACCAGAAGATCGGCCCCGGCGACCGCTTCATCGCCAAGGAGCTGGCCGGGATCAAGAAGACCCCCAAGGTCGCGATCGTCACCAAGACCGACCTGGTCGACTCCAAGACCCTGGCCGAGCAGCTCATCGCCGTCGACCGCCTCGGCAGCGAGCTCGGCATCGAGTGGGCGGAGATCGTGCCGGTGTCGGCCGTGGGCGGCAGGCAGGTCGCTCTCCTCGGCGACCTCCTCGTCCCGCTGCTCCCCGAGAGCCCCCCGCTCTACCCGGAGGGCGACCTCACGGACGAGCCGGAGCAGGTCATGGTCGCCGAGCTGATCCGCGAGGCGGCGCTGGAGGGCGTACGGGACGAGCTGCCGCACTCGATCGCGGTCGTGGTCGAGGAGATGCTGCCGCGCGAGGGACGCCCGGCGGACCGGCCGCTCCTCGACATCCACGCCAACGTCTACATCGAGCGCCCCAGCCAGAAGGGCATCGTCATCGGCCCGAAGGGAAGCCGCCTCAAGGAGGTCGGCACCAAGTCCCGCAAGCACATCGAGGCGCTGCTGGGCACGCCGGTCTTCCTCGATCTTCACGTCAAGGTCGCCAAGGACTGGCAGCGGGACCCGAAGCAGCTGCGCAGGCTGGGCTTCTGACCGGAGCGCCGCCGGCGCCCCAGTACGGGGGGCCGCCGGGCCCCCGCCGGTCCGGCCCCGCCCCGGCGCCGGGGCCGCCCCCACCGGTCCGGCCCGCCCCGGCCCCCGTCGGCTCCTGCCCCGGCGCCGGGTCCGCCCCCCGCCGGGCCGCGGTTCCACCTTCGTCCTCAGGCGCCTTCCTTCAGCAGCCGGGTGATCAGCTTCCGCTGCGCCTCGGACAGCCGCGGATCCGCGCAGTACACCGTCGTGCCGTCGACCGTGAGCCGGTACTGGAAGCCGTCCGGCACCCCCACCGGCGGGGTGCCGCTGCCGTCGCGCACCGCCTGCTCGGCCAGGGTGTGCCACTCCCGGGCGTCGGGCAGCCCCGAGGTGTCGACCTCGCGGACCCGCTCGATGCCGGCGAACCCGCCCGTACGTCGTACCTGGATGCGCATGACCCCTGTCTAGTACGGACCGGGGTCAGTTGGCAGCCACACCGACCTGGGACCACGCCTTCAGCACCGCCTCGCGCTCCTCGCCCCTCCCGTAGCGCGCCGTGGCCGCCGCGACCGTCTCCCCGGCGAAGTCGGAGAACGACGCGTCGACCGGCAGCCGCCCCGAGGTCAGCGTGTCGTACCAGATCCGGCCGGCCCGCTCCCACGCCTTCCCGCCCAGCCGGACGGCGAGCAGGTGGAAGGCGTGGTTGGGGATGCCCGAGTTGATGTGGACGCCGCCGTTGTCCCGGCCCGTGCGGACGTAGCCGGCCATCGTCGCGGGCTGGGGGTCCTTGCCGAGGACGTCGTCGTCGTACGCCGTGCCCGGCGCCTTCATCGACCGCAGCGCCACCCCGCCGACCCCGGGGGCCAGCAGCCCGGCCCCGATGAGCCAGTCGGCCCGGTCCGCGCTCTGGCCGAGCGTGTACTGCTTCACCAGGGAGCCGAAGACGTCCGACACCGACTCGTTCAGGGCGCCGGGCTGGCCGAAGTAGCTGAGGTTCGCCGAGTACTGGGTGAAGCCGTGCGCCAGTTCGTGGGCGATCACGTCGACCGGCCCGGTGAAGTCGAGGAAGATCTCGCCGTCACCGTCGCCGAACACCATCTGCTCGCCGTTCCAGAACGCGTTGCCGTAGTCCTCGCCGTAGTGCACGGTCGCGTCGAGCGGCAGCCCCGCGCCGTCGATCGAGTCGTGGCCGTACGCCGTCAACAGCAGCTCGAACGTCGCGCCGAGGCCGGCGTACGCGCGGTTGACGGTGGCGTCCCGGACGGGCTCGTCGCCCTCGGAGCGCACCCGCGTGCCGGGCAGCACGGTCCCGTTCCCGGCGTCGTACAGGGTGCGCTGCGGGCCGGGGACGACTGCCCGGGCCGGGGGAGGGGCGCCGGTGACGGTGGTGAGGCGGCGGCCGGTGCGGTGCGCGGCGTCCGCCACCAGGGTGCGGCGGGCCGCGGCGGCGACGGCCGGGTCGCCGGCCCGGGCGAGCCTGTCGAGCAGGTGGGGCGGCACGATGCCGCAGAAGACCGGTGTGGAGGAGTCCATGTCCGGCAATGTGGCACTGTGCCGCCTGGTTGTCGCTGAATGCAACGATGATGAGTGAATTAGAGTGATCTATCACATATGACCGTTACTCGTCGGTCGTCCCGCATACTGAAACGGGACCGGCGCCCGCGCCGAAGCTCCGCTAGGCTCGTCCGCATCATGCGTTTCGGGCTGCTTCTTCTTAGCTGCCGCGGCGAGGGCCTGTAGTCGTAGGCCGACCCCCTCCCCGCGGAGTCTGGTGCTGCGTTGACAGTCGGCCTCCCCCACCGCCCCCAGGGCGTCGGGGGACCCCAGCCCGCAGGACCCCGAGGAGCCCGACGCCATGTCACAGTCGCAGTGGAACGGCCGTCCCACGCCGATCACCAACGCCACGCACACCCAGAAGCCGTCCGGCATGCCGATCCACAAGTACGGCCCGTACGAGGCCGTGGACATCCCGGACCGCACCTGGCCCGACCGGCGGATCACCAAGGCCCCGCGGTGGCTCTCCACCGACCTGCGGGACGGCAACCAGGCCCTGATCGACCCGATGTCGCCGGCCCGCAAGCGCGAGATGTTCGACCTGCTCGTCCGGCTCGGCTACAAGGAGATCGAGGTCGGCTTCCCCTCCTCCGGCGAGATGGACTTCGCCTTCGTGCGCTCGATCATCGAGGAGGGCGCGATCCCGGACGACGTGACGATCTCCGTGCTGACCCAGGCCCGTGAGGACCTGATCGAGCGCACCGTCGAGTCGATCGTCGGCGCCAAGCGCGCCACCGTCCACCTGTACAACGCGACCGCGCCGACGTTCCGCCGCGTCGTCTTCCGGGGCTCCAAGGACGACATCAAGCGGATCGCCGTCGACGGCACCCGGCTGGTGATGGAGTACGCCGACAAGCTGCTGGGCGACGAGACCGTCTTCGGCTACCAGTACAGCCCGGAGATCTTCACCGACACCGAGCTGGACTTCGCCCTGGAGGTCTGCGAGGCCGTCTGCGACGTATGGCAGCCCGGCCCCGGCCGGGAGATCATCCTGAACCTGCCCGCCACCGTGGAGCGTTCGACTCCCTCCACCCACGCGGACCGCTTCGAGTGGATGTCCCGCGAGCTGACCCGCCGCGAGTACGTCTGCCTCTCCGTGCACCCGCACAACGACCGCGGCACCGCCGTGGCCGCGGCCGAACTGGCGATCATGGCGGGGGCGGACCGTATCGAGGGCTGCCTGTTCGGCCAGGGCGAGCGCACCGGCAACGTCGACCTGGTCACCCTGGGCATGAACCTGTTCTCCCAGGGCGTCGACCCGCAGATCGACTTCTCGCAGATCGACGAGATCCGCCGCACCAGCGAGTACTGCAACCAGATGGAGGTGCACCCGCGCCACCCCTACGCGGGCGACCTCGTCTACACCGCCTTCTCCGGCTCCCACCAGGACGCCATCAAGAAGGGCTTCGACGCCATGGAGGCCGACGCGGCCGCCCAGGGCCCGGGCGTGACGACCGACGACATCCCGTGGGCCGTCCCGTACCTGCCGATCGACCCCAAGGACGTGGGCCGCTCCTACGAGGCGGTCATCCGGGTCAACTCGCAGTCCGGCAAGGGCGGTATCGCCTATGTGCTGAAGAACGACCACAAGCTGGACCTGCCGCGCCGGATGCAGATCGAGTTCTCCCGCATCATTCAAGCCAAGACCGACGCCGAGGGCGGCGAGGTCACCCCGAAGGACATCTGGTCCGTCTTCCAGGACGAGTACCTGCCCAACCCGGTCGACCCGTGGGGCCGTGTCCAGCTGCGTTCCGGCCAGTCCACCTCGCACGGCGACGGCACCGACACCCTCACCGTCGGTGCGGTCGTGGACGGCCGGGACACGGTGCTGACCGGCAGCGGCAACGGCCCCATCTCCGCGTTCGTCGACGCTCTGAGCGGGATCGGAGTGGACGCACGCGTCCTGGACTACCAGGAGCACACGATGAGCGAGGGCGCCTCCGCCCAGGCGGCCTCCTACATCGAATGCGCCATCGACGGAAAGGTCCTGTGGGGTATCGGCATCGACGCCAACACCACCCGCGCCTCGCTGAAGGCGGTCGTCTCGGCCGTCAACCGCGCCTCCCGCTGACGCCCACCGCCACCCGCGGCCGCCGAACCCCGCACCCGGACAGGGGCGGGGTTCGGCCATGTCCGGGTGATGTGGCGCCCGGGTGCTGACGCCACCTCCGCGATGTGGCTAACATCACGTCAGAGCGGCAATGTTGCCGGAGGGTCACGGAGGTGCGACGTGCTGCCAGCCCGCGGACAGAGCGGCCGAAAACCGCGCATCCACGGCCATCGTGGACTTCGTGTCTTCGGGACGCGCACCTCGTGGACCACCGTCGGCGACGGCGAGTTCTTCTGCCCGGAGTGCGGAGGCGACCGCAACTACCGCCGCCGCACCGGCCGCCGCCGCTTCACCGTCCTCGGTGTCCCCGTCCTCCCGCGCGGCCTGGCCGGGCCGGTCGTCGAATGCGCCGCCTGCCACAGCCACTTCGGCACCGACGCCCTGGACCACCCCACCACCGGCCGCTTCTCCGCGATGCTCCGCGACGCCGTGCACACCGTCGCACTCGCCGTCCTGGCCGCCGGGGGGACCTCCGCCCGCCCGGTCCGGCGGACCGCGGTCGCCGCGGTCCGCGCCGCCGGGATCAGCGACTGCACCGAGGACCAGCTGACCGCCCTGGTGGAGGCGCTCGCCGCCGACACCGGCCGCTTCATCACCGACGCGGGACCCTGCGGCGCGGCCCTCGCCATCGAGCTCCACGAGGCGCTGGAACCGCTCACCCCGCATCTGGCCCCGGCCGGACGCGAATCGATCCTGCTGCAGGGCGCCGGCATCGCCCTCGCCGACGGGCCCTACACCCCGGCGGAGCGGGAGGTGCTGACCACGGTCGGCAACGCGCTTCAGCTGTGCGCCGACGACACGGCACGCCTGCTCGCCGCAGCGCGCACACCGTCCCCGTAGACGCACGGGCGCCGGGGCCCCCACCGCCTCACATCGCCGGAACCTGCTCCCGGCGGCCCCGGCTCCCGGGCTCGTCCCCCGCGGCGCGCTCTCCCGCCCGGACCGGCAACGGCTGACCGGTCGCGGACGAGTTCGGCGACCCCCCGCGCGGCCGCCTTCCCGCGAACCGATCCCCGAAATCCCCGTCCCGGTCAGGCGCAGCGGGCGCCGAGGGGGCCAGAATGTGAGGAACGCGTACGGCGCGGGCACGGACCAGGGCGCCGGACGGACGGGACAGGGGACCGGGACCGGGACGGGGGGACCGTGCTGCGCACTCGTGCGACTGCCGGGCTGGTCGCGGCATCGGCGCTGCTGTCGGTTCCGCTCGCCGCGGCACTCCACGCGTCCACCTGCGGCACCCCCACTCCGCTCCTCGCCCCGCTCGTGCCCCTCGCCCCCTTCGTCTGGCCGCTCGTGGCAGCCGCGGCGGCAGGTGCCGCGTACACCGCCGTCCGCCGGGCGCGAACCCGGCGGCGCCCGGCCGGCCCGCCGCCCCGGGCCGCCACCTCCGCCCCGCCGGACCCGGCCGAACTCCCGTCCCCCGTGGACCACTTCACCGGCCGCGCCACCGAGACCGGCGCCGTCCTGGGCCTCGTCCGCGCCGGCCACCGCGCCATCGCCCTGACCGGCCCGCCGGGCACCGGCAAGTCCGCGCTCGCCGTCCGCCTCGCCCATGAACTCGGGCCGCTGTTCCCCGACGGGCGGCTGTACGCCGAGCTCGGCGGCGGACGCGGCGAACCGTCGGCCCCCGCCGCCGTGCTGGCGGGGCTCCTCGCCGCCCTCGGCGCCCCCGCCGAGGAACAGTCGGGCACCAGCGACGCGCTGTCCGCCCGCTTCCGCGGCCGCACCGCTGGCCGGCGGATCCTGCTGCTCCTCGACGACGCCGCGGACGCCTGCCAGGCCCGCGCCCTGCTGCCGGCGGGCGAGCACTGCCTGACTCTCCTCACCAGCCGTGACGCGCTCCGGAACCTGCCCGAGGCCGCGCCCGTTCCGCTCACCCCGCTCACCGAACCCGACGCGCTCGCCCTCCTCGCCGCCGTCGCCGGGCCCGGCCGCCCCGCCGCCGGACCCGACCACGCGCGGACCGCCGTCCACGCCTGCGGACGCCTCCCGCTCGCCGTCCGCGCCGCGGCCGGCGTGTCCCGCTCCATGCCCACCGGGCAGATGCCGGCGCTCGCCGGCCGCCTCGCCGCCGAACGCGACCGCCTCCACCAGCTGCGCATGGACGACCTCGCCGTCCGGGCCGCCTTCGAAACCGCCTACGCCGCACTCGGCGCCCCCGACCGGGCACTGCTGCGCGCCCTCGGCGCCTGCCCGGCGGGCCGCGTCACCGTACGGATCGCCGCGGCCGCGGCGGACCTCGACCCCGCCGCAACCCGCGGCGGCTTCCGGCGCCTCACCGACGCCCAACTCGCCCGGCCCGAGGGCCCCGGCGGGTACCGGCTGCACGACCTGGTCCGCCGGCTCGCCGCGGAACGCCTCGACCACGAAACGGCCCCCGCCGAACGCCGGGCGTCACTCGAACGGATCGTGACCGCCTGCACCGAGGACGCCACCGACCCGGGCAGCCGCGCCTGGGGCGCCACGGAGCAGTACGCCGTCCCCCACCTCGTCCGGGCCGCCGTACGCGAGGGGCTGCTCAACCACGCCCACGCGCTCGCCCTCGCCGCCGACCCCTGGCTGGAGGGGCGCCCCGGTCAGAGCGCGCGCGTCGCCATGTGGGCCGCCGTCCTCGACGCGGCCCGCCGCTCCGGAGAGCAGGGCTGGACGGCGCACGCCATGCGCGGCCTCGGCGCCGCGTACGCGCACGAAGGGCGGCTCGACCGGGCCGTGGACCATCTGCGTATGGCGGTCGCCCTCGGGCGGCACCTCGCCGGCCGCACCGAACAGACCGCCACCCGGCGGCTGTTGGGCGCCGCCCTGCGCGGCGCCGGACGGTACGAGGAGGCCCTGCGGGAGCTGCGCACCGCGTGGGAGGACTGCCGGGAGGCGGGCGACACCGCGGGCGAGGCGGAGGTGCTGCGCGCCCTCGGTGCCCTCCACCTGGACCGCCGCCGCCCCGACGAGGCGATCGACTGCCTGGAGCGGGCACTGCCCCTACTCGCCCGGCACGCCGGTGACGCGGCCGCACTCGCCCGGCACGCCGGTGACGCGGCCGTACTTGCCGACACCCGGCGCCGACTCGGTACGGCCTACGCCCAGACCGGCGGCTTCGTGCCCGCCGAGCGCCATCTGCACGGCGCCCTCGCCCTCTACCGCCGGGGCGGCCTCACGGCGGGGGAGGGCTGGACGCTGACCGAGCTGGGGCACCTGGAGGAGCGGCGCGGCGCGTACGGCGCGGGAGTGGAACTGCACCGCGCCGCGCTGGCCGCCTTCGAACGCGCCGGGCTCGGCGCCGGGATCGCGGCGTCCGCCGAGGCGGTGGGCGACAACCTGCTCGTGCAGGGCGACCCGCTGGGCGCCGACGAGGAGTACCGCAGGGCCGCCGACGCCCACCGGCGGCTGGGCGACCACGCCCGCGAAGCCGAGGTCCGGCGCAAACTCGGCGCCTGAGCACGGTGGTTGCGATCCGGGGGTCCGTTTTCGGCCTGTTGGTGGCATGTTCCGCCAACAACCCTCCACGACCCCTTCACCGTGGGTAGCGTCCTCGTCACCTGCCGGCCGCGCGGTCAGTCCGTCCGCGCCGGAGCGGGCAGCCGACCGTAGTACGCACTGATGAGGAGTGAGCGCAGCGATGGCCAACGTGGAGACTTCCCTGAAAGAGTCCATGACGTCGATCGAGGGGGCGCTGGGGGTGGCGCTCGTGGACTACACCAGCGGGATGGCTCTGGGAACCCTGGGCGGCGGCAAGGATCTCGACCTGTCGGTGGCCGCGGCCGGCAACACGGACGTGATCCGTGCCAAGACCCGCACCATGGAGCACCTCGGGCTCACCGACGACATCGACGACATCCTGATCACCCTCGGCACCCAGTACCACCTCATAAGGCTGCTGAAGGGCCGTGGAGGCAACGGCCTCTTCCTCTACCTCGTCCTCGACAAGGGCAACGCCAACCTGGCCATGGCCCGCCACCAGCTGAAGCGCATCGAGGCGGACCTCGAGCTGTAGCGCCCGGACGGTCTCCTCGTCTCCGGCTGCCCACGAATTGAAGAAATCTGCAATTCGCGAGATCCCGATGGGCTGAACCCCCTGGGAGGGGGACACCCGGAGGCGGGAGGATCGGCCCGTAATCGTCGAGTCACCAGGAGCGATCACATGCAGGTACCGCTGTACCAGGCCAAGGCGGAGTTCTTCCGCATGCTCGGGCACCCCGTCCGCATCCGGGTGCTGGAGCTCCTGCAGAACGGTCCGGTGCCGGTGCGCGACCTGCTCACGGCGATCGAGGTCGAACCGTCCAACCTGTCCCAGCAACTGGCCGTGCTGCGCCGCGCCGGCATCGTGGTGTCGATACGCGACGGCTCCACCGTCAGTTACGCCCTCGCCGGCGGCGACGTCGCGGAACTGCTGCGGGCCGCCCGCCGCATCCTCACCGAACTCCTCGTCGGCCAGAACGAACTCCTGGAGGAGCTCCGCCAGGCCGACGTGTGAGGCGGGCCGGCCCGGTCAGCGGCCCACCGGACCCGCCCCGGTGCCGCCCGGCCGGTACGAGAGAATGACCCCATGACCCTGTTCCGCGACGACGGCATCGTGCTGCGCACCCAGAAGCTGGGCGAGGCGGACCGCATCATCACGATCCTCACCCGCGGACACGGACGGGTCCGCGCCGTCGCCCGCGGAGTACGCCGCACCAAATCGAAGTTCGGCGCCCGCCTCGAACCGTTCTCGCACGTCGACGTGCAGTTCTTCGCCCGCGGCAGCGACCTCGTCGGCCGCGGCCTGCCGCTGTGCACCCAGAGCGAGACGATCGCCCCGTACGGCAGCGGCATCGTCACCGACTACGCCCGCTACACCTCCGGCACCGCCATGCTGGAGACCGCGGAGAGGTTCACCGACCACGAGGGCGAGCCGTCCGTACAGCAGTACCTGCTGCTGGTCGGCGGGCTCCGCACCCTCGCCCGCGGGGAGCACCCGCCGCACCTCGTGCTCGACGCGTTCCTGCTGCGCTCCCTCGCCGTCAACGGCTACGCGCCGTCGTTCTCCGACTGCGCGCGATGCGGCATGCCCGGGCCGAACCGGTTCTTCTCCGCCGCCGCCGGCGGGGTCGTATGCGGCGACTGCCGCGTCCCCGGCTGCGTCGTACCCTCTGCTGAGGCGCTCGGCCTGCTCGGCGCGCTGCTGACCGGCGACTGGGACACGGCGGAGGCGTGCGAGGAACGCCATGTCAGGGAAGGCAGCGGACTGGTCTCCGCCTATCTGTACTGGCACCTGGAGCGCGGCCTGCGCTCGCTGCGGTACGTCGAGAAGCACGCCCAGAAGCACCCAGAGAAGCACCCCGAGAAGAAGTGAGTGTGACCCCCATGGCACGAAGCGGAATCCTGGGACGATCCCGCCGCGAGTACCAGGTCCCCGAGCCGCACCCGTCCGGGGCGCTCCCGCCGAGGATCCCCGCCGACCTCGTGCCGAACCACGTCGCCGTCGTCATGGACGGCAACGGGCGCTGGGCCAAGGAACGCGGCCTGCCGCGCACCGAGGGCCACAAGGTCGGCGAGGGAGTCGTCCTCGACGTGCTCAAGGGCTGCCTGGAGATGGGCGTCAAGAACCTCTCCCTGTACGCCTTCTCCACCGAGAACTGGAAGCGCTCCCCGGAGGAAGTGCGCTTCCTGATGAACTTCAACCGCGACGTCATCCGCCGCCGCCGCGACGAGATGAACGCACTCGGCATCCGCATCCGCTGGGTCGGCCGCATGCCCAAGATGTGGAAGTCCGTCGTCCAGGAACTCCAGGTCGCCCAGGAGCAGACCAGGACCAACGACGCCATGACGCTGTACTTCTGCGTCAACTACGGCGGGCGCGCCGAGATCGCCGACGCCGCGAAGAAGATCGCCGCAGACGTCGCCGCCGGCCGGCTGGACCCCTCCAAGGTCAACGAGAAGACGTTCCAGAAGTACCTGTACTACCCGGACATGCCGGACGTCGATCTTTTCCTCCGCCCCAGCGGCGAGCAGCGTACCTCCAACTACCTCATCTGGCAGAGCAGTTACGCCGAGATGGTCTTCCAGGACGTGCTCTGGCCCGACTTCGACCGGCGCGACCTGTGGCGGGCATGCCTGGAGTACGCCCAGCGCGACCGCCGCTTCGGAGGCGCCATCCCCAACGAGGAACTCGCCCGCATCGAGAAGCAACTCGACAAGGGGTAGCCCCCGCACCCACCCGGCGAGAGGACCGAGCGGACACCGCCGACCGCACGGACCCCGTACCCGGGCACCAGCACACCTCCATCACCGCATGGACACCGGCGCACGGCACGGCACACCCCACGGCACGCCCCAGGGCACGCCTCCGCGGACGGCAGAGGGCCCGCACCGGCCGGCGATTCCTCGGAACCGCCGGCCGGTGCGGGCCCCCGCACACGGCACCCCGGGCACCCGGGGACCCCGGGGCACCGGCTGATGTCTTCAGGTCACGGGCTCACTTCTTCGCGCACTCCGCGCAGGTGCCGAAGATCTCCACCGTGTGTGCCACGTTCACATAGCCGTGCTGCGCCGCAATGGTCTCCGCCCACTGCTCCACCGCCGGGCCCTCGACCTCGACTGCCTTGCCGCACATCCGGCACACCAGATGGTGGTGGTGCTCGCCCGACGCGCAACGCCGGTACACCGACTCGCCGTCGCTGGTGCGCAGCACGTCGACCTCGCCGGCGTCGGCGAGCGACTGCAGCGTCCGGTAGACCGTCGTCAGGCCGACCGAATCGCCGCGGTGCTTGAGCATGTCGTGCAGCTCCTGCGCACTGCGGAACTCGTCCACCTCGTCCAGCGCCGCCGCCACCGCGGCCCGCTGCCGGGTCGACCGGCCGCGCACGGGGGGTCCAGCCGTCGCCACAGGTACCTCCTTACGTTCCGCCGCTCCTCGACGGCCATTCTGCCAGGCCCACCCACGAGCCCGGTCAGACCGCGGCGTCACCCACCGGACGGCGGGTCGCCGCGACGTCCACGTCGCACTCGGCCCCCGCGGCGCCGCCGGCCGCGGCCGCCCTCGACCGCCGCCGCGCCAGCGGCGCCGCCAGCGCGGTGAACAGCACGAACACCGCGATCGCCAGCAGCACGATCGTCGCACCCGGCGGCACGTCGCGGTAGTACGAGGTCACCGTGCCCGTCAGCGTCACCGCCACCCCGGTCGCCACCGCCACCACGAACGTCACCGCGAACGAGCGGGTCACCTGCTGCGCCGCCGCCACCGGCACCACCATCAGCGCGCTCACCAGCAGCAGCCCGACGACCCGCATCGCGACCGTCACCGTCACCGCGGCGGTCACCGCCACCAGCAGATTCAGCGCCCGCACCGGCAGGCCCGTGACCCGGGCGAACTCCTCGTCCTGGCTGATCGCGAACAGCTGGCGCCGCAACCCCACCGTTACCAGCAGCACGAACCCCGCCAGCAGGCAGATCGCGACCACGTCCTCGTCCGAGACGGTGGACAGCGAACCGAACAGGTACGACGTCAGATTGGCGTTGGATCCGGTGGCGCTGAGATTCATCAGCATCACACCGCCCGCCATACCGCCGTAGAACAGCATGGCCAGCGCGATGTCGCCGCGGGTCCGCCCGTACGCCCGGATCAGCTCCATCGCCACCGAACCGGCCACCGCGACCAGCGCCGCCATCCACACCGGGTTCGTGGACAGCAGGAAACCGAGACCGACACCGGTCAGCGCGACATGGCCGATGCCGTCGCCCATCAGCGCCTGCCGGCGCTGCACCAGATGGATGCCCACGGCCGGTGCCGTGACACCGACCAGCAGCGCGGCCAGCAGCGCCCGCTGCATGAAGGGGTCCTGGAGGAATTCCATGATCAGGTCAGCAGTCCCGTGCGGAGCGGCTCGTCGGCCGCGTGCGGATGTACGTGGTCGTGACCGGGCAGCGCATGCTGCCCCACGGCACGCGGCGGCGGTCCGTCATGGACGACGCAGCCGTCCCGCAGCACCACCGCCCGGTCGATCAGCGGCTCCAGCGGACCCAGCTCATGGAGCACCAGCAGCACCGTCGTCCCCGCCGCCACCTGCTCCCGCAGCGTCCCGGCGAGAACCCCCTGACTGGTGAGGTCCACACCCGCCATCGGCTCGTCCATGATGAGCAGTTCGGGCTCCGCGGCCAGCGCACGGGCGATCAGCACCCGCTGGTGCTGCCCTCCGGAGAGCGCGCTCACCGAGTCCTTCGCCCGGTCGGCGAGCCCGACGACCTCGATCGCCCGCCGCACCGCCGCACGGTCTCGCTTCGACGGCAGCCCCAGCCTCGAGTGCGACAGCCGGCCGGACGCCACCACCTCCCGGACCGTCGCAGGCACCCCGCTCGTCGCGGTCGTGCGCTGCGGCACATAGCCCACGCGCGACCACGCACGGAAACGGCGCAGCTCCGTACCGAACAAGGACACCGAACCGCCCGTGAGCGGCACCTGGCCGATCATCGACCGCACGGCCGTCGACTTGCCCGAGCCGTTCGCACCGAGCAGCGCGACCACCTCGCCGCGCTCCACGGTGAGGTCGACACCGCGCAGCACGGGCCGGGACCCCAGTGTCGCCCGGGCCCCGCGGACGGATATGACGGGCTCTGCGGCGGACTCCATGGGTTGTGCCTCCGATGCTGATCGTTCCGGTACGGCCGCGGCCGCTGGTGTCACTGCGCGCCGAGCGCCTTCTGCAGCGCGGCGAGGTTGGACTCCATCACCGCGAGGTAGTCCTCACCCTTGGACCTGTCCGTGATGCCCTCCAGCGGGTCGAGGACGTCCGTCCGCAGGCCCGCGTCCTTGGCGAGCGCCTTCGCCGTGCGGTCGCTGGCCAGGGTCTCGAAGAAGACCGTGGACACCTTCTCCTGCTTGGCGACCGTCTGCAGCTCCTTGATCCGGGCCGGGCTCGGTTCCGACTCCGGACCGATCCCGGCGATGCCGTGCTGGTCCAGACCGTACCGCTCGGCGAGGTAGCCGAACGCGGAGTGGGCGGTGATGAAGGTCCTGGTGGTGCTGTTCCGCAGGCCGTCGGCGAACCTGGCGTCCAGCGCCTTCAGCTTGGCGACCAGCGTCTCGGTGTTCTTCCGGTAGTCCGCGGCACGGGCCGGGTCGGCCTTCGCCAGGGAGTCCCCGACGCCCCGGGCGACCTCGGCGTACTTCACCGGGTCCAGCCATATGTGCGGATCGCCTCCGGCTTCGGCACCGTGCTCCCCGCCCGCGTGCTCCTCGCCCTCGTGGCCGACTTCGTGCTCCCCGCCCTCGTGGCCGCCGTCGTGCTCCACGCCCTCGTGGCCGTGGTCGTGACCGACGTCGGTACCGTGATCCTCCAGTTTCGTCAGGGTCGCGGCATCGACGGTGTGCTCGACCCCGGACTGCGCGATCGCCTCGTCGACGGCGGGCTGTACGCCCTTCAGATAGAGGATGTAGTCGGCCTGGCGGAGCTCCGACGCCTGCCGCGGCTTCAGCTCCAGGTCGTGCGGCTCCACACCCGGCTTCGTCAGCGTGGTGACCTTGACGTGGTCCCCGCCGATCTGCTCGGCCAGATACTGCATCGGGTAGAACGAGGCCACCACGTCGAGCCTGCCGTCGTCCCCGTCGCCGCCCGCCGAGGACGTGCCCGAGCAGGCCGAGAGCGTGACAAGGCCCAACGCGGTCGTTGCGGCGAGAGCGGCGGCGGATATATGGCGACGTACGTTCATGACAGTCATTTTCAACAAATGTGGAAACGATTGTCAATTGAATCATCGGCCGCGATCATACGGTGACCCCCGCACAAGCCTCCCCCGGCGCGGCCCGCCCACGCACCTCACCCGCGGCGGCGACCGAGGGTGCACCCCCTGTCACTGCTCCCCGGCGCCCGCCATCCGCCACCGCCACCCGTCGCCGGGAACAGGGGCCGGGAACAGGGGCCGGGACCGCCACGGCCCCCTCGTCCCCCTTCGTCCCCTCTCGTCCCCTCTCGTCCCCTCTCGTCCCCCCACGTCCCCCACAGGTCCGGCGGCATGCCCCGAGCCGCTCCCCGTCCGCGGACGAGGAGGCGAACCGATTTGATACAGGGGGTACGGGCGCCGGTAATCTGAAGCATTCGCACTTCGTCGTCGTAATGAAGAGAGCACCGTGGCCGCCGACAAGATCGACACGATCGTCAACCTGAGCAAGCGCCGTGGGTTCGTCTACCCCAGCAGCGAGATCTACGGTGGCCAGCGCGCCGCCTGGGACTACGGACCGCTGGGCACCGAACTCAAGGAGAACATCAAGCGCCAGTGGTGGCGCTACATGGTCACCTCGCGCGAGGACGTCGTCGGAATCGACTCGTCGGTGATCCTGGCGACCGAGGTCTGGGAGGCCTCCGGCCACGTCGCCACCTTCACCGACCCGCTCACCGAGTGCACCTCCTGCCACAAGCGCTTCCGCGCCGACCACCTCGAAGAGGCCTACGAGGAGAAGCACGGACGCACCCCCGCGGGCGGCCTGACCGACATCAACTGCCCCCACTGCGGCACCAAGGGCCAGTTCACCGAGCCAAAGCAGTTCTCCGGCCTCCTCTCCACCCACCTCGGCCCCACCCAGGACTCCGGCTCCGTCGCCTACCTGCGCCCCGAGACCGCCCAGGGCATCTTCACCAACTTCGCCCAGGTCCAGCAGACCTCCCGCCGCAAGCCGCCCTTCGGCATCGCCCAGGTCGGCAAGTCCTTCCGCAACGAGATCACCCCGGGCAACTTCATCTTCCGCACCCGCGAGTTCGAGCAGATGGAGATGGAGTTCTTCGTCAAGCCCGGCGAGGACGAGAAGTGGCACGAGTACTGGATGGAGCAGCGCTGGAACTGGTACACCGGCCTCGGACTCCGTGAGGAGAACATGCGCTGGTACGAGCACCCCAAGGAGAAGCTCTCCCACTACTCCAAGCGCACCGCCGACATCGAGTACCGCTTCCAGTTCGGCGGCAGCGAGTGGGGCGAGCTCGAAGGCGTAGCCAACCGCACGGACTACGACCTCGGCGCCCACTCCAAGGCCTCCGGCACCGACCTGTCGTACTTCGACCAGGAAGCCGGCGAGCGCTGGACGCCGTACGTCATCGAGCCCGCCGCCGGCGTCGGCCGCACCATGCTCGCCTTCCTCCTCGACGGCTACAACGAGGACGAAGCCCCCAACGCCAAGGGCGTCATGGAGAAGCGCACCGTGCTGCGCCTCGACCACCGCCTCGCCCCGGTGAAGGTCGCGGTCCTGCCGCTGTCCCGCAACCCCCAGCTCTCCCCGAAGGCCAAGGGCCTCGCCGCCGACCTCCGGCAGAACTGGAACATCGAGTTCGACGACGCCGGCGCCATCGGCCGCCGCTACCGCCGCCAGGACGAGATCGGCACCCCGTACTGCGTCACCGTCGACTTCGACACCCTCGACGACAACGCCGTCACCGTCCGCGAGCGCGACACCATGAAGCAGGAGCGCGTCTCCCTGGACCAGATCCAGGGCTACCTCGCCACCCGCCTCCTCGGCTGCTGACGTTCACCGTCACGACGGCGGCAAGGCCCCCGGTTCCGGGTACGGAACCGGGGGCCTTCGTGCACACTGGGCCCACTCGTCGACCGCCGGCAGAGGAGGCGCACCATGCCGCCCACCACCAGCAGCAAGGTCAGCAGATGGGACCGGCACGGACGGGAACACACCGTCCGCGTACGGAAAGCAGGCGTGCAGAAGGCACTCGTCTGCGACACCTGCGGCTGGCGCAAAGGCGCCCAGTTCCTGCCCTGGCTCAAGGCCGAGGAACACCTTGCCGACGCGCACCAGGCGACCGTCGACCCCGGCCGCCCCAGGAACGGCTGACCGCGGCCCGGGCCCGCCCGCGTGGACACACCGCATCCCCGGGCGCACCGCACGGGCGGACGCACCGCATCCCCGGGCGCACCGTATGTCCGGGCGCACCGCATGCCCGGACCGCCTCGCACCCGGCGTGGAGGGACCACCGGCCGATCGGCGCACGGGCCGATCACCCCACGGGCCGATCACCCCACGGGCCGATCGGCCCCGTCGCGGTCGACCGATCGGTCAGGCCCGCAGGCCCCGCAGCAGCAACTCGCACACCGCGCGGAACTCGTCGTCGATCGCCGGCCTCCGCCACTCCGGCGCGAACACCGGATCGTGGAAGCGGGCCGTCGCGTCGAACACCGCCTGCGCCACCGTCACCGGAGCCGCGGCCTCGAACTCCCCGCCGCGCACACCCTGTTCGATGATCCGCGTCAGCTGGCCGACCAGGACCACCAGATGCTCGTCCACCACATCGCTGGCCTCCGTGATCAGCACCGCGTAGGTGGCGAACAGCTCCGGATCGTCACCCGCCTTGTGGCGCTTCGCCTCGAACAGACACGACAACCACGACCGCAGCTTCTCCTCCGCCGAACCGGCAGGCCCCTCCGTGATCCCCGACAGCAACTCCTCGGTACGGCCCAGCCAGCGAGCCGTCACGGCCTCACGCAGCGCCGCCTTCGTGCGGAAATGCCGGTACACACTGCCGTGACTCACCCCGAGGGCGCGCGCCACATCGACGACCGTCGCCTTGGACGGGCCGAAACGGCGCAGCACCTCCTCGGTCGCCTCGAGGATGCGGTCGGCGGTCAGGGTCTCCGTGGTGGACATGGCACCGACGTTACCCTCCCCCACCGACACGACCGGGGCGGCCGCCGGGAACACCCCGGCCCGCACGGGCAGTGCAGGCGGGCGGCCGGGGGCGGCACGACCGGTGTCCGGTCCGCGGCACGACCGATGTTCGGTCGGCGGCACGACCGATGTGCCGGTACTGCCGGTACTGCCGGGGGTCCGCCGAGGGCGACCCGGCAGGCCGGTCACCGCGGTACCCGGCTACGGAGTTCCGCCCCGCACGTCAGTGCTCGCTGTCGAGATGCGCCATCTGCGCCGCCGGGTAGCGCTCACCCGCGGCCGACCCGGGCGGAACGGCCCGCTCGATCGCCGCGAGTTCGTCCCCGCCGAACGTCACGTCCAGGGCACCCAGCGCCTCCGCCAGCCGGTCCGGGTGCCGTGCACCCACCAGCGGAACGACGTCCTCGCCACGCGACAGCACCCAGGCGATCGCCAACTGGGCGACCGACACCCCCTTCTGCCCGGCGATCTCGCGCAGCCGCTCCACGAGTTCGAGGTTGTGGCGCAGATTGCCGCCCTGGAAGCGAGGGCTCATCCCCCGGAAGTCGTCGGCCGCCAGCTTCCGGTCGCCGCCGAAGTGCCCGGAGAGCAGACCGCGGGACAGCACCCCGTACGCCGTGACGCCGATGCCCAGCTCCCGCGCCGTGGGCAGGATCGCGTCCTCGATACCGCGGGAGATCAGCGAGTACTCGATCTGCAGATCGCTGATGGGGGCGACCGCCGCCGCGCGGCGGAGCGTGCCGGCACCGACCTCGGAGAGGCCGATGTGCCGGACATGGCCCGCCTCGACCAGTTCGGCGATCGCGCCGACGGTCTCCTCGATCGGTACATCGGGGTCGACACGGGCGATCCGGTAGACGTCGATGTGGTCGGTGCCCAGCCGTTGGAGCGAGTACGCCGCGAAGTTCCGCACCGCGGCCGGGCGGCCGTCGTAGCCGGACCAGCCGCCGTCCGGGTCACGTAGGGCCCCGAACTTCACGCTGATCAGCGCCTTCTCGCGGCTGCCCGCCGAAGCGGTGCCAAGTGCCTCGCGGATCAGCATCTCGTTGTGGCCCATGCCGTAGAAGTCGCCCGTGTCGATCAGCGTGACACCGGCGTCGAGGGCGGCGTGGATGGTCGCGATCGACTCCGAGCGATCGGCGTCACCGTAGAGCGCCGACATGCCCATGGCGCCCAGGCCTATCGCGGACACGCGGGGGCCGGTGGCACCGAGGGATCTGGTGGGGAGGGGACGGGGCGCCGGGGAGGTCGATGGGGCCGGAGAGGTCGATGAGGCCGGAGAAGTCGATGAGGGGGGAGTCGGGGCAGCGGAAGTGCTGGCGGAGGAGGGAGTGGAGGCAGCGGAGGTGCTGGCGGAGACGGGGGAGGTGACGGAGGTAGGGGAGGTAGGCGAAGTAGGCGAAGTAGGCGAAGTAGGGGAGGGCATGAGAGGGGCTCCTCGGTGAGGTGAGGTCTCTGGCGATGACAACTATGGCATGACGGATGACAGATTTCAAAATCTGTCAGTCGTCATCTGTCGATGCGAAGCGCAGCGCGCCTGACCAGGCCGGAAAACCGGGTGCTCGACCAGGCCTGGCCCGGTACCGTCGCCGCATGTCCTCCTTCGCCCAGATCTACGAGTGAGAGTGCGGCGGGCACACCCCGCCCCCACCAGTGACATCCACACCACTTCTCACCACGATGGGAGAACCCCGTGGCCAAAGGCCGCAACAACCTCCTCGGCGTAGGCGGGCAGCGCAGAAAGCTGTCCCGCGCCGACCAGCGGGGCGACGGCCCGGCGGGCCAGGCGGACCGCCGGGCGGCCGCCGACCAGAAGCAGGAGCTGCTGCGCAGGATGCGCGAGCGGGCCCATCCTGCAGGCGGCGCCCATGCCGACGACGCCCATGCCGACGACGCCCAGGGCGAGGCGTCCCAGGGCGAGAGCGGTGCGCAGGGCTGACACCCGCTTGTCCCGAAGTGCCCGGACCACCTGGTGGTCCGGGCACTTCCGTCCTCGGATGCGGTCGCCCGATCCGGGGCCATGATGGAAGGGGTGTACCTACCGGAGGTGTGACATGGCGGAGCAGGACCGCGGAGTGCCGCCGGAGCGGCTGGAGGACGGGCAGCTGCTGAAGGAGCTGGAGGCCATCCACCGCACTCGTCACGAGACCCTGCTGTACGGCTCCGACGACGCCCTGGAGACGCACACCTCCCGGATGGGCGCTCTCGAGGGGGAGTACCTCCGCCGCCACCCCCGGCGCGCCACGTCGAGGGGCCGGACCAGGGAGGGCGCGCGGGCCCGGACGTGCCACGACGCCTGAGGCCGGTTCTCCCCTGTTTCCCCGGCTTCCCCTGCCTGGATAGTGCGTCTAACTAATTGACTCGGCAGTGCGCGACAATGGTCGAATGACCACGCTCGCTCAGACCCCGACGCTGTCCATCGGCCCGCATGCCGTGCAGCCCCCGGTGGTGCTCGCGCCCATGGCCGGTATCACCAACGCGCCGTTCCGCACCCTCTGCCGGGAGTTCAGCGGGGGCAAGGGGCTGTTCGTCAGCGAGATGATCACGACCCGGGCGCTGGTCGAGCGCAACGAGAAGACCATGCAGCTCATCCACTTCGACGCGTCGGAGCGGCCGCGTTCGATCCAGTTGTACGGCGTGGACCCGGTCACGGTCGGCAAGGCCGTCCGCATGATCGTGGACGAGGACCTGGCGGATCACATCGATCTGAACTTCGGCTGCCCGGTGCCCAAGGTGACGCGCAAGGGGGGCGGCTCGGCGCTCCCGTACAAGCGGAATCTGCTGCGGGCGATCCTGGGCGAGGCGGTCGGCAACGCCGGGGATCTGCCGGTCACGATGAAGATGCGCAAGGGCATCGACGACGACCACCTCACCTATCTCGACGCGGGGCGGATCGCGGTCGAGGAGGGTGTCACGGCGATCGCCCTGCACGGGCGCACGGCTGCCCAGCACTACGGCGGTACGGCGGACTGGGACGCGATCGCCCGGCTGAAGGACCATGTGCCGGAGATCCCGGTGCTCGGGAACGGGGACATCTGGTCGGCCGGCGACGCGCTGCGGATGATGCGGGAGACGGGCTGCGACGGGGTGGTCGTGGGGCGCGGCTGCCTGGGGCGGCCGTGGCTGTTCGGCGATCTGGTCGGTGCCTTCGAGGGGTCGGGAGCGTGGGCGCGGCCGTCGCTGCGGGAGGTCGCGGAGGTGATGGTGCGCCATGCCCGGCTGCTGGGGGAGTGGATCGGGGACGAGTCCCGTGGCGTGATCGACTTCCGTAAGCATGTGGCGTGGTACCTGAAGGGGTTCGCGGTCGGGTCGGAGATGCGCAAGCGGCTGGCGGTGACGTCGTCGCTGGAGGAGCTGCGCGCTCAGCTGAGCACGCTGGACCTGGAGCAGCCGTGGCCGTCGGGTGCGGACGGCCCGCGCGGGCGTACGTCGGGGAACAACCGGGTGGTGCTGCCGGACGGCTGGCTGAAGGATCCGTACGACTGTGCAGGTGTGAGCGAGGATGCGGAGCTGGACACGTCCGGGGGCTGACCGGGCGGCGGGTCGGGAGGCCGGTCCGGATCCGGGTGCGAGCGGGTCCGGATGGTGGGATCCGGTCGTTCCCGGCGGCGTGATTCTCGCCACCCCTGATAGGGGTTGCGCTCAGATGAGCGCTCTTGGGGTGGCTGTGACTTCGGAAGGGGTGGCACTGCGTGCCACCCCTTCCGTGTTCAAAAAGTGAACTCAGATGCCTGGAAGGATGCTCATCTGAGCGGCGATGTTCCGCTTTGGGTCAAGCGTCCTTCGAGGGGTGAAGAGGTGCGGCGCTACCGCTTTACGTATCGGAAACCTGCGATCTGCTGGCGGACGGGTGGTTACGGCCGAATGACGGACAAGTGGACGTACCCACGTGCCTTCGATCTGGGTATGTTCCTCGCCGTCAGGGCAGCCACCGAGTCCTCGAGGAGTCGAGACCCGTGTCGGAAATCAAAGATCAGAAGTTCGTCTACGACTTCACCGAGGGCAACAAGGACCTCAAGGACCTCCTCGGCGGCAAGGGTGCGAACCTCGCCGAGATGACCAACCTCGGTCTGCCCGTCCCTCCGGGCTTCACCATCACCACCGAGGCCTGCAAGGTCTACCTCGACAGCGGCGAGGAGCCCGCGGCACTGCGTGACGAGGTGAGTGCGCACCTCGACGCGCTGGAGCAGCGGATGGGCAAGAAGCTCGGCCAGTCCGAGGACCCGCTGCTGGTGTCCGTGCGTTCCGGCGCCAAGTTCTCCATGCCGGGGATGATGGACACCGTCCTGAACATCGGCCTGTCCGACACGTCGGTGGAGGGCCTCGCCCGGCAGGCCGGTGACGAGCGCTTCGCGTGGGACTCCTACCGCCGGCTCATCCAGATGTTCGGCAAGACGGTCCTCGGGGTCGAAGGCGAGCTGTTCGAGGACGCCCTGGACGCGGCCAAGGAGGCCAAGAAGGTCACGGTCGACACCGACCTCGACGCCGCCGATCTGAAGAAGCTGGTCAAGCAGTTCAAGAAGATCGTCAAGTCGGAGACCGGCCGCGACTTCCCGCAGGACCCGCGCGAGCAGATGGACCTGGCCATCAAGGCCGTCTTCGACTCCTGGAACGGGGACCGGGCGAAGCTCTACCGCCGCCAGGAGCGCATCCCGCACGACCTCGGCACCGCGGTCAACGTCTGCTCCATGGTCTTCGGCAACCTCGGCCCGGACTCCGGCACCGGTGTCGCCTTCACCCGCGACCCCGCCTCCGGCCACCAGGGCGTCTACGGCGACTACCTGCAGAACGCGCAGGGCGAGGACGTCGTGGCCGGTATCCGCAACACCGTGCCGCTGGCGGACCTGGAGTCGATCGACAAGAAGTCGTACGACCAGCTGATGCAGATCATGGAGACGCTCGAGACGCACTACAAGGACCTGTGCGACATCGAGTTCACCATCGAGCGCGGCCGGCTGTGGATGCTGCAGACCCGGGTCGGCAAGCGCACCGCGGGTGCCGCCTTCCGGATCGCCACCCAGCTCGTGGACCAGGGCCTGATCGACGAGGCCGAGGCGCTGCAGCGCGTCACCGGCGCCCAGCTCGCGCAGCTGATGTTCCCGCGCTTCGACGAGACCGCACGGGTCGAGAAGCTCGGCCGCGGCATCGCCGCCTCCCCCGGTGCGGCGGTCGGCAAGGCCGTCTTCGACTCCTACACGGCGGTCAAGTGGTCGCGCTCCGGCGAGAAGGTCATCCTGATCCGCCGTGAGACCAACCCGGACGACCTCGACGGCATGATCGCGGCCGAGGGCATCCTGACCTCCCGCGGCGGGAAGACCTCGCACGCCGCCGTCGTCGCCCGCGGCATGGGCAAGACCTGTGTCTGCGGCGCCGAGGAGCTGGAGGTCGACACCAAGCGCCGCCGGATGACGGTGAACGGCACGGTGGTGGAGGAGGGCGACGTCGTCTCCATCGACGGCTCCACCGGCAAGGTGTACCTGGGTGAGGTCCCGGTCGTGCCGTCCCCGGTGGTGGAGTACTTCGAGGGCCGGATGCACGCGGGCGCCGACGACGCCGACGAACTGGTCCAGGCCGTGCACCGGATCATGGCCTACGCGGACCGGGTGCGCCGGCTGCGGGTACGGGCCAACGCCGACAACGCCGAGGACGCGCTGCGTGCCCGCCGCTTCGGTGCCCAGGGGATCGGGCTGTGCCGCACCGAGCACATGTTCCTCGGCGAGCGCCGCGAGATGGTCGAGAAGCTGATCCTCGCCGACACCGACGACGAGCGCGAGGACGCGCTGAAGGCGCTGCTGCCGCTGCAGAAGAAGGACTTCGTCGAGCTGTTCGAGGCGATGGACGGGCTGCCGGTGACGGTGCGGCTGCTGGACCCGCCGCTGCACGAGTTCCTGCCGGACATCACCGAGCTGTCGGTGCGCGTCGCGCTCGCCGAGGCCCGCAAGGACGCCAACGAGAACGACCTGCGCCTGCTGCAGGCGGTGCACCGGCTGCACGAGCAGAACCCGATGCTGGGCCTGCGCGGAGTCCGTCTCGGCCTGGTCATCCCGGGGCTGTTCACCATGCAGGTGCGGGCCATCGCGGAGGCCGCGGCGGAGCGCCGCAACGCCAAGGGCGACCCGCGCGCCGAGATCATGATCCCGCTCGTGGGTACCGTGCAGGAGCTGGAGATCGTGCGCGAGGAGGCCGAGCAGGTGATCGCCGAGGTCGAGGCGGCCACGGGCGTGGACCTGCGGCTGGCCCTCGGCACGATGATCGAGCTGCCCCGCGCGGCCCTGACGGCCGGCCAGATCGCCGAGGCCGCGGAGTTCTTCTCCTTCGGTACCAACGACCTCACCCAGACCGTGTGGGGCTTCAGCCGGGACGACGTGGAGGCCTCGTTCTTCACCGCCTACCTGGAGAAGGGCATCTTCGGCGTCAGCCCGTTCGAGACGATCGACAAGGACGGCGTCGGCTCGCTGGTGCGCAACGCGGTGGCGGCCGGCCGGGCCACCCGGCCGGACCTGAAGCTCGGTGTGTGCGGCGAGCACGGCGGTGACCCGGAGTCGGTGCACTTCTTCCACGAGGTGGGCCTGGACTACGTCTCCTGCTCGCCGTTCCGGATCCCCGTGGCGCGTCTGGAGGCGGGCCGCGCGGCGGCGCAGTCCTCCGGCAGCGACAGCCGCTGATCCGCCCGGCCGCACCCGCGGCCGGCCCCCGGCCCCGGGGCCGTCGGTGGTCCCCGACCCTCACCGACCGGCCGGCGGTCCCGGTGCACCACGAGACGAGCGGGACGGGCACCTTGTGCGGAGGTGTCTGTCCCGCTCGTTTCCTATACCGGTGCCGCGGCGGGGTCTGCCGCCCACGCGTGCTGTTGAACAGCGGACCAGTAGTGGGTTTTAACGGTTGCTTGATTTTCGCCATTCGTTGAGCAAAGAACAGGCGGAGCGCGGTCGACGGATCCCCACCCGCCGGCCGCGCTCCATTCCCGATGCCGGACACGGAGCCGCAACCTTCGCCGACCGCCGCCAGGCGCGGAAAGCCCCCCACGGTCTTTGCCTCGCCCCTCGGTACCCGAAGGTTTCGTGCCCGACGTCGTACAGCTTTTCGGTTCGCCGCCCTGTTACGCGATGCGTTTCAACTGTGGCTGAAACACCGTGGTAACGTCCTGTGATTGCGTGCATACTCAGTGACGGGGGCGATTGCGGATGCAACAGTGGGGGTTCCGTGCTGCGAATCCACTTCACCGGTGAAGACCTCGCCAGGGTGCGGATGGCGGCCAGACCGGATGTTTTGTGGGAAACGATTCTGAGTTTCCACCGTTTACGGGACCGGCGCGGAGCCACCGTCTTCGGCGAATGGCGGACGGAAACCCGAGCCCGGCTCAACGGTGAAACACGGCTCCTCGCGGCGCTCGTCCCGCAACGCGGCTATTTCCCGGACTTCCTGACCCCGCCCGAGGCTCTGGAGGGCCTGGACGAGGGCCTGGAGGCGGTGCGGGCCACCCCGGCGCGCAGGCTCGGGGCCGAGCTGGCGCTGCTCGCCGCGGAGCGGCCGCACGCCGTGCTCACGGGCCGCCTCGCCGGGCTCGCCGACGGCGCGGACGGGCCGATGGACCGGCTCGTCGGGGTGCTCCGCAGCTACCACCGGTCGGCGATCGAGCCGTACTGGCCGCACATCCAGGCGGCGGTGGAGGCCGATCGGGCCGTGCGCGGCCGGGCCCTGCTCGACGGGGGCGCGGACGAGCTGCTGGCCTCGCTGCCGCCGATGCTGCGCTGGCGCGCGCCGGTACTGGAGGCCGACTACCCGGTGGACCGCGAGCTGCGGCTGGAGGGGCGCGGGCTGCTGCTGCAGCCGTCGTACTTCTGCCGCGGCACGCCCGTGGTCCGCCGGGACCCGGAGCTGCCGCCGGTACTGGTCTACCCGCTGACGCACAGCGGGTCGCCGATGACCTGGGAGCGGGACGGGATGTCGCTGGGCCGGCTCGTGGGGCACACCCGCTCGGCGGTGCTGCAGTCCATCGGCAGCGGCTGCACCACGAGCGAACTCGCCCGCCGGGCGGGGGTGTCGCTCGCCTCCGCCAGCCAGCACGCCTGCGTGCTGCGGGAGGCCGGGCTCGTGGTCACGCTGCGGAACGGGAACGCGGTGCTGCACACGATGACGCCGCTGGGCACGGCCCTGCTGAGGGGCCGCGCCCAGCGCGATCCGGAGCCGCCGGGGGTGCTCGCGCCCGGACTTACGCCCGGAACGGTCCCGTCACCTCGTAGGTGATGCCGCCGGACGAGCTGCCGCTGGTCCCCCGCTGGCTGGAGAAGTACAGCCGCCGCCCGTCCGGCGAGAAGGCGGGTCCGGTGATCTCCGAGCCGGACTGGCCGTCTATCCGCAGGAACGGAGCGACGACGTCGTCCGGGGTGATCAGGCAGATCTCCATGTTGCCGCCGTCCTCCGCGACGAACAGGTCGCCCGAGGACGAGCCGGTGACGTTGTCCACGCCGGTGAGCGGGGCCAAGCCGCCCGTCACCAGGGAGTCGTCGTAGGCGAGTTCATAGGTGCCGCTGGTGAGGTTGAGCTGCCAGAGGCGGTTGTCGCCCTTGGTGGTGAACCAGACGGTGTCGTTGGCGTAGTGGCAGCCCTCGCCGCCGTTGAACCTCTTCGCGCCGGACACCTGGCTGCGGGTCGCGGTGGGGGAGCCGTCCGGGTCGGGCACGTTCGCCCAGCCGAACGTGCCCGAGGTGGCGGTTCCGGCGACCAGCACCTGCAGCGTTCCGGAGGACAGGTCGCCCCAGGTCGTCGGGATGAAGCGGTAGAGGCAGCCGTTGCTCTCGTCCTCGGTCAGGTACACGACCTTGCGGACCGGGTCGGCCGCCGCCGCCTCGTGCTTGAACCGGCCCATGGCGTCCCGGCGGACGGCGGCGTTCACCCCCCAGGGGTCGGTCTCGTAGACGTAGCCGAGGCTGACCTCCTCGCACGACAGCCAGGTGTTCCACGGGGTCTTGCCGCCCGCGCAGTTGGTGCGGGTGCCCGACAGGATCCGGTAGGCCCCGGTGATCGCGCCCGCCGAGGAGAACCGGACCGCGCTGGCCCCGCCGGACGGGTTGATCTCGGAGTTGGACACATAGATCCAGCCGGAGCCGTCGGCGAAGCAGGCGCCGCCGTCGGGGGCGTTGTGCCAGGTGTACGAGGTGGAGGCGACCTTCTGCCCGGAACGGGCGATCACCCTGCTGGTGAACCCGGCCGGCAGCCGGATGCCGTTGGCGTCGGCCGCGCCGAGCGCCCCGTACGGTCCCGGGCCGGGCTGTGCGGGGGCCGCGGAGGCGGCGCCCTGCCACAGCGTGCCGCCGAAGGCGGCCGCGGACGTGCCGATGACCGCTCCACGCAGGAAGCTGCGTCGTTCCACTGTCACTCCAGGGGGTCGTGACTGCCCTTCCCCCCGCCGGGCGGCGGGGCGGGGTCGCGCGCCAACGGACCCTAGAAGCGTGGAATTGACTTTGCGTCAACGAGGGGTGACGTGAAGACGTCCCCTGCGGGACGGGGCGACCGGCCGTTCCCGGCCAGGCGCGCATCTCCCGCCCGGCTCCGCGGGCCCCGGCTCCGGGCCCCGGCTCCGGGCCCCGGCTGTACGGCCCCGGCTGTACGGGCCCGGCTGTACGGGCCCGTACAGCCGGCCCTCGGCCGTGCGACCTATCGCTCCCGGCCTCCGGCTCCCGGGCGGGCCCGGGAGCGACCCGGTGCCGCTCGCCGGTGCCGCCCGCCGGTGCCGGCACGCCCGCTCGGCTCTCCGGCCGTGCCCGAGGTCCGCCGCGGCTCCGTCGAGAGCGCCCCGGTGGGCGGCCGGCCTCACCCGCTCCGGGAGGCCGCCGCGCTCGTTCCGGAAAATGCCCCCGCCGCGAGCGATGAGTCCGGCCCGCCCCGGGGGTCTCTACCCACGACAAGCGACGCCACAAGGCGCGACGACGAGCAAGACCACCAGAGAGGCACCCGCCATGTCCCAGATGATCTTCGTGAACCTGCCGGTGAAGGACCTCGACGCGTCGAAGGCGTTCTGGGAGGCCGTCGGCTACACCTTCAACCCCCGGTTCACCGACGAGACCGCCGCCTGCATGGTCGTCAGCGACACGATCTTCGCGATGCTGCTGACCGAGGCCAAGTTCAAGGACTTCACCAAGAAGGCCGTCGCGGACGCCGCCACCAGCACCGAGGTGATCGTCGCGCTGAGCGCCGAGAGCCGCGAGAAGGTCGACGAGCTGGCCGACGCGGCCCTGGCGGCCGGGGGCTCACCCGCGAACGAGCCGATGGACCACGGCTTCATGTACGGCCGCTCCTTCCAGGACCCGGACCACCACATCTGGGAGATCGTCTGGATGGACCCGAAGGCCGTCGAGGGCCAGTAGTCCAGCCCGGGGCCCGGACCGGCCCGCCGACCCGGCCCGGGTCAGCGCTTGAGGTCGTCGTATGTCACGCCGGTGAGCTGCTCGGAGGCGACCCAGAGCCGCTCACCGGCGGCGTCGTTCAGCGTCCACCCGGCACGCCGGGACGGCGCGGGCGCGCCTCGCATCCCCATCAGGCGCGGGCCGGTGAACGAGTCGGGGCGCACACCGGGTGCGGTCGCCGCGTACAGCGTGGGCAGCGCCCCCGCCTCCGCGGACTGGGCGAAGACCCGGTTGCCGAGCTCGGCGAGCCGTTCCGCGGTACGGCGGCCCTCCATCCTCGCCCCGGCGGTCTGAAGGTTGGTCGCCGCGTAGCCGGGGTGCGCGGCCGCCGCGACGACGTCCGCACCCGCCTCCCGTAGCCGCCGCGCCAGTTCGTGCGTGAAGAGCAGATTGGCCGTCTTGGAGCGGGCGTAGGCCACCCAGCGGTGGTAGCGGCGCTCGCTGTTCAGGTCGCCCATGTCGACGTTGGCCAGCGCGTGCATCCCGCTGGACACGGTCACCACGCGGGCGCCGGGGGTGTGCAGCAGCTTCCCGGCGAGCAGTCCGGTCAGGGCGAAGTGCCCCAGGTGGTTGATCCCGAACTGGGTCTCGAAGCCGTCGGCCGTGCGGCCGTACGGCAGGGCCATCACGCCCGCGTTGTTGACGAGCAGGTCGAGCGTCCCGGGCGTGTACGACTCCGCGAACGCTCGCACGGACGACAGGTCGGCCAGGTCCAGCGGCCTGAACTCCACGTCGGCGCCGGGCACCTGGCGCCGGATGCGCTCGACGGCCTGCCTGCCGCGTGCCCCGCTGCGGCAGGCGAGCAGCACCCGCGCCCCGCGCCGGGCCAGTTCCCCGGCCGTGACCAGCCCGATGCCGCTGTTGGCTCCGGTGACCACGGCGGTGCGTCCGCTCTGGTCGGGGATGTCGTGCCTGGTCCAGCCGGTCGTCGACGGCATGCGGTACTCCTCCGCTACTCGGTCACCCGGCGGTCTCGCCGGCGCGACCCCCCTGCCCCGTGGTGCCCGCTCGGTAGTCCCGGGTGTGGCGGGGGCGGCGGGCCGTGCCGCAAGAGTACGGCCGGCCGCACGGCCTGGTAAGGAGACGGTCTGAGTACCCGTCAGGCGCCTGGGCGTCCGGGCGTCCGGGCCGGTCGTGGCCCCGCCGGAACGGCCCTTCGCAGCTCCCGGGCGGCGCGGGCAGCCGGGTGCCGTGTCAGTAGTAGCCCTTCTGCCCGTCGAGCAGTTCCCGGACGGCGTCCAGGTGACCGGCGTGCCGGGCGGTCTCCTCCACCATGTGGATCAGCATCCAGCGCAGGGTCGCCGCGGACGACGTGTAGTCGGGGTGGCGGCCGGTCTCGTCGAGCGCGTGGGCCGCGATGATCTCGTTCGAGATCGCGCACTGCCGCCGGTACTCCTCCAGCAGGCGTGCCAGCGGGACGCCCTCGACGCGCATGTCGGCGTCCTCGGGCGCCTCGGCGAACTGCGGTCCGTCGGCGGGCCGGCCGAGGAAGAGCACCTCGAACCAGGAGTTCTCGGTCCAGCGCAGATGGGAGACGATGCCCGCCACCGTCATCAGGGGCGAGGCCGGCAGGACCGGCCGGTGGGCGTCCGCCTCCGCGAGCCCCTCGCACTTGTAGTGGACGATCGCGCGCTGCATGTCGAGCCAGCCGACGAGCTGGGTGCGCTCGTCTGCCACGAAGGGGGGACGTACCCGGGGAAGCGTCATGGGCGGCGACAGTAGCGGAGGCCCTCTCCGGACCGCACCCGGTTTACCGCACGGACCATACGCCCGGCCCGGCCCGGCATCGCTCCGGAGTTCCGCCGCCCCCGCGCGTCCGGCAGTTCCACGCGTCCGGGCCGGCCGCACGTGCCTCGCCGCAGCGCCGCATCGCCGGGCGGGCCGCATCGCCGGGCCGCCGGGGCCCGCCCGTTTCCCGTCAGGCCCGGCGTACCGGGTACACGCCCACCGACACCTCGTCGTCGTCCAGGCAGCGGCCCGTCGCCAGGTCGAACCGCTGCTTCAGCAGCGGGGAGGCGACGAACGGCCGCCCGTCGGCGGAGCCCAGCAGGCCGCGGGACAGGACCTGGGCGCCGGTGAACGGGTCGCGGTTGTCGATCGCGTACGGAGTCCCCGCGCGGTCCAGGAAGACCGCGGCCTGCCGGCCGTCGGGGAGCAGCGCGGCCATCCCGCGGCCCGGGGTGAGCCGGGTGATCTCGCAGACGGGCAGCCAGGCGCCGGACAGTTCGATCTGGAGTGTGACCGCGGGCGCGTCCTGGATCGTCATCGGGTGAGCGTCCTTTCCAGCGTGAGAACGGTGAGGTCCGGCTTGATCTGGTCCCGCTCGGGGACGAACTTCACGGAGGGGTCCGGTGCGCCCGGGGCGTTCACGAACGACACGAAGCGGCGCAGCCGGTCCGGGTCGTCGAGGGTCGCGGCCCATTCGTCGCGGTAGCCCGCCACGTGCCGGGCCATCATGGCCTCGAGTTCGCCGCACAGCCCGAGGGAGTCGTGCACCACGACGTCCCGCAGGTGGTCGAGTCCGCCCTCCAGGCGCTCCAGCCAGACCGAGGTGCGCTCCAGGCGGTCCGCGGTGCGGATGTAGAACATCAGGAACCGGTCGATGAGCCGGACGAGTTCGGCGTCGGACAGGTCTTGGGCGAGCAGGTCCGCGTGGCGCGGGGTGGCCCCGCCGTTGCCGCCGACGTACAGGTTCCAGCCGTTGGCGGTGGCGATCACGCCGAAGTCCTTGGACTGCGCCTCCGCGCACTCGCGGGCGCAGCCGGAGACCGCCGACTTCAGCTTGTGGGGTGCGCGCAGGCCGCGGTAGCGCAGTTCGAGGTCGATCGCCATGCGCACGCTGTCCTGGACCCCGTAGCGGCACCAGGTCTGCCCCACGCACGACTTGACCGTGCGCAGCGACTTCCCGTAGGCGTGGCCCGACTCGAAGCCGGCGTCCACCAGCCGCGTCCAGATCGCGGGCAGCTGGTCCACGCGGGCGCCGAACATGTCGATGCGCTGACCGCCGGTGATCTTGGTGTAGAGGCCGAAGTCCCGGGCCACCTCGCCGATCACGATGAGCTTCTCGGGGGTGATCTCGCCACCGGGGATGCGCGGCACGATCGAGTAGGAGCCGTTGCGCTGCAGATTGGCGAGGAAGTGGTCGTTGGTGTCCTGGAGGGCCCCCTGCTCGCCGTCGAGGATGTAGCCGCCGCCGAGGCTGGCCAGGATCGAGCCGACGGCGGGCTTGCAGATCTCGCAGCCGTCGCCGCCGCGGGCCTCCTGCCGCCCGTGCGAGTCGAGCAGTTCGGCGTAAGAGGCGAGGCCGAGGGTGCGGACGATCTCGTACAGCTCACTGCGGGTGTAGGAGAAGCAGCCGCACAGGCCCTGGTCGGCGGCCTGCGGCAGCAGCTGGCCGATGACCTTGACGCAGCTTCCGCAGCCGGTGCCCGCCTTGGTGCACTTCTTCACCTCGGGCAGGGTGGTGTGGGCGCAGATCTCGCCCTTGGTGACGTTGTGGCAGGAGCAGATCACGGCCTCGTCGGGCAGCGCGGACGGGCCGAGGGCGACGGGCGCCCCGGCACCGGCGGGCAGTACCAGCTGCTCGGGCGGCACGGGCGGTACGGAGCCGGTGAGGGGGCGGAGCATGCCGTACGAGTCGGCGTCGCCGACGAGGACGCCGCCGAGCAGGGCGCCGTCCGCGGCGACGACCAGCTTCTTGTAGACCCCGGAGCGGGAGTCGGAGTAGACGACGTCGAGGCAGCCGTCGGCCGTGCCGTGCGCGTCGCCGAAGGAGGCCACGTCCACGCCGAGGAGCTTCAGCTTGGTGGAGGTGTCGGCGCCGGTGAAGGTGGTGTCGGAGGTCCGGTCGGCGAGGACGTCCGCGACGGTCTTCGCCATCTCGTAGCCGGGCGCGACGAGACCGTAGACCCGCCCGTCCGAGGCGAGGGCGCACTCGCCGATCGCGTACACGTCGGGGTCGGAGGTGCGGCAGTGCTCGTCGACGGCGATGCCGCCGCGTTCGCCGACGGCGAGACCGGTGTCGCGGGCCAGCTGGTCGCGGGGGCGCACGCCCGCGGAGAAGACCACCAGGTCGGTGGCGAGCGACGAGCCGTCGGAGAGGTTCATGCCGGTGACGGCGGGGCCGTCGGCGACGATCTCCTGGGTGCCGACGCCGGTGTGGACGGTCAGGCCCATGCCCTCGATGGTGCGCAGCAGCGCGGCGCCGCCGCCGTCGTCGACCTGCACCGGCATCAGCCGGGGCGCGAACTCCACGATGTGGGTGTCCAGGCCCAGGCCCTTGAGCGCGCCGGCCGCCTCCAGACCGAGGAGTCCGCCGCCGACGACCACTCCGGTGCGGGAGGTCTTGGCGTACTCCTCGATCGCGAGGAGGTCCTCGATGGTGCGGTAGACGAAGCAGCCCTCGGCGTCGCGGCCCGGGACGGGCGGCACGAACGGGTAGGAGCCGGTGGCCAGGACGAGCGAGTCGTACGGGAACGTCCGCCCGCTGCGGGAGGTGACCGTGCGGGCGGTGCGGTCGATGCGCTCCGCCGGGTCGTCCAGGTGGAGTTCGATGCCGTGCCGCGCCATGAACCCGTCCTCGACGAGGGACAGCTCGTCGGGTGTGCGGCCGGAGAAGTACGAGGTGAGCTGGACCCGGTCGTAGGCGGGGCGCGGCTCCTCGCACAGCACGACGACCCGAGCGCGACCGGTGACTCCCCGCTCCGCGAGGGCCTCCAGGAAGTGCTGGCCGACCATCCCGTGGCCGACGAGCACGATCGTGGGGGTGGTCATCTCAGAGTCCTCCATCGGTGGTGAGCAGGTGGAGCAGGGGTGCGTCCGGGAGCGGCTCGTCGCCCTCCCAGGTCCGGGCGAGCGCGCCGACGGAGGCGAGGTCGCCGAGGAGTACGCCGCCGACGAGCCGGTTGCCGCGGACGACGACCTTCCGGTAGGCGCCGCGGGTGGCGTCGGCGAGGCGCACGACGTCGTCCCCGGGCCGCGGCGAGGGCTCCCCGAACGCGGCGATGTCGAAGGCGCCGGCGGATCCGAGGGTGAGTCGGGTGAGGGACCGGGTGCCGGTGTAGCGCGGGCCTCCCGTCTCCCGGCCCGGTGCGGGTTCGGCCGTCAGGACCGCCGCGAGCACGTCGGCCTGCTCCAGGGCGGGGGCCGCCAGCCCGTACACGGTGCCCGCGTGTTCGGCGCAGTCGCCGATGGCGTGGACGCGCGCGTCGGAGGTGGTCAGGGTGTCGTCGACGACGACGCCCTGGCGGACCGTGAGGCCCGCGTCCGCCGCGAGGCCGACGCGAGGCCGGACGCCGCAGGCGAGGACCACGTGGTCGGCGTCGAGGACGAAGCCGTTGGCGAGTTCGACACCGGTGACGGCCCCGTCGCGGTGGCGCAGCCCGCGGACGTGGCACTCGGTGTGGACCTCCGCGCCGAGGCCCTCCAGATGGCGGCGCACCAGCCCGCCGCCCTCCGGGTCGAGATGGCGGTCCATCAGGGTGGGGCCCTGGTGGGCGACGACCACGTCCGTGCCGCGTTCCGCCAGCGCCCGCGCGGCGGAGACGCCGAGCAGCCCGCCGCCGACGACGACCGCGCGGCTGCCGGGCCGGGCCACGGCCGCCAGCGCCAGGCAGTCGTCGAGGGTGCGGAAGGGGTGGACGCCGCCGGGCAGTCCGCCGTCGAGCCCGCGCAGCGGCGGCAGCACCGGGTTCGAGCCGGTCGCCAGCACCAGGCGGTCGTACACCACCGCCGAGCCGTCCGCGCAGTGCACGGTCCGCGTCCCGCGGTCGATCCGTACCGCCCGCACTCCGCGCCGCACCTCGGCCCCGTCGGCCGGGACCGGGGGCAGCGCGATCACCTCGGGTCCGTACCGGCCTGCCAGGACGTCGGCCAGCAGCACCCTGTTGTAGGGGGCGTGCGACTCCTCGCCGAGCAGCGTGACGTCGTACGCCGGGGCGAGTTGCCGCGCCAGCCGCGCTCCCGCCATCCCGGCGCCGATCACCACGATCCTCGAATCCATGTACGCAGACTGAAGGGCGGGTGTTACCCGTCGGCATCCCGGTTGTTTCCCGTGCGGAACACTGCGCTCAGCGCTCGCCGGCCCGGTGTGTGAGGGGGCCCCGGTGCGCGGCCGGGTGCGCTGCCGGACCGGGGAACCCCGTGGGGAGGGCCGGTACGCGGAACCCCGGAGCCGGCCCGGGGAACCTCAGAGGTAGCTCAAGACTCAGGGGTTCGATGGACGGCGCACGCATCTTCTCCGTAGGGTCGCGGCCATGCCTGACATACCGCTGACCACGCTCGTCCTCCTGTGTGTCGCAGCGATGGCGGCCGGCTGGATCGACGCGGTGGTCGGCGGCGGCGGCCTGCTGCTCCTTCCGGCGCTGCTGCTCGGCATGCCGCAGGTGCCCGCCGCGCAGATCCTCGGCACCAACAAGGCGGTCGCCATCGTCGGCACCACCGGCGCGGCGGTCACCTATGTCCGCAAGGCCCCGGTCCAGGTGGGGACGGCCGTACGCATCGGACTCGCGGCGCTCGCCGGCTCCATGGGCGGGGCGTTCTTCGCGGCGGGCATCAGCAGCGACGTGCTCCGGCCGGTGATCATGGTGGTGCTGCTGGGTGTCGCGGCGTTCGTCATGCTGCGCCCGTCCTTCGGAGCCCACGTGGACCGCGGACCCGTCACCCGCGCCCGGATCGCCACCGCGGTCGTCCTCGTCGGCGGCGGCATCGGCTTCTACGACGGCCTGTTCGGGCCCGGAACCGGCACCTTCCTGGTGCTCGCCCTGACCGCCGTGCTCCATCTGGACCTGGTCACGGCCTCCGCCACCGCCAAGATCGTCAACGTGTGCACCAACGCCGGCGCCCTCGCGATGTTCGCCTACCAGGGGACGGTGCTGTGGCGGCTGGCCGCGCTGATGGCGGTGTTCAACCTGGCGGGCGGCATGTTCGGGGCGTGGACGGCCCTCCGCAGAGGCGCGGAGTTCGTGCGCGGGGTGCTGCTCGTGGTCGTGTTCTCGCTGGTGGCGAAGCTGGCGTTCGACCAGTGGTCGGGGTAGTCGGCGGGGAGTGCGGGCCGGCGGCGGGGAGTGCGGGCCGGCGGCGGGGAGTGCGGGCCGGCGGCGGGGAGTGCGGGCGGCAGTCGCCGGATCGCGCGATCGCCGGATCGCCGGACGTCGGAGGGCGGGCGGGCCGGACCGCCGGATCGCCGGATGGCCGGGCGCTCCGTCCCCGCAGGCGCGGCGCGCCCGCATACGTGGTGCGCCCTCAGGACCGGACCGGTCCGCGCACCCCGACCAGGTGCGCGAAGGCCACCACGTTGCCCCGGTAGCCCGTCCGCGGGTCGAACGGGCCGCCGCAGGTGATCACCCGCAGCTCGGCCCGGCGCGAGGCCCCGTACACCTTCCGGTCGGGGAAGGCGTCGTTCTCGTACACCTCCACCGCGTCGACCGTGAAGACCGCCGTGCGGCCGTCCTCGCGGAGCACCTCGATGCGGTTGCCCCTCCTCAGCGTGCCCAGCTTGTAGAAGACGGCGGGCCCGTCGGCGTCGTCGACATGGCCGGCGACGATCGCGGTGCCCCGGGCACCCGGAGTGGTGCCGCCGCCGTACCAGCCGGCCACCCCGCCCCGGTCGGCGGGAGGGACCTCCAGGCTGTTGTCGGCGGCCAGTCCGAGGCGGGTCAGGGGGGTGTCCACGGCGATCCGCGGGATGCGCAGCCGCACCGGCGGCGACGGCGGCAGCGGGGGTGCGGCGGCATCCGTGTGCCGGCCGGTGGCGAAGGCCTCGGCGGCGGAGGGGGCGGGCGGGGTGACGGGCCGAGCCCCGTTCTGCACCAGCCACACCCCGGCGCAGACGGCCAGGGCCAGCAGCCACCCGTTCGACTTCATGGGCTCCTCCGAGAGCCTCCGGGAGTCCCCGGGTGCCCGGTCCGGGAGGGGGGAACTCCCCGCCCCCGTCAGCCGGACGAAGCGTGACGGGGGCGGGGACGGCGGTACGAGGGACGGTGGAGGCCGAGCGCGAACGCTCTCCGTCAGCCCTGCGCGCCGCTCGCCCGACGGCGCAGGAGCCAGGTCCCGCCGACGGCGGCCGCGGCCAGGACGGCCGCCCCCGCCGCGATCTGGGTGATGTCGGGGCCGACGCTGCCGCCGACTCCCGTCTTCACATGGCCGCTCGGTTCGTGCCCGTGGGCCCGCACCACGAGATCTCCGAAGGCCTTCTTGCCGTTGTCGCAGAGCACGGAGACCGTGTACGTCCCCGGCTCGGTGTCCTCGGGCACCGTGAACCTGCCGACCGCCGCGCCCTCCCCGGCGCCGGGTGCCAGGTCGAACCCGTCCGCGCCGAGCGACTCGGCATCGCCCGTGCCGTGACCGCGCTTGCCGCACGCGGTGGTACTCGCGGTCACGGAGGCACCGGCGGTGGTGCTGGAAGGGGACAGGGTCAGCATCCCGGGGTCGGCCGCCCGGGCGGCGGGCGCGGCCGCCGCACCGACGCAGGCGGCCGCGAGCGCGGGTCCGGCCAGCAGGCGGGCGGTGGTGCGCATGACGTCCTCCGGGGCGTTGGCCGTGCCGCCGGACCGTGGTGCCGGAGGCCGTTCCTACACCTCAAGAGGTAAGGGGCAGTCCGCCACCCACGCCTGCTGATGGGCGATCAGATTCGCTCGCGCCGTACGGCGTGTCGTGTTGATCCCGGGGTGTCGCAGCAGGTCACAGCGGTGTGATTGCGCCATTGGCCGGGCGGTGCGAACGACCGCGCCGAACGAGTGACACGCCGGGTGGCGCGTTGCGCCCGGGTACGGCGGGGTGCCGTCAGATCCCGTCCCAGGGGACCGCCGCGTACGCCTCGGTCAGCCGGCGTATCAGCTCCTCGTCCACTGCGAGCTCCGTCGTGCCGATCCGGTGGACGGGCGCGATGCCCTGCGAGTTCATCAGCACCGCCGCCGGGTAGGAGCCGAGGTCCGCGAGCAGCACCTCCCGGTGCACGGACGGCAGCAGCCGCTCCAGCAGCGCCATGGTGACCCCGCGCAGCGCCGGTGCCTCGGGCCAGACCAGCGAGGTGCCGTTCCAGAGGGCGACGTTGGCGACATGGCCTTCCGCGATCTCCCCGCCGGGGCCGGTCAGCAGCGCGTCGTCGAAGCCCGCCAGGGCGGCGGCACGCCCGTAGTACGGCTGGCCGACCCCGCCCGCGTGCTTGACGTGCGGGACCGGACGCAGGAACGGCACCGGCATCATGCTCCGCGGCCGCGGAGGCATGGTCCGCGCCTCCCGCACGGTCACCACCACCGTCGGCGCACCGCCTTCGGCGGCCGCCCCGTACACGTACACCCGCACACCCGCGTCGCTCCGGCCGCCCCGGTCGAGCGCGTGGCGCACCAGTGTCCGTACGCGGTCCCCGTCGAGGCCCGTGCCGAACAGCTCCCGTGTCGCACGGTCCAGCCGTTCCAGGTGCAGCGCCAGTCCCCGGGTCCGGCCGTCGCGCACCTGCATCGCGGTGAAGTGGCCGTAGGCACCCTGGAGCAGCGGCACCACGGCGGGATCCAGCCCGGTCGCCGGCCGGCCGTCGATCTCGATGTGCACGTCCGGCCGGTTCGTCATCCGCCCACCCTAAGGTCTGCCCCGGTTCCGGGCGGCCCCGGCAGTCGCGGGCGGTCCCGGGCGGTCCCGGGCGGTCCCGGGCGATCCAGGCAGTCCCCGGCGGCGCTGGTCCCGGCCGACCCGGTTCCGCCGGGCGCGCCCGTCCCCGGTCCCGGCCGATCCGGTTTCGCCGGGCGGGCCCGTCCCCGGGCGCTCAGTCCTCGATCAGACGGCGGGGCCCGGGGCCGTGCGCGGCCAGTTCGTCGCCGGGGTTGGACAGCACGCACCGGTCCAGCGACAGGCAGCCGCAGCCGATGCACTCCGTGAGGTTGTCCCGGAGCCGCTGGAGCGTGCGGATCCGGGCGTCCAGGTCCTCGCGCCAGCACTCGGAGATCCGGGCCCAGTCCTCCCGGGTGGGTGTGCGGTCGTCCGGCAGCAGCCCCAGCACCTCGCGGATGGCGGCCAGCGGGATGCCCAGCCGCTGCGAGGTCCGGATGAACGCGACCCGGCGCAGCGTGTCCCTGCTGTAGCGCCGCTGGTTGCCGGAGGTGCGGCGGCTGCTGATCAGCCCTTCGCGCTCGTAGAAGCGCAGTGCCGAGGGGGCTGCACCGCTGCGGTGCGCCAGCTCACCGACCGTGACTTCCCTGGCCTCCCGGGCGAGATGCGACATGGAACCAGCCTATCGATTGACTTCAACGAAGGTTTAAGTATCACGCTGATCCGCATGAATCACACCCCGCAGGCATCCTCCGCCCCGTCCGTATCCATCGCCCCGTCCACGACCGGGGCCGCGGCCCCGTCCGCCACCGTGACCGGGGCCGCCGGACCCCTGAGGCTCGCCCTCGTCGTGGGCAGCAACCGGGAGGGCCGCTTCGCGCCGGTCGTCGCCGACTGGTTCCTCGACCGGGCCCGCGCCCGCGAGGACTTCGCGGTCGATGTCGTCGACCTCGCCGAGGTGCAGCTCCCCACCGTGCTCTCCGGCAGTCCCGGCGCGGCCGTGCGTGCCGAACTCGCCAAGGTCTCGCCCCGGCTCGCGGACGCCGACGCGTTCGTCGTCCTCACCCCCGAGTACAACCACTCGTTCCCCGCCGCGCTGAAGAACCTCGTCGACTGGCACTTCACCGAGTGGCAGGCCAAGCCCGTCGGGTTCCTCTCCTACGGTGGCGTCTCCGGCGGGCTGCGCGCCGTGGAGCAGCTGCGCCAGGTCTTCGCCGAGATGCACGCCGTCACCGTCCGGGACACCGTCTCCTTCGCGAACGCCGGGCGGCAGTTCGACACCGAGGGGCGGCACCGGGATCCGGCCGCGCCCGAGGCCGCCGTCAAGACCATGCTCGACCAGCTCGCCTGGTGGGGCGCCGCGCTGCGGGAGGCCAAGGCCCGTCGGCCGTACGGGGGCTGACGGGGGCTGACGGGGGCTGAGGGGAACTGGCGGGAACTGGCGGGAGCGGACTGGGGCGGACGGGCACTGGATCACCAGGCCGGGCCGGGGCGGACGGGGCACTGGATCACCGGGCCGGGTCGGTGGTAGACGTACGGCCGTGGGCCCGGCCCCTGCCGGGGCCGAAGCCGCGTGGACGTGCCGGTCCGCGCCGAACGAGGAGTGTTCGTGACCCGGGCCCTGACCGTTGTGACCACCACCGACAGCGCCGCCAAGGCCGAGGAGCTGGCCCGCGGCGCGGTGGAGGCGAGGCTGGCCGCCTGCGCGCAGATCTCGGCGCCTGTCACCTCCGTGTACCACTGGCGGAACGCCATCGAGACCGGTGAGGAGTGGCAGGTCCTGCTGAAGACCACCGAGGAACGCTATGACGCCCTGGAGGCGCATCTGCTCGCCCACCACGACTACGACACCCCCGAGATCATCGCGACACCGGTCCTCCGGGGCAGCGCGGAGTACCTGGCGTGGATCGCGGCGGAGACCGCGGAGCGGGCGTGACGGGCCGGCACGGGGAGCCCCGGCTGCCGTTCTTCGTCTACGGCACCCTCCGCGCGGGCCGGCACAACCACGACCTCTACCTGCGCGGGAGCACCGCGGCCGAGGAACCCGCCCGGTTGCGCGGCGCGCTGCTGTACGAGGGGCCGGGCTACCCGTACGCCGTCGAGGGCGACGGTGTCGTCACCGGCGAACTCGTCACCGCGGCGCCGGAGCGGTACGGCGGGCTCGTGGCCGTACTCGACCGCCTGGAGGAGTACTTCGGCCCCGGCGACCCGCGCAACCTCTTTGTGCGGGTCGAGCGCACCGTCCACACGGCGTCGGGCGGGGTACCGGCCTGGGTGTACCTGGCGGCGGGACCGGTGGCACGAGAACTGCGTGCGAAGGGCACCCCGATCCCCGGCGGCGACTGGTCCGCGCGGGGCTGACGCCACGGCCGGCGCCACGGCCGGCGCGGCGCGTCACCGCTGCCCGGCCGCGCGCCCCCGTCAGTCCTGCGACCGCTCCAGGCGCACCGCGCAGACCTTGAACTCCGGCATCCGCGACGTCGGGTCGAGAGCCGGGTTGGTCAGCGTGTTGGCGCGGCCCGCCCCCGGCCAGTGGAAGGGCATGAACACCGTGTCGGGGCGGATCGCCTCGCTCACCCGGGCCGGTGCGACCGCCCGGCCGCGGCGCGAGACCACCGCGACCGGCTCGCCGTCCGCGACCCCCACCCGCGCCGCGAGCTGCGGATGCAGTTGGACGAACGGGCCGGGGGCGGCCGCGTTCAGCTCGTCCACCCGGCGGGTCTGAGCCCCCGACTGGTACTGGGCCACGACCCGTCCGGTGGTCAGCACGACGGGGTACTCGGCGTCGGTGGGCTCGGCGGCCTCCCGGTGCACCACGGGCACGAACCTCGCCCGCCCGTCCGGTGTCGCGAACCGGTCGAGGAACAGCCGCGGCGTCCCCGGGTGGGGCTCCCCGGCCGGTCCGCCGGTCTGCCCGGCCTCCATGGCCGGTTCGCGTGCGGGTCCGCCGGTCTGTCCGGCCCCCGTGCCCGGTTCGCGTGCGGGCCCGCCGGTCTCCCCGGCCTCCAACCTCGGCCCCGATCCGGGCATGCCCGCCCCCTGTCCGGGCACGCCCGGCTCCGGGCAGGGCCAGAACACGCCCTGCTCCTCCTCCAGCCGCCGGTAGCTGATGCCCGCGTAGTCCGCGGGGCCGCCGGACGAGGCGCGCCGCAGCTCCCCGAAGACCTCTTCCGGGTCCGTGGGGAAGCCCTTCTCGTGCCCCAGCAGCCCGGCGAGTCCGTGGATGACCTCCAGATCGCTGCGCACCCCCGGCGGCGGTGTCAGCGCCCGGCGGCGCAGCAGCACCCTGCCCTCCAGGTTGGTCGTCGTCCCCGTCTCCTCCGCCCACTGGGTCACCGGCAGGACGACGTCCGCCAGTTCCGCCGTCTCCGACAGGACCACGTCGGCGACGGCGAGGAAGTCCAGGGAGCGCAGCCGTTCCTCCACGTGCGCGGCCCGGGGTGCGGACACCACCGGGTTCGAACCCATCAGCAGCAGCGACCGTACGTCCCGGCCCAGCGCGTCGAGCAGTTCGTACGCGCTCCGGCCGGGGCCGGGCAGCGAGTCGGGGTCGACCCCCCACACCCCGGCCACATGCGCACGTGCGGCCGGGTCGTCGAGCTTGCGGTACCCGGGGAGCTGGTCGGCCTTCTGGCCGTGCTCCCGGCCGCCCTGCCCGTTGCCCTGGCCGGTGAGGCAGCCGTAGCCGGCCAGCGGCCGGCCCGCGTTGCCGGTGGCGAGGGCGAGGTTGATCCAGGCACCGACCGTGTCCGTGCCCTTGGACTGCTGTTCCGGCCCGCGGGCGGTGAGCACCATCGCGTTCGGGGCGTCGCAGAACAGGGCCGCGGCCTCCCGCAGCCGGGGAACGCCCACCCCGGTGATCCGTTCGACCAGCTCGGGCCAGTGCGCCATGGCGGCCGCCCTGGCCTCCTCCCACCCGGTCGTGCGCTCCCGGATGAACTCCCGGTCGGTGCGGCCCTGCGCCACCACCAGGTGCAGCAGCCCGAGCGCGAGCGCGAGATCGGTGCCCGGGCGCGGCGCGAGGTGCAGGTCGGCCTGCTCCGCGGTCTTCGTACGGCGCGGGTCGACGACGATCAGCGTGCCGCCGTTGTCCTTCAGCTCGGTGAGGTACCGCAGCGCGGGCGGCATGGTCTCGGCGAGGTTGGAGCCGACGAGGAGGACGCAGCCGGTGCGCGGGATGTCCTCCAGCGGGAAGGGCAGCCCCCGGTCCAGCCCGAACGCCTTGTTGTGCGCGGCCGCCGCCGAGGACATGCAGAAGCGCCCGTTGTAGTCGATCTGGGAGGTGCCGAGCACCACCCGTGCGAACTTGCCCAGCGCGTACGCCTTCTCGTTGGTGAGGCCCCCGCCGCCGAACACGCCGACGGCGTCCGCCCCGTGCCGTGCGCGGGTGCGCCGCAGTCCGTCGGCGGTGACGCGGAGAGCCTCCTCCCAGGTGGCCGGTTCGAGCCTGCCTGTGGCGGGGCGTCGGACCAGGGGCCCGGTCAGCCTGACCCGGGAGGAGAGCACCGCGGGTGCCGTGCGTCCCTTGCCGCACAGAGCACCCCGGTTGACCGGGAAGTCGTCCCGCTCCACGACCTCGACCGTCTCCCCGGACCCGCGCAGGTTCATCCCGCACTGCAGGGCGCAGTAGGGGCAGTGGGTCGGGACGAGGGCGGGGGCGGGCGCCGGGGCCGGTGCGTGGGACATGCGCTCCAGCGTGCGTCGTCCGTGTTACGGCGGCCCGCTTTCCGCATTACGGCCTCGGTACGCGGCGCTCCCCGGGCCGGGTATGGCGCGGTGAGCGGCTCAGGGCGCGGTGGCCGCCGCGGCCAGGGCCTCGGTGACGCCCGGCTCGCGGGGCCCCAGGAAGCGCGGGTCCGGCCGCAGCGCGACGTCCAGTGCCGCCTTGCCGGCCGCGAACAGCTCGCGCACGCCGCCGTAGTACCAGACCCGGTCGTGGGGCTCGGCGACGCCGACGCCGTACGACTCGATCCCCGCGGCGTCGCACAGCGCCAGCGCGCGCCTGATGTGGAAGCCCTGGGTCACCAGCACGGCCCGGTCGACCCCGAAGATCCTCTTGGCGCGGACGCAGGAGTCCCAGGTGTCGAAGCCCGCGTGGTCGCTGACGATCCGGTCGTCCGGCACACCGCGCCGGACGAGGTACGTCCGCATCGCGTCCGGCTCGTCGTAGTCGGCCCGGCTGTTGTCCCCGGTGACGAGGACGACCCTGACCTTCCCGGCGCGGTACAGCTCCGCCGCGGTGTCGAGCCGGTGGGCCAGATACGGGGTCGGCCGGCCCTCGCGCAGCCCGGCGCCGAACACCACGGCCACATCGCGCTCGGGGGAGCCGGCGACGGTGCCGGTGCGTTCGCCGGCCACGGCGTGCAGCCAGGTCGCCGGGGCGAGCGCGCAGACCGCCGCGAGCATCAGCGCCTGCACGGTGCGCCGCCTGCCCCGCGTGGTCCGGGGCACCAGCCGGCGCCGCAGCAGCGGGCCGGGTACGAGCGGGCGCCGCACGGCCGCGCCCGGTACGCGCCCGCCCCGCGTGGTCCCCGGCCCGAGGAGGCGCCGCAGGAGCCCGCCGGGCCCGAGGAGTCGCCGCACCGGTCCGCCGGGCCCGCCCCGGCGCCCCACCGGTCCGCCCGGCACCCGCCGGCCCGTCGGGAACTTCCGCATCGATGACCCCCCTGTTTCGTCTGCCCGTCTCCTCCGACGTTCGGCGGGGCGCGATGGTTCGCCGCGTCCGGGCGATGTGAGCGGGGGCACCGGCGGGCTCACCACTTCGGTGGGCGCTCGCCACCCGCAGACGCCGTAAACGGGGGCGGAACTGCGGTCTCCGCTCCGGGACACCGGCCCGGTGCGGCGGACGGTACGGCATGATCGGGCCATGCTCGCAGTCTCCGCCCGGAACAACGCCGAATGGTGCCACGCGATGTGCCGTGCGCACGGGATACCCGGGGTGTTCGGCGACCGCGCCTGGACCAGCGAGCGGCGGACCCCGCCGCTGTACCCGGACGCCGTCACCCTCGCCCCCGACGCCACGCCGCGCGAGGTGCTGGGGCAGGTGGACCGTACAGCGGCTGGCTGTTCGGTCAAGGACAGCTTCGGACGGCTGGACCTCTCGGCCGACGGGTTCGAGGTGGCCTTCCAGGCGCGCTGGATCCACCGGCCCGCCGTGCTCGCCGCGCCGGTCGCGCCCGGCGACGTCGTCTGGCGCCCGGTGCGGACCGCTCCGGACCTCGACCGCTGGGAGGCAGCCTGGTCGGGGGGAGACGCGGCCCTGGCCGGGCTCTTCCGCCCTCGGCTGCTGTCCGACCGCAGCGTCACCGTCCTCGCCGGCACGGCCGACGACGGGAGCCGCACGGTCGCCGGCGCCGTGCTCATCCGCAGCGAGTACGTCGTCGGCCTCTCGAACGTCTTCGCCGCGGACGGCGATCTCGACCGTGCCTGGTCCGGCTGCCTCGCCACCGTCGCCCGCCTCTGGCCGGGCATGCCCGTCGTCGGCTACGAGCACGGGGAGGACCTGTCGGCGGCGGTCAGACAGGGCTGCGTACCCGGTCCCGAACTGCGGGTGTGGCTGGCGGGCTGACGCGGCACCCGGAGCCGTCCGACCGCTGACATCGCTTCCACCGCCCCGGTGAGGCGGTGGTAAACACCCGTCATCGCGGCGCAACGGCGTGGCAACCTGCGCCCGCCAGTATCGGTTCATGACGGAGCCGGCACACCCCCGCGAGTCACCGCTTCCGAACCCGCTGCCCCTCGACAGCTCCGCCCAGCTGCTCATCCGCATCACCGCGCAGCTCGGGGCACAGCTCAGTCATGTCCAGCTCAACGGAGTGCGCAGACCCATGACTTCTCCCAGCCTCCCGCCCGCCGCCGCGGGCGGCCCGTTCACGGCCCGGGCGGCCGCCGCGCATGGCGCAGCCGAGCAGAGTGGCGCCGTGCAGGGCGCCACCGAGCAGGGCGCCCCCGCACCCGTCCTCGTCGCCGTCGCCCACGGCAGCCGGGACCCCCGCGCCCTGCGGACCGTCAACCGCCTGCTGGACCGGGTACGGGAGCTGCGCCCCGGTGCCGACGTGCGGCTCGGGCACATCGAGCTCGACGCCCCGCTGCTCCCCGACACCCTCGCCGGCCTGCGGGGCCGCGAGGCCGTGCTGGTGCCGCTGCTGCTGGGACGCGGCTTCCACGTCAGGCACGACATCCCCGCAGCCGTGGCCGCCGCCGGGGTGCGCGCCCGGCTCGCGCCGCCGCTCGGACCGCACCCGCTGCTCGTCGAGGCGCTCCACGACCGGCTGGTGGAAGCCGGCTGGCGGGACGAGGAGTCGCGCGCCCGCGGCGCCGGGGTGGTCCTCGCCGCCGCCGGGTCGCGCGACCCGGCGTCCGCCGCCGACGCCCGGCGGACCGCCGCCCTGCTCACCGAGCGCCTCGGCGGTGTCCCCGTCGTCCCGGCCTACGCCTCCGCCACCTCGCCCACCGTCCCCGAGGCGCTGCGGGCGCTGGCCGCGCGCGGCCGGCACCGGGTCGCGCTCGCCTCGTACTTCACCGCGCCCGGCCGGTTCGCCTCGGCGGCCCGCAGCGCGGCGCCGTGGGTCGCGGCCGCGCCGCTCGGCGACCACCCCGCGCTCGCCCGGCTCGTCCTCCACCGCTACGACGCGGCCCGGGACGCCCCGTACCCGACGGCCGCCCCGCGCCCGCTGGTCATTGCCTGAGTCACGCCCCCGAGGCGGCCCGCGTTACCGTCAGGGGCATGGAAGGCACCACGAGCACGTCCCCCGGCCCCGGCGAGACCTGCGACTACGACGACGCGGCCACCGCGCGCTGGGCCCCCGAACCGGACAAGCGCCCCGGCCGCACGGCCTTCCAGCGCGACCGCGCGCGGGTGCTGCACTCCGCCGCGCTGCGCCGGCTCGCGGGCAAGACGCAGGTGGTCACGCCCGGTTCGCGGAGCGCCGCCTGGGACCCGAGCCCCCGCACCCGGCTGACGCACTCCCTGGAGTGCGCCCAGGTCGGCAGGGAGCTGGGCGCGGCCCTCGGCTGCGACCCCGATCTGGTGGAGGCCGCCTGCCTCGCCCACGACCTGGGCCATCCGCCCTTCGGGCACAACGGCGAGCAGGCCCTCAACGAGGTCGCCGCGGACTGCGGAGGCTTCGAGGGCAACGCCCAGTCGCTGCGGCTGCTCACCCGGATCGAGCCGAAGGCGTTCGTCCGCTCCGGAGCGGTCACCTCCACCGCCTGTGCGGCGGGCGGTGAACTGATCAGCGTCGGGCTGAACCTCACCCGCGCGGCGCTCGACGCGGCCACCAAGTACCCCTGGAGCCGAGGCGGCCACCCCACCGACCCCGGCTCGCCCAAGTTCGGGGTGTACGAGGACGACCTGCCGGTCTTCGCCTGGGTGCGGGAGGGCGCCCCGGCGTACCGCAAGTGCTTCGAGGCCCAGGTCATGGACTGGGCCGACGACGTGGCGTACTCCGTGCACGACTTCGAGGACGGTCTGCACGCGGGCCACATCGACCCGAACGTGCTGCTGTCCGAGACCGAGCGCGACGCCATCTGGAAGGTCGCTGTCGGCCGCTATGTGCCCGGGGACACCGATCCGCAGGCCCTCGCCGACGCCCTCGACCGCCTCGTCGACCAGGAGTGGTGGCCGCACGGCTACGACGGCTCGGCCGTCGCCCAGGCCCGGCTCAAGGACGCCACCAGCCAGCTCATCGGCCGCTTCTGCCTGGCCGCCGAGAGCGCCACCCGGCGGGCGTACGGCACCGGCAGGCTCACCCGGTACGCCGCCGAGCTGGTCGTCCCGGAGCGGACCCGGCTGGAGTGCGCGGTGCTCAAGGCGGTCGCGGACCGCTATGTGATGCAGCGCGCCGAGCAGGAGGCCCTGCGCGCGGACCAGCGCGTCGTCGTCGCCGAACTGGCCGAGGCCCTGACCGCCCGGGCGCCCGAGGGGCTGGACCCGCAGTTCCGGGCGATGTTCGACAGCGCCCCGGACGAGCGGGCCCGCAAGCGGGTGATCGTCGACCAGATCGCCTCCCTCACCGACGCCTCCGCCCGTGCCCTGCACACCGGGCTGCGCCCGCACGCCCGGTGATCCGTCCGGGACCGCGACGGTGACCTCACCCGGGGCGCGCCCGCAGGCCGGGGGCACCCGCACGCCCGGTGATCCGTCCCGCCGGCGGCCCGGAGGCGGTCGTCCGGCCGCGTCCCGCCCGCCCGGGACCCCGCCCGCCCGGGACCTCCGCCTCCCGCGCGCCCGCACGGCGCATCCGTGCCGCCTCGCGCCCCCGCCCCCGCCTCGCGCCGGGGCACGCGCCCCCAGGCGATCACCACGGCCGGAATCAGCCGTTCCGGTACACCCGCCGGGGCGCCCCCCTTCCGCCATCACGCTCCGTGCGGGACGCTCGCAGAAAGGCGGCGTAGCGTGCTGTGTCATCCCGGAGGACACCTCCGGGACCTCCGGCCGTGAACAGGGAGGCATCAAGTGGTCGACGCACATCGGACTTTCGTCATCGTGGGTGGGGGACTCGCCGGGGCCAAGGCGGCGGAGACCCTCCGTGCCGAGGGATTCACCGGCCGGGTGATCATCATTGGTGACGAACGCGACCACCCGTACGAACGGCCCCCGCTCTCCAAGGGGTACCTGACCGGCAAGGAGGAGCGGGACTCCGTCTTCGTCCACGAGCCCGCCTGGTACGCCCGGCACGACGTCGAGCTGCATCTCGGCCAGTCCGTCACCGCCGTCGACCGGGAGGGCCGGTCCGTCCTGCTCGGCGACGGCACCACCGTCCACTACGACAAGCTGCTGCTCGCCACCGGCGCCGAGCCCCGCCGGCTCGAGGTGCCGGGCACCGATCTGGCCGGCGTCCACCATCTGCGCCGGCTCGCCCACGCCGACCGGCTGCGCCAGGTCCTGGCCGCGCTCGGCCGCGACAACGGCCATCTGGTGATCGCCGGGGCGGGCTGGATCGGGCTGGAGGCCGCGGCCGCCGCCCGCGGCTACGGGGCCGAGGTCACCGTCGTCGAGCCCGAGCCCACCCCGCTGCACCAGGTCATCGGCCCCGAGCTGGGGCAGCTCTTCGCCGACCTGCACCGGGAGCGCGGTGTCCGCTTCCACTTCGGCACCCGGCTCTCCGAGATCGTCGGACAGGACGGCATGGTCCTCGCCGCCCGCACCGAGGACGGCGACGAGCACCCCGCCCACAGCGTCCTCGCCGCGATCGGCGCCGCCCCCCGCACCGGCCTCGCCGAGACCGCCGGACTGGCGCTCGTCGACCGCGCACACGGCGGCGGCGTCGCCGTGGACGCCTCCCTGCGCACCTCCGACCCGGACATCTACGCCGCCGGCGACGTCGCGGCCGTGCACCACCCGCTGCTCGGCATCCGGCTGCGCGTCGAGCACTGGGCCAACGCCCTGCACGGCGGCCCCGCCGCCGCCCGCGCCATGCTCGGCCGCGAGGTCTCCTTCGACCGCGTCCCGTACTTCTTCTCCGACCAGTACGACCTGGGCATGGAGTACTCCGGCTGGGCCCCACCCGGCAGCTACGACCAGGTCGTGCTGCGCGGGGACGCGGGCAAGCGGGAGTTCATCGCCTTCTGGCTCAAGGACCGCAAGGTCCTCGCCGGGATGAACGTGAACGTGTGGGACGTCACACAGGACATCCAGCAGCTGATCCGTTCCCGCAGCGCCGTCGACACGGACGCCCTCGCCGATCCGGCCACTCCGCTCGGTGCTGTCACACCCGCCCCGTAAGATTCACCCGTGGCGGGACGGATCAACGACGACGACGTGAAGGCGGTGCGGGACGCGGTCCCCATCGACTCCGTCGTGTCCGAGTACCTCCAGCTGCGCAACGCGGGCGGCGGCAACCTCAAGGGACTGTGCCCCTTCCACGACGAGAAGTCCCCCTCCTTCCAGGTCAGTCCGAGCAAGGGCCTCTTCCACTGCTTCGGCTGCCAGGAGGGCGGGGACACCATCACCTTCGTGATGAAGGTCGACCACCTGTCGTTCTCCGAGGCGGTCGAGCGGCTGGCGGCCCAGGCCGGCATCACCCTGCGCTACGAGGAGGGCGGGTACAACCCGGCCCACCAGCGCGGCGAGCGCATCCGCCTGGTGGAGGCCCACCGGATCGCGGCCCGGTACTACGCCGAGCAGCTCGACGGCGCGGAGGCCGAGATCGGCCGGAAGTTCCTCGCGGAGCGCGGCTTCGACCAGGCCGCCGCGCAGCACTTCGGCGTGGGCTACAGCCCGGCCGGCTGGGACCACCTCACCCGCTTCCTGCGCGGCAAGGGCTTCTCCGACAAGGAGCTGCTGCTCTCCGGTCTCTCCCAGGAGGGCCGCCGCGGCCCCATCGACCGCTTCCGCGGCCGGCTGATGTGGCCGATCCGGGACATCTCCGGCGATGTGGTCGGCTTCGGCGCGCGCAAACTGCGCGACGACGACAACGGGCCGAAGTACCTGAACACCCCGGAGACCGCGATCTACCGCAAGTCGCAGGTGCTCTACGGCATCGACCTGGCGAAGAAGGAGATCGCCAAGTCCAGCCGCGCGGTGGTCGTCGAGGGGTACACGGACGTGATGGCCTGCCACCTCGCGGGGGTCACGACGGCGATCGCGACCTGCGGCACCGCGTTCGGCGGCGACCACATCAAGATCCTCCGCAGGCTGCTGATGGACAACGGCAGCGCCAAGGTGATCTTCACCTTCGACGGTGACGCGGCCGGCCAGAAGGCCGCGCTCCGGGCCTTCGAGGACGACCAGAAGTTCGCCGCGGAGACCTTCATCGCCGTCGCCCCGGACGGCATGGACCCGTGCGATCTGCGGCTCGCCAAGGGCGACGAGGCCGTGCGCGAGCTGGCCGAGCCGCGCAACCAGCTGTTCGAGTTCGCGATCCGGCAGATCGTGAAGACCTACGACCTGGAGACGCCGGTCGGCCGGGCCGCCGCCCTCGACGAGGCGGCGCCCATCGTCGCGCGGATCAAGAACAGCGCCTCCCAGCACGAGGTGGCCGTCCAGCTCGCCGGCCTGCTCGGCATCCTCGACACCCAGTTCGTGGTCCGCCGCGTCGCCCAGCTCGCCCGGTGGGCACGGGAGCGGGGGAACGGCGGCGGCCGGGGACCGGCCCCCGCACACCCCTCCCCGCCGTACGGCACCGCACCCCCCGCCGCGCGTCCCGGCGGGCCGGCACTCCATCTGCGCAGCCCCGCCCACCGCACCGAGCGCGAACTGCTGAAGCTCGCGCTCCAGCACCCGGAGCTGGTCTCGCCGGCGTTCGACGCCTACGGCGCGGACGAGTTCACGGCCCCGCCGTACGCCACCGTGCGCCAGGCGATCGCGGACGCGGGCGGCGCGGAGTTCGGCGTCCCCGACCCCCCCGGCTATCTGGCCCGCGTCCGGGAAGCCGCGCCCGACGACTCCGTCCGCGCCATGGTCACCGAACTCGCGGTGGAATCGGTCCACTCCAGGACCGTCGACGAGAGCTACGCCGGCGTCCAGCTCGTCCAGGTCCGGCTGCGCGCCGTCGACCGCCGTATCCGCGAGGTCCAGGGCACCCTCGCCCGTCTCGGCGCCCAGGCCGACGCCCAGCAGCTCGCCGCCGTGCAGAACGAGCTCTGGGTGCTCCAGCAGTACGCCCAGTCGCTCCGCAACCGCGGCGCCGACGCGCTCTGAGGAGCCCTGGCGCCGACGCGCTCTGAGGAGCCCCGGCGCCGGGCGGCCGAGGGCGCGCCCGGCGGCTCTCCGGGCCGGGCGGGGAGCCGGACCGGCCGGGGAACCCACCCCGCCCCCCGCGCCGCCCACGCCACACCACCGGGCGGTCCGCCCACGGCACCCGCACCACCCGGCCCACCGGTAACCGGCCGGTCACGCACCGGACGCAAAAAGTCACCGCACGCCCCTCGTGGCGGTGATGTGTCGTACCCCACACTGGGGGGCGGTGCCTGAGTCCCCGGAGCGCGGCCGGTCCACGGCAGGTGGGCCACTCGATCCCGCGGATCCGCTCATCGTGTACGGGACGGACAGCGGCCCGGCCGCCGTCCCCGTCCCGCTGCTGTCTGCCCCCCGACCGGCAGCACCCACCCTGGAGGTCGCCCCCGTGCAGACCCGCACCCTGACCGAAGCCGAACCGTTCGCGGCGGTCCCGCCGCAGAGCCGGGCAGCGCACCACCCCGAGAACGAGCCCCCTCCGATGCCGGACGCCATGGCGGCGGAGGACGGGCCCGGGGCGGCGGACCCGCCCGAGCCCGCCGAGTCCCGCGAGTCCCGCGAGTCCCGCGAGCCTGCCGGGTCCCCTGAGTCCCCTGGGGCCTTGGGTTCTCCCGAGCCCGCCGAGTCCCCTGAGCCCGCCGAGTCCCCTGAGCCCGCCGGGTCGTTCGAGCTTCTCGAGGCTCCCGTGCCGCCGGCCCGCCGGGACGCGGGCGGCCACGCCCCCTCGTCCGACCTGTTCCGGCAGTACCTGCGGGAGATCGGGCGCATCCCGCTGCTCAGCGCCGCCGAGGAGGTGGAGCTCGCCCGCCGGGTCGAGGCGGGCCTCTTCGCCGAGGAGAAGCTGGGCAGCACCCCCGACCTCGACTCCCAGCTCGCCCTCGACCTCGACCGGCTCGTCGTCATGGGACGGATGGCCAAACGCCGGCTGATCGAGGCCAATCTGCGGCTCGTCGTGTCCGTCGCCAAGCGGTACGTCGGGCGCGGGCTGACCATGCTCGACCTCGTCCAGGAGGGCAACCTCGGGCTGATCCGCGCCGTCGAGAAGTTCGACTACGCCCGCGGCTACAAGTTCTCCACGTATGCGACCTGGTGGATCCGCCAGGCCATGTCGCGGGCCCTCGCCGACCAGGCCCGGACGATCCGCGTGCCCGTCCACGTCGTGGAGCTCATCAACCGCGTCGTGCGGGTCCAGCGGCGTCTGCTGCAGGAACACGGCTACGAGCCCACGGCGGAGGAGGTCGCCGCGCAGCTCGATCTCGCGCCCGAACGCGTCGGCGAGGTGCTGCGGCTCGCCCAGGAACCGGTGTCGCTGCACGCACCGGTCGGCGAGGAGGACGACGTCGCCCTCGGCGACCTCATCGAGGACGGCGACGCCGCGTCCCCCGTGGAGTCCGCCGCCTTCCTGCTGCTGCGGCAGCACCTCGAAGCCGTCCTCTCCACGCTCGGCGAGCGGGAGCGCAAGGTCGTCCAGCTGCGCTACGGACTGGCCGACGGCCGGCCCCGCACCCTGGAGGAGATCGGCCGGATCTTCGGCGTCACCCGGGAACGCATCCGCCAGATCGAGTCCAAGACGCTCGGCAAGCTGCGCGACCACGCCTACGCCGACCAGTTGCGCGGCTATCTGGACTGAGTCCCGCCGGGTCCCGGACGCACGGAACCGCCGGACCCCGGCCGCGCGCCCCCGCCGGCCCGGGATGAACGGACCGCCGGACCCCGGCCGAACGGACCGGCCGGGCCCGGCGGGCGTCACCCGCGAGCGGCGCCGGCGCCCCGCGCCGGGACGGCCTCGACGCCTTCGACCGCCTTGGCCGTCTCGACCGCCTTGGCGGCCTTGCGGCCGCGACCGCCGAAGGTGACGGTGAGTTCGTCCACATCGAGCAGTGGCATGACATCAACCTCGCAGCTTCGGGTCGAGGGCTTCGCGCATGGCCTCGCCGAGCAGGGTGAAGCCCAGGGCGGTGACGATGATGGCGACCGCCGGGTACATCGACATCATCGGCGCGTTGAGGCCGCGGCCAGCGCGCCCGCGGCGACCGCGCCCCCGGCGCACACCGCGGTGTGCAGGGTGCCCCAGCCGCGGTGGTCGTGCCAGAGTCTCCGTTCGACCGCGGCGGCCGCCCGCCCGAAGACCGCGACCGGGTGCCCGCGGCGTGGATCGCCGAGGAGCAGGTCACCGGCCAGTCCGGCGGCGGCGCCGTACGCGAACGTGATGTCCGGGCGCGGCAGAGCCGGCCCCCCGGGTTCGGCAGGCATGTTCGTCCTCACTCAGGGTCCGCGCCCCGGCTCGACGTGACCGGCGGCGAAGAGTTCCTGGCTCCGGGGTGCTCCCTGGTGCTCCTGGGGGAGCGCACCCGTGACAGTGGCGGGACCGCGCCGGATTCGCACCGGCTTCCTCTTCTGCCGCCGTAAGTGGCCCCGGAAGTCCACCACGGGCCCCGAACGCCCGTCAACTCGCCCTTGACCTGCGACGGGACAGGGCGCACGGCCGGCGCGGCGGGGGTGCGGGGCGGGCATGCGGCAGGGGCCGGGCACACCCGGAGGTGCGCCCGGCCCCTGCCGGAGGTCGTGCCGCGGCGTCAGACCACGATCAAGTAGATCCCGAAGGCCACGGCCGCCGCGCAGAGCGCGAAGCAGGCGTACGCGCCGGTGCGGGCGAGGCCGGCCGAGCCTCCCTGCGCGGCCGCGGCCTCCTGCCTGGAGAGACCCGCGATGCCCAGGGTGAACAGGCCCACCAGGGCGACGGTCACGACGAGGCTCACGCCGAAGACGGAGCCCAGAGCTACCCAGTCGATCTTCATGTCGTTCTTTCCTTACACCGTGGCGGCGGGCGCCGGAGCGGACTCGGAGGCCTGGGCCGGGACGGGGGCCGTCAGCGCGTCGGGCTCGGTCGCCGGGGCTGCCGTGGACGCGGCGGACGCGGTAGACGCGGCGTCCGGTGTCCCGGGCTCGGTCGCCGGGGTCGCCGCGACGCCGGCCGGGGGCGGGGAGACGGCCGCGATGGCGGTGGTGACGACGCCGGCGGGCTCGATCTCGTCGTCCGTGACATTGGTGTGGTCGACCGGCTTGCGGCGCGAGACCGTCCAGATGGCCCCGGAGCCCGCGACGAGCAGCACGGCCACGGCGGCGATGCCCCAGGTGCCCTGCTTGGTCAGGAACTCGGCGGCCGCGGCGACCAGGCCGGCGGCGGGCAGGGTCAGGCCCCAGGCGACGAACATCCGGGTCGCGGTGGACCAGCGGACCACACCGCCCTTGCGGCCGAGGCCGGCACCCATCACGGCACCCGAGCAGGACTGGGTGGTGGAGAGCGAGAAGCCGAGGTTCGAGGAGGCCAGGATGACCGTCGCGGCACTGGTCTGCGCGGCGAAGCCCTGCTGCGGCTGGAGGTCGGTCAGCCCCTTGCCCATGGTGCGGATGATGCGCCAGCCGCCGAGGTAGGTGCCGAGCGCGATCGCGACACCGGCGGAGACGATGACCCACATCGGGGGGTTCGAGCCGGGCGCGAGGACGCCTCCGGTGACCAGCGCCAGGGTGATGACGCCCATGGTCTTCTGCGCGTCGTTGGTGCCGTGGGCGAGGGAGACCAGGCCGGCGGAGGCGATCTGCCCGGCGCGGTAGCCCTTGGAGGTGGACCTGTTCTCGGTGGTGCCGCCGATGCGGTACGTCAGCCTGGTGGCGACGAGGGCCGCGAGGCCGGCGACGAGCGGCGCCGCGACGGCCGGGATCAGGACCTTGGTGACGATCGTGCCGCCGTTGACGGCCGAGAACCCGGCGGACATCACGGCGGCGCCGATGAGGCCGCCGAAGAGGGCGTGGGAGGAGCTGGACGGGAGGCCCAGCAGCCAGGTCAGCAGGTTCCAGAGGATCGCGCCGACCAGCGCGGCGAAGATCACCTCTGGCCGGATGCCCTCCTCGTTGATGATGCCGCCCGAGATCGTCTTGGCGACCTCGACCGACAGGAACGCGCCGACCAGGTTCAGCACGGCGGACATCGCCACTGCCGCCTTCGGTCTCATCGCACCCGTCGAGATGGTCGTCGCCATGGCGTTGGCGGTGTCGTGGAAGCCGTTCGTGAAATCGAACACGAGTGCTGTCACGACGACAATCGCGAGCAGCAGGGTGATGTGCTCCATGAACCGGGTACCCAGGCAATCGTTCGGATGGTAGTGGCGCGGGTGAACGTAGGGTTGTCGAGTGAACGGAAGGTGAACTGGGATGGGCTGCGGAGTGTCTCCAAGTGGGTTGCGGTCCCTCCGCTTGTGTCCGCGGCGGCGCACCGGAGCCCCCGGGCCGGGTCCGCGCCGCCCGCCGTCGCCCCGAACTGCGGGCCCGTAGCGGTCGTCGGCGGCCGCACGGCGGCCTCCACACGACCCGGCGGCGTCGCGCGGATGAACGGCGGAAGAGATTCTGGTCACTCCGGACCTCCCGCGGCGAGTCCCGCGGTCAGTTGCGGCCGATCGGCCGGCCGGCGCCGGGCCGCCGGCGGCCTCGCCACCTCCCCGCCGCAGTGCCCGTGGCGGCCTCGCCACCTCCCCGCCGCAGTGCCCGTGGCGGCCTCGCCACCTCCCCGCCGCCGCTGCCGCCCGCCCCGGCTGACAGGATCGCCCCCATGACCGAACAGGAGCACGAAGCGATATCCCGGGCCTGGTCGGACCTCGTGGCCACCGCCCGCAGAACCGTCGCGGACGGCCTCGTCGTAGGGACCTCGGGCAACGTCTCCGTCCGCGTCCCCGCCGCCGACGGCGACATCGTGCTGGTCACCCCCACCGGGGTGCACTACGACCGGCTCACCGCCGCGGACGCCGTCGGTGTCCGCCTCGACGGCCGGCAGGTCCTCGGCGAGCTCACGCCCACCAGCGAGCTCCCGATGCACCTCGCGATCCACCGCACCACCGACGCGGTGGCCGTCGTCCACACCCACGCCGTGCACGCCACCGCCGTCTCCACCCTCGTCGACGAGCTGCCGCCGATCCACTACATGACGGCGGCCCTCGGCGGCCCCGTCCGCGTGGCCTCCTACGCCCTGTACGGGACCGACGAGCTGGCCGCAAACCTGCTCCGCGCCCTGGAGGACCGCACCGGCGCGCTGCTGCGCAACCACGGCACGGTCACCTACGGAGCCTCGCTCGGCCAGGCCTTCGACCGCACCGCCCAGCTCGAGTGGATGTGCCGGCTGTGGCTCGTCGCCCGCTCCGTCCCCGGACACACCCCCACCCTGCTGTCCGAACCGCAGGTCCGCGAGGCCGCCGAGAAGCTCCGCGGCTACGGCCGGCACCGCTGACGTCACTCCCGCCACCCGGTCCACTGGCACCCCGGCTCGGACCTCACCACACTGGAACGGTGCGCCCGGCAACAGCGACGGCAGCGGCCGTCACCACCCTCATCGGTCTCGGCGTGGCCGCGTTCGCCGCCGGCCGGTACGCCAGCGACGCCGCGCTGAAGCCCACCGGACGGCCCCTGCCCGGCGAGGGGCGGCTCACCGTGCACGCCACCGGTCCCGGCCGGGTCACCCTCACCCGCAGCCTCGTCTCCCAGCGGCCCGGCATGTACGGGCTCTGCGGGCACGGTGTGCACGCGGTCGCCGGTCCCGTGCTGGACCAGGTGCCGCACGCGGCCGACACCGTGGTCCGCCGGCTGGAGCGGGTCGAGCTCGGCAGCCTCGGCCCCGGCACCAAGGTGCGGCTCACCCCCCAGCTGCACGTCGGCGACCCGGGCGGCGCACTCGGCATCGACCACGAGGACGTGGACATTCCCGGCGAACTCGGCCCCCTGCCCGGCTGGTTCGTCCCCGGCCCCCGCTCGGTCTGGGTCATCCTGGTGCACGGCCTGGGCACCACGCGCGAACTCACCATGAACCTGATGCCGTTCCTCACCGAACAGCGCCTCCCCGTACTGGCGCCCGCCTACCGTGGCGACCCCGGCGCGCCCGCGCCGCCCGACGGCCTCGGGCACCTCGGCGACTCCGAATGGCGCGACCTCGACGCCGCCGTACGCTTCGCGGTCCGCGGCGGCGCGGAGCGCGTGATCCTGCACGGCTGGTCCACCGGCGCGTCCATGGCCCTGCACGCCGCCGCCAACTCCGCGCTGCGCGAGCGGATCGCCGGACTCGTACTGGACTCCCCGATCCTGGACTGGGAGACCACCCTGCGCTCCCTCGCCGCCGCCCGCCGGATGCCGGCCGCCCTGCTCCCGCTCGCCGTACGCGCCGCCCAGGGGCGCACCGGACTCCACGGCGACCGGCTCAGAGCGGCCGCCGATCCGGACGCCCTGCGCGTACCCACCCTGGTCTTCCACGGCCCGGACGACACCATCGCCCCCTGGGGCCCCTCCCGGGAACTGGCGGCCCGGCGGCCCGATCTGGTCAGCCTGCAGACCGTGGCGCACGCCCCGCACGCGGCGATGTGGAACGCCGACCCGGCCCGCTACGAGGAGGCCCTGCGGCGCTTCCTCACGCCCCTCGTCTGAGGCCCGCCCGACCCCGAGAGCCCGGCCTGAGCCCGATCCCAGCCCGGCCCGTCCCTTCCCGACCCGGGCCCGTCGAAAGGTCCCTCCGCAGCCGCCCGGCAGGCCCCCCCTGACAGCCCCTCGGCAGTTGCCCGGCAGGCCCTCTGACGGCCCCTCGGCCCGGGCTCCCCCGTTCCGATTGGGCTTTCGGGCCGACAGCGGGGAGACTGCTTCCCGTGACGTCCCGTAACCTGCGCGACTCCAGGCTCCGTCTTGTCCGCCCACGGCCCACCGCCACGGCCCGCCGCGCCGCGACGAACCGGCGCACCCGCCCCGCTCCGCGCCCGCCCGAGGGAACTCCGCCGACCGCGGAGCTGGCCGGCCAGGCGCGCGAGGTCCTCGCCGACGCAGTGCGCATCGCCCGCTGGGCGGCCTCCCATCACGCCGAGGGAAGCGCCGCCGACCGGGACCGGGCCGCCGGGGAACTGCGCCTGACGCCGGGACAGGTCCACGCGGGCTGGGACCGCGCCCGGCTGGCCGGGCTCGTGGAGCTGCACGGAGGCACGGCACGCCCCGGCTGGCGGCTGAACGCCTGGGAGCGGGACGACAGCGCCGTCCTGCGCGGCTGGGTCGCCCTCTTCGACGCCTGGCCCCTGGTGCACCCCGCCCCCGCCGAGGTGGCGCCCGCCGCCGTCGCCGAGGCGGTGGAGGCCGTCCCCCAGGTGCTCTCCCTCCTCCAACTGTCCGCCGGGCCCGTGCTCCTGCCGGCCCTGCTCGATCTGCTCCGGCAGCGGGTGGCGGAACTGCGCGAGGAACGCTGCGAGGTGCCCTACGGGCCGGAGCCCGCCCCCGCCGACGCCGCCCCCGCCGACGCCGCGGCCACCGATGTGGCAGCCACCGACGCCGCGGGCTCCGACGCCGCGGGCTCCGAGGTGGCGGCCGCCGTCCTCGCCGATCCGCCCGAGACCGTGCTCCCCGCCCTGCTCGACTGGGCCCTGGAGGGCCTCGCCGCCGTCGGCGCACTGACCCTCGGCGACGGTCACGCCACCCTCACCCCGCTCGGCAGCTGGGCCGTGTGGGTCAAGCTCGAGCAGATCTGCGTCGCCGCCCAGAGCCCCGCGGGCCACATCGAGCAGTCCGCCGAGGAGATGCTGCGGGGCTGCGCCCGGCTCAGCCCCGGCCCCGCCCGCGCCGAGTACCGGGCCTGGCTCGCCGCCCGTACCGTCTCCAGCGCGGTCAGCGAACTCGTGGCCGCCGCCCGCGGTGAGGACGCCCTGCTCCGCGGCCTGGCGTTCGACGCCCTCCGGGTCGTCGGAGCGGCCGCCGAGGCCGATGTCCGCGCCGCGGCCGAGGAGCCCTCACTGCGCCCCTACGCCCTGCTGTGGCTGGCCGAGTACGAGGGAGCCGATCCCGACGACGCCGCCGAGGTGCTCACCCGTGAGGAGGCGACCTGGCTCTGGGTGGACACCGCCGCGGCCGTCGCCGACCACGGCGAGAGCGCCCTGCTGGTGCGTCATCTGGACTCGGCGGTCCAGGGCACCGTCCCCGCCCTGCTCGACGAGGTCAGGGCCGTGGGCCATCCGCGCACCGTGCAGGTCCTGGTCGCCCTCGCGGCCGCGCACCCCGACCCGGCCCTGGCGAAGGCCGTCAGACGGGCGGCCTTCCAGGTGCACACCGGAGGCTCGTGACCGCGGTGGCCCTTGCGGGCCGTCCCGCCCGCAAGGGGACCACCCACCCGCGCCGAGGGACCACCCCGGCGCATCACCACGGACCGCCCGCGGGGGATCACGACCGCGGGCGGCCTCAGGACTCCCCGGCCCCAGGCCGGTATGTGCCGAAGCTCCAGACGTTCCCCTCCAGATCCCGGGCCGTGTAGTCCCGGGCGCCGTAGTCCTGGTCGGTGGGCGGCATCAGGATCTCCACCCCGTGCGCCACCGCCCGGTCGTGGTGCGCGTCCGCGTCGTCCACATGGACGAAGACGCCGGCCGGACCCGCGGACGCCATGAGCTTGTCGAACTCGCTGCCCGTGCCCTTGCTGCCCAGCATCACCACCCCGTTGCCGTACGCCAGCTCGGCGTGCGCCACCGTGCCGTCCTCGTTCTCGTACACCGCGCTCCGGGTGAAGCCGAAGGCCTCCGTGAGCTGTTCGATCGCGGCCCTGGCGTCCCGGTAGAGCAGTGTGGGGCAGATGCTCGGTGCCTCCGCCATGCTGATCACCCCTTTCACCCCTTCTCCGCGTTCTCGGCGAGTCGTCCGCGTACCGAAAGGCCTGTTCGGCACGCGTGCCGTCCTGTGCGCGCATGGTGCTCCGGGCGCTCCCCCCCCCCGTTCGACGGCGGGATGCGACCCGGGCCCCAGTCTGGCAGGGGGTGCTGACAACGCCCGGCGGCCGCCGCGACGGTTCACCGGAAGGTGTCGCACCGGGCCATGTCACCGGTGCGGTAGCCGTGGTGGAACCACTGCCGGCGCTGGGTACTCGAGCCGTGCGTCCAGGTCTCCGGGGTGACCCGGCCCTGGAGCCGCTCCTGGATCCGGTCGTCGCCCACCGCCGCGGCAGCGTCGAGCCCGTCGCGGATGTCCTCGTCCGTCAGCCGGGTCAGCAGCGGCCGCCCGGTCCTGTCGTCCGGCGTGCTCGTCGCATGCCGTGCCCACACCCCGGCGTAGCAGTCCGCCTGGAGTTCCAGGCGCACCGCGTTGCTGCCCTCGCCCTGCCGCCGGTCCTGCGCCCGGGCGAGGGTGCCCATCTGGTTCTGGACGTGGTGCGCGTACTCGTGCGCCACGACGTACGCCTGTGCGAACGGACCTCCGGTCGCGCCGAACCGGTCGCGCAGCTCGTCGAAGAAGCCGAGGTCCAGATAGACCTTCCGGTCGGCCGGGCAGTAGAAGGGCCCCACGGCGGAGGTCGCCGTTCCGCAGGCCGTGGCGACCCGGCCGGTGAAGAGCACGGTCGAGGCGTCCGCGTAGCGGCCCCCGCGCCTGGCGTACTCGGCCCGCCAGAAGTCCTGCAGGCTGTTGACCACGGCGACCACCCGGCAGTCCTCGCGGGTGTTGGCGTCGGAGCCCTTCCGGCAGGACTCCGCCACCCGGGCGGCGGAGTCGGAGCTCGGCTCGGGGGCGGTGCCGCCCTCGGTGAGCCCGAGCTGGTCGGGGCCGACGCCGAGGAACAGGGCGAGGAGCAGTGCCAGAATCCCGGCGACGCCACCGCCCACGGTCGCCCTCCCGCCGGGGACGCGGCTGCGGCGCGCATCCCGGACCTCCGAGGTGTCCAGGTCGGCGTCGTCGTCGAACTGCATGCCCCGAGTATCGATCAGCACGGCGCTCCCCGCCCCCGGTGGCAGTCTGCCCGGGGCTCCCGCCCGGCCGCCCCCGGGGCCCCGGCCCGAACCCCCGCCGCCCCCACCGGACTTCCCGCCCCGGGAGCGCCGGACTTCCCGCCCCGGGGCGCCGGGGCCGGCCCGGACCCGCCCGCCGGTGGGGGCAGCCGCTGCCCCGGCCGCGTGGGCGCAGGGGCCTCCCGCCCCGCGGGCGCGGGCGTCCCGGCGCCGTGGTCAGCGCCACAGAAATCCGGTTGCCCGGTCCCGGTAGACTGGCCGCATGGCAATTCTCCTCATGGATTAGACGGCGTCGAAGCCTCCGCGCGCCCCGTCGTCCTTCCGCCGTCCATCCGTCCTGGAGTCTTTCCGTGATCACCGCTTCCGGCATCGAGCTGCGTGCCGGCGCCCGCGTCCTCATCGAGTCCGCCACCTTCCGCATCGCCAAGGGCGACCGCATCGGCCTGGTGGGCCGCAACGGAGCGGGCAAGACGACCCTCACCAAGTGCCTCGCCGGCGAGGGCATCCCCGCCGCCGGCCAGATCGCCCGATCGGGCCACGTCGGCTATCTGCCGCAGGACCCGCGCACCGGCGACCTCGAGGTGCTCGCCCGGGACCGCATCCTCTCCGCCCGCGGCCTCGACGTCCTGATCCGCAAGATGCGCGAGAACGAGCACCGCATCGCCACCGGCAAGGGCACCACCCGCGACAAGGCGCTCAAGCAGTACGAGCGCCAGGAGACCGAGTTCCTGACCAAGGGCGGGTACGCGGCCGAGTCCGAGGCGGCCACCATCGCCGCCGCGCTCAACCTGCCGGACCGGGTGCTCGGACAGCCGCTGCACACGCTCTCCGGCGGCCAGCGGCGCCGCGTCGAGCTCGCCCGGATCCTGTTCTCGGACGCCGACACGCTCCTGCTCGACGAGCCCACGAACCACCTCGACGCCGACTCGATCGTCTGGCTGCGCGAGTACCTGAAGACCTACCGCGGCGGCTTCGTGGTCATCTCCCACGACGTCGACCTCGTCGAGACCGTCGTCAACAAGGTCTTCTACCTGGACGCGAACCGCTCCACGATCGACGTCTACAACATGGGCTGGAAGCTCTACCAGCAGCAGCGCGAGGCCGACGAGAAGCGCCGCAGGCGGGAGCGCCAGAACGCGGAGAAGAAGGCCGCGGCGCTCAACGCCCAGGCCGACAAGATGCGGGCCAAGGCCACCAAGACCGTCGCCGCGCAGAACATGGCCCGCCGCGCCGAGCGGCTGCTGGCCGGTCTGGAGGAGGTGCGTCTCTCCGACAAGGTCGCGAAGCTGCGCTTCCCCGAGCCGGCGCCCTGCGGGAAGACCCCGTTGACGGCGGAGGGGCTGTCCAAGTCGTACGGCTCGCTCGAGATCTTCACCGATGTCGACCTGGCCATCGACAAGGGCTCCCGGGTGGTCGTCCTCGGCCTCAACGGCGCCGGCAAGACCACCCTGCTGCGGCTGCTCGGCGGAGTGGAGAAGCCCGACACCGGCGAGGTCCTGGAGGGCCACGGGCTGAAGCTCGGCTACTACGCCCAGGAGCACGAGACGCTCGACCCGGACCGCACGGTCCTGGAGAACATGCGCTCCGCCGCGCCCGACCTCGACCTCGTCGAGGTCCGCAAGGTGCTGGGCTCCTTCCTGTTCTCCGGCGACGACGTCGACAAGCCGGCCGGGGTGCTCTCGGGCGGGGAGAAGACGCGGCTGGCGCTGGCCACCCTGGTGGTCTCCTCGGCGAACGTCCTGCTGCTCGACGAGCCGACGAACAACCTCGACCCGGCCAGCCGCGAGGAGATCCTGGGCGCTCTGCGCACCTACAAGGGAGCGGTCGTCCTGGTGACCCACGACGAGGGCGCCGTCGAGGCCCTGCAACCGGAGCGGATCATCCTGCTGCCGGACGGGGTCGAGGACCTGTGGGGCAAGGACTACGTGGACCTCGTCGCCCTGGCGTAGGGCCTTTCGTCTGGATCTCGCCGGGCTCGCGTGCCCCGGCACCGCGCCTCGCCGCGTTGCCGTCGGTCACCGACGCTCCGCGTCGAGCTCCTTCTCCGCCTGGTGATCCACGGCGCCGGGCCCCGTGCCTGAGACCGGCCGGCCCGGGGAGGGCTGACGGCGTCCGGGCCGTGATCCTCCCGGCCGGTCCGAGCGGTGCCCGGACCGGCCGGGAGGGCCGGGGCCGGGGCCATCCATCCGGACTGATCCACTCCGTATGGATCATTCGGCTCACGCGTGATCCTTCATCTGAGTGAGTGCGTCTCGTACCGCGGCGTGGCGGTCCGCGGCGGCGATCCGTCACCCCCGCGACCCGGTGTCGCGAACGAGGGGGCCCCTGACCTGGAATTTCGGCCTCCGGGCCACTAAGACGCCCCGGTGGCGATCATCGGAACAACGCGTTCCGATCGCGTTCGGGCGTATACCGCGGCCGAAGCTCGTCGCACGGACCTTGTCGAATGGGTGGCCATGAAGCCCGGTAGGGGTGATCATGAGAGTCCAGAGCGCACTTCCCATGAGGAGGCACGGGTGGCCGAGACTCTGAAGAAGGGCAGCCGGGTGACCGGCGCCGCGCGCGACAAGCTCGCGGCAGACCTGAAGAAGAAGTACGACTCCGGTGCGAGCATCCGGGCGTTGGCCGAGGAGACCGGCCGCTCCTACGGATTCGTCCACCGGATGCTCAGCGAGTCCGGGGTCACGCTGCGTGGACGCGGCGGGGCGACGCGGGGCAAGAAGGCCGCTTCGACCTGACGCCCCGGTTCCCGAGCGTGGTCTGAGGCCGACCGGTCTCCGGTGCCGGCCACCCGGCCGATCCCACGGCCGACCGGGTGGTTACTGTGCAGTCACTTGACTCTCGCTGCACTGACCGCACCGGAACCGGAGGCACCTCATGACTTCGCTGGACTCTGTGCTCGACAAGGACGGCGTACGGCTCACCGTCGAAGACGCGGTGGCCACGGTGACCCTCACCAACCCGGCCAAGCGCAATGCCCAATCTCCCGCTCTCTGGCGGGCGTTGGCCGAGGCCGGGCGGTCGCTGCCGGGTACCGTGCGGGTGGTCGTGCTGCGCGGCGAGGGCAAGTCCTTCTCCGCGGGGCTCGACCGGCAGGCCTTCACGCCGGAGGGATTCGACGGCGAGCCGTCGTTCATCGATCTCGCACGCGGCTCGGACGCCGAGCTCGACGCCGTCATCGCCGAGTACCAGGAGGCGTTCACCTGGTGGCGCCGCAACGACATCGTGTCCATCGCGGCGGTCCAGGGGCATGCCATCGGTGCCGGGTTCCAGCTCGCCCTGTCCTGCGACCTGCGGGTCGTGGCGCAGGACGTGCAGTTCGCCATGCGCGAGACCAGTCTGGGCCTGGTCCCCGACCTCACGGGGACCCACCCGCTCGTCTCGCTGGTGGGCTATGCCCGTGCGCTGGAGATCTGCGCCACGGGGCGCTACATCCAGGCCGACGAGGCGGAGCGGATCGGCCTCGCGAACCTCGCCGTGCCCGCGGAGGAGCTCGACGCATCGGTGCGGGACCTGGCCGCCGCGCTGCTCGCCGCGCCGCGTGACGCGGTGATCGAGACCAAGGCGCTGCTGCGCGGTGCCCCGTCGCGTACGTACGAGGACCAGCGCACCGCCGAGCGCGCCGCGCAGGCACGCCGCCTGCGCGACCTGGCGGGCCTCGCGGACTGACCGACGCGGACCGGTCCGGCTCGCGGCCGGTCCTCCCGGGTGGGGGCCGGTCGCGCTCGGCGCCGGCCCGCGCCCGGTGAGGGTCCGGGGCGGGGGGCCGCGGTATGCGGCGACACCAAGGGGGTTCGCCGTCCATGGTCACGGCCGTCGCCGCTGCCCGGCGTACCACGGTGGCCGTAAGGCGTTCATGCGCCGAGACCGACGTCCGTGACGAGGACGGTCACGGGAAGGGGCGACGGCAGGACCGAGGTGACCGCGGCGCGGACCGCGCGGGCCACCTCCACCGGATGATGACCCGGCGCCGTCGCGCATTCGACCCGTACGGACGACTCGTCCGCCCGAACGGCCGCCCCGAGTGTGCCGGTGAGCCGGGCGACGCCCGGAACCGCGGCCGCGGCGGCGGCGATGGCGTCCGGCGGCTCGCCGGCACCCGCTCCGGGAAGCCGGCCACCGGCGCCTTCCACGGCCTGCTGCCCGGCGCCTTCCGGTCCGACGGCGGCCGTGCGCCCCGGTTTCCGCGCGCAGTCCGCGGCACGCGCCCGGTCCGTCTGGGCCGGGTCCGTCTCCGCCCGGTCCGTCTGGGCCGGGTCCGTCTCCGTCCCGTCCGTCTCCACCTCCCGCGGCCCGGCGGCGACCGGCCCGCCGTCCGGGGACGGGTCGGCGGCCACCGGCGTTCGCGTTCCGGCCGGTTCCGGCGGCCCGTCCAGCAGGGCCGTGATCCGGAGGTCCACGGCCGCGACCCGCAGTCCGAGCCGCTCCCCGGCGGCGGTGAACAGCGCCCCGCGCAAGCGCTCGGCCGGCTCGACCAGGGGTACCGCGCCGATGGCCGCGAACTCCGCCTCGATCCGCAGGGGCCCCGGCGGCAGCGCGGCAGGGGGAGGCGGGACGGCCGGCGTTCCGGCCGAGCCGGGGTCGGCGAGCCCGACCCGGATACGGCCCGGCAGCACGCCCGGCACTCTCTCGGCGGCCCGCCGCAGCACCTTCTCGGCGGCCTGTTCGGCCAGCCAGGCGCCGTCCCTGGGAGCGCCGAGCGGTAGCAGTCTGCCCAGTCGCAGCCGGGCCCGTACCGCCCCGGTCCAGCCCTCGGCGCCCGTCATCCGCATTGCCTCGTCATTGCTCCAGCCTGCCGCATTCCCCGGCGCGGGAGCGGGCAAGGGGACTTAGTGTGGTCAGCGTAGTCGGGAGTTCACCACCGCTCGGAAAGGTACGCATGGCGATGACCGACACGGATGTCAGTGTGACCAAGGAATCGGCCGCCGCGGTACGGCGGGGCGGCGGCGACCCGGGCACCCGGGGCCGTACCACCATCGCCGACGGCGTCGTCGAGAAGATCGCCGCACTCGCGGCCCGCGACGTGGTCGGTGTCCATGCGATGGGCAGCGGCCTCTCCCGCACCTTCGGCGCGGTGCGCGACCGGGTGCCCGGCGGCAAACCGCCCGTCACCCGTGGGGTGAAGGCCGAGGTCGGTGAGAAGCAGACCGCGCTCGACCTGGAGATCGTCGTCGACTACGGCGTCGCGATCGCGGACGTGGCCCGCGCCGTGCGGGAGAACGTCGTCGCCGCGGTGGAGCGGATGGCCGGTCTCGAAGTCGTCGAGGTCAACATCGCCGTCGGAGATGTGAAGCTGCCGGACGAGGAAGACGAAGAGACGGAACCGCGGATCCAGTAGCGGAGCTCAGGAGAGGAGCCCGGGATGAGCATGGCGGTTGCCGGTCTGCTGGCCGGGATGGCGCTCGGATTCGCCGGGTACTTCGGCGGGTTCGCGGCGTTCCTGCTGGTGGCGGCATTGGGGGCGGTCGGGTTCGTCGTCGGGCGCATTCTCGACGGCGACCTCGAACCGGGCGACTTCTTCCGGGGCCGCGAACGCGGCGACCGGCGGGGGTGACCGGGGGTGGCCGCCCAGACGCCCCCGCCCCCGGTGCCGCCCGCGGCCGCACCCCCGGACCCCGGAGCGCACACGCGTCCCGAGGCGAAGGGGATTCCCCCGTCCGAGCGCGGGGCGACCACCATCGCCGACCGCGTCGTCGCGAAGATCGCCGCGCAGGCGGCCCGCGAGGCACTCGCGCGTGTGCCGGAGGGCGGTTCCGCCCCCCAGGCGGCGGTCGCCGTGCACCACGGCCACGCCCGGGTGCGGATCGGCCTGGAGCTCGACTACCCGTGCGACATCGGCGGACAGTGCCGGGCCGTGCGTCGGCAGGTCGCCGAGCGGGTAGAGGCGCTGGCGGGAATGGCGGTGCCGGAGGTCGCCGTACGGGTCGAGCGGCTGCACTCCTCCCACACGCGCCGGGCTGCCGAGGGGAGGCTCCGATGAGCGAACCGGTCGAGGGATCCGTACGGGACGGCGAACCGGTCGAGCAATCCGTACGGGACGGCGAACCGGCCGCTCCCGCCGAACGGGAAGCCGAACGGGAACTGGACCAGTCGGCCTCCGGCGCGGCGTACCGGCCGGTGCCCGGGACCGCCGGGGACGACGGCGCCGACGGACGCTTCTGGTCACGGCGGCGGGTCCCCGCCGCGCTGCTCGCACTGCTGGTGGCGGCCGGTGCGGGCCTGCTGCTGTTCGACATCGCCTCGGTACGCGCCGGCCGGCCGGGGATGCGCTGGCGGCGGTCGCTCGCCGGCGAACTGGCGAGCAGACCGCTGGACGACACCTGGGTGCTGGCCGGCGCCGCCGCGGCCGTCCTGGCCGGAGTGTGGCTGGTGGTGCTCGCGGTGACACCGGGGCTGCGGAATCTGCTGCCCATGCGCCGCCGGGCCGGCGACGCGGACGTGCGTGCCGCGCTCGACCGGGACGCGGCGGAACTGGTGCTGCGCGACCGGGCGGTGGAGGTCTCCGGGGTGCAGTCCGTACGGGTGCGGGTGAGGCGGTCCCGGGTCGCGGTGCGGGCGGTGTCCCACTTCCGCGAACTCGACGAGGTCCGGTCCGACCTGGACACCGCGCTGGGCGACGGCATCCGCGAGCTCGGACTGGTGCGGCGGCCGGCCCTGTCCGTGCAGGTGCGCCGCCCGGCCGGGAAGGGGTGAGGGGAATGCTCCGGGTCGTCAACCGGGTCCTGGTCGGGCTGGCCGGTCTGCTGCTCGTGCTGCTGGGCGGAGCGGTGCTCGCGGCAGGGCTCGGGCTGCCGGTGCCCTCCTGGTGGCCGTGGCGTGGGCCGGAAGCCGTACTGCTCGGCGAAGCGCGCCGGCAGCGGTGGGAGGACCAGGGCTGGTGGTGGCCCGTGGTGATCGCCGCGCTGTCGGTGGTCGTCCTTCTCGCCCTCTGGTGGCTGCTGGCGCAGTTCCGCCGCTCTCGGCTTGGCGAGGTGCTGGTGGACAGCGGTGACGGGGAGGGCGCGCTGCTGCGGGGCCGTGCCATGGAGGCCGTGCTCGCGCGGGAGGCCGAGGACCTGGACGGCGTGGCCCGCGCCCAGGTCGCCCTGTACGGCCGCCGCACCGCTCCGGCGGCCCGTGTGCGGCTCCTCCTCGAGCCCTTCGCGTCACCCGGCCGGACGCTGCACCGCTTCTCGGCCGGGGCCCTGACCCACGCACGCGACTCGGCGGGGCTGGCGTCGCTGCCCGCGGAGGTACGGCTGCGGGCCCAGAAGCACCGGGCTCGGCGGGTGACTTGAGCGGGGCCGAGGGTCGCGCGGCGGGGAGCCTCTCGGACGGAGCGCCCCCGTCATGCCGCCGCCCTTCCACGGCCAGGGCCCGGTTCCGGACCCGGTTCCGCGAGCCTGTCGCCGCGAGCGTGCCGCCGGGGGAGATCCAGCCTGCTCCACTCGTTCGGCGCGGCGGTCACCTCCGCGGGCGCCGCCGAAGGTGCTTCCCTTCGGCCGGTGCCCCGAGCGCCCTCCGTTTCCGGCATGAGCGGCGTTCGGGATGCGCGTGGCCAGGGGCACTGGTTCGCTGAGAGTGGTCCGCTGAAGTCGACACCGAAGGAGGTCATCAGCATGTCGGACGAGGTCGGCGGCCGGGTACGGCAGATGCGGCAGAAGGCCGAGGAACTGAAGCAGGCCGCGGAACGCGTGAACGATCCCGAGGAGAGCCGGCGGCTCAAGGAGAAGGCGCGCAGGCTCCAGGAGCAGAGCGAGCAGGAGAGCGCGATGGGGTCGGGGGACGTCTACCCCATGGAGTGACACTCCGTGCCCGTACGCGCCGGCCGGTGATCGCGCATGTCACCGGCCGGCGCGTGCACGCTCCCGCGCAGGCCCGCCCGGCGCCCGTGCGGAGGGACGCTGGAGGACGCTGGGGGATGCCGGTGCCGTGAGGACATCGGGAGGCATCCCGGGCCGGGCTCCGGACGGGCCGTGCCCGGCCGCCCGGGAGCGGGTGCGGTGACCCATCCGGTGACTCATTCGGTGACTCATCCGGCGCCCGTCGGCACCTCACCCGGCGGCCTCCCCGGAGGGTGCCTGCCGGTGCTCGCCTGCCACGAGCACGGGAACGGCGTGCTGACGTACCAGTTCCCGGGCGACGTTGCCGAGCAGCCGGCGTGACAGGCCCCTGCCGTGCGTGCCGACGACGATGAGGTCGATGTCCTGCTCTCTGGCGTAGTCCACCAGAGCCTGCGCCGGTGGGCCCGAGATGATGTCCCATTCCGTCACCCGCCCCCCGCTCCGCTCGGCGACGGTCTCCAGACGGCTCCTGGCCGCGGTGATGCTCGGGTCCCCCTCGTCGTCGGCCGCGTCGTACCCCACGACCTCGACCGCGACGAGCGCTTTCGCGTACGGCCCCAGCAGTTCGACGGCCAGGTCCAGGGCGGCCTGCGATGCTCTGGAGCCGTCCACACCCACCAGCACGCGCAGGCCGCCCGGCCCGGGCGCACCGACTTCCATCCGCGCGAGCGGTCCCACACGGCGCGGCTGGATGCGCTCGCTGGCGACCAGGGCCAGGATCGGCCCGAAAACGGCACCCATCAGCAGCCACCCCCAGTGGTGGTAGCCGCGTCGAGCCATCCACCAGGCGGTGACGAGGCCGATGGCGATCCAGGCCCCCACGACGACGAGGACGAACGCGAGATCACTCATGGCGGTTCCAGGACGGGGACGGGGCGGCAGGTCGCGCGTGACGGCAGGACTGCCACCGGGGTACGGGGGAGTGGCCGGTCGGCACCCCGTGCGGGGGGGAACGGGGCGCTGTTCGGCAGGACGGGCGCGGCGCGCGCCGCCCGCGTGGTAGCCGGCTCGTCGCGGCGCACCGGGAGCCTCACCGCCGGGTGTCGGACGCCCGGACGACGACGACCGGGCAGTGCGCGTGATGGAGAAGGGCCTGGCTGACCGATCCGAGGAGCAGACCGGTGAACCCGCCGCGGCCGCGGGCACCGACGACGATCAGCCCGGCGCTCCCGCTCGCCTCGATCAAGGCCTCTCGGGCACCGCCCCGTACGGCGGACTGCTCCACCGCGACATCCGGGTACCGCTCCCGCCGGCCGGCGAGGGTCTCGGCCAGCAGCCGCTCCTCACCGGCGGCGAGCACCACCGGATCCAGCGCGTTGGGCATCGACGGGTCCTGCGGCGGGGTGACGGCCACGCTCCACGGCGTCCACGCGTGCAGCGCGACCACGCCGGTGCCGCGAAGGACGGCCTCCCGGAAGGCGAACTCCACCGCCCCCTCACCGGCCGGTGAGCCATCGGCTCCCAGCAGGATCGGGCGGGTGTCGTCGACCCGGCCCCTCACCACCATGACCGGGCAGCGGCCGTGAGCGGCCAGGTGCACCGCCGTCGAACCCAGCAGCAGCGCGCCGAACCCGCCGAGCCCCCGGCTGCCGACCACCACCAGCGGTGCCGTGTGCGACTCGGCCTCCAGCACCGTCAGCGCCTCACCCGTCACCACCGCGTTGCCGACCTCCACCTCGGGGGCCGCGGAACGCGCATGCTCCACCGCCTGCGCCACCAGCTGTCCGACCATGTCCCGCATCCCGCCCTCCGCGGGACCGAGCGGCGACGACCCGAGCGGCACATGCATCGCGGGCCAGAGGAACGCGTGCACCACCTTCAGCCCGCACCCCCGCAGCCGTGCTTCCCGAGCCGCCACCGACACGGCGTCCAGACTCGACGGTGAACCGTCCACGCCGACGACGACCGGCCCGCTCACCGCGGGCCTCCCGGCCGCCGCCACGGCTCCCGGCCGCGGTGGGAGGACCCGCCGGTCCGCGCCCGGCGCTCCGTGCCGTCCTGCCGGGCGGCCGGTTGGGCGGTACATCCAGTGATCACGGTGTCCACCTCCTCCTCACTCATCACACTTGTTCATGTGTGCGCGAAGCGCCAATGAGGAAGACGGGCCCACCCCCGGGTGGCCGGACGACGGCGCGGCCCGGCCGGGCCGCGCGAGGGAAGGCGGTGGGCGGACCCGACCGCCGGGCCGCTCGGACGCGACGTCCGGAGACGGCCCGGGGCACCTCGTCGGAAGCCGGATCCTGCCCCGCCGCGCAGCGCCGGCGCCGCCCCCGTCAGAAGCCGGACCTCGCCCCGCCGTCCACCGGCAGCATCACCCCCGTGAGGTACGACGCCGCGGGCGAGAGCATGAACGCCGCCGTGCGCCCGAACTCCTCCGGGGTGCCGTAGCGCCGCAGCGGGATACGGGACTCGTTGGCGGCACGGGCCGCGTCCGCGTCCCCCGACAGCGAGTCGAGCTCGCGCACCCGGTCGGTGTCGATACGGGCGGGCAGCAGTCCCACCACGCGGATCCCGCGCGGACCCAGCTCGTCCGAGAGCGACTTGGCGAAACCGGCCAGGCCGGGACGCAGGCCGTTCGAGATGGTGAGGCCGGGGATCGGCTCGTGGACCGAGCCGGACAGCACGAAACCGACGACCCCGCCCTCGCCCAGCGCCGCCGCCGCGCCCCGCGCCAGCCTGACCGCGCCCAGGAACACCGACTCGAAGGCCGCCTGCCACTGCTCGTCCGAGTTGTCGGCGACGAATCCCGGCGGCGGGCCGCCGACGCTGATCAGTACGCCGTCGAAGCGGCCGAAATGCGCCCTTGCGGCTCCGATCAGCCGCTCGGCGGTCTCGGGGGCGGCGTTGTCGGCCGCGACGCCGACGGCGTCCGGGCCGATCTCCGCCGCCGCGTCCGCGGCCGCCTTCGCGTCCCGCCCGGTGATGATCAGCTTCGCGCCCTCGGCCGCGAGTGCCCGGGCGGCTGCGTTGCCCAGTCCGCGGGTCGCGCCCGTCACGACGTAGACACGGTCCTTCAGTCCAAGATCCATGGCCCTATCCTGCCGCGCCGCGTGCGGCCAGAGCCAGGGCGGATCCCACCAGTCCCACATGGCTGAACGCCTGCGGGAAGTTGCCGAGCTGCCGCCGCGCCACCGGGTCGTACTCCTCGGCCAGCAGACCCACGTCGTTGCGCAGCTCCAGCAGCCGTTCGAACAGGTCCTTGGCCTCCTCCACCCGTCCGGTCGCGCGGAGTGCGTCGACCATCCAGAACGAGCAGACCAGGAACGTTCCTTCACGGCCGGGCAGCCCGTCGACGGAGGGGCCCTTGGTGCTGTAGCGGTCGACCAGCCCGTCGCGGCTCAGCCCGGCCCGCACCGCGTCGACCGTGCCCACGACCCTGGGGTCTTCGGGCGGGAGGAAGCCCACCCGGGGAATGAGCAGCGCCGCGGCGTCCAGCTCGTCCGAACCGTAGTACTGGGTGAAGGTGTTCCGCTCCGCGTCGAAGCCCTTCTCGCACACCTCCCGGTGCACGGCGTCCCGCATCGCCCGCCACCGGGTCACATCACCCGGCAGCGAGGGGTCGTCCTCCAGCGTCCGTACGGCCCGGTCGGCCGCTACCCAGGCCATCACCTTGGAGTGCACGAAGTGGCGCCGCGGCCCCCGCACCTCCCACAGGCCCTCGTCGGGTTCCCGCCAGGTCGACTCGAGGAAGCCCAGCAGACTCAGCTGGAGGTTCCAGGCGTGCGGCGCGGACTCCAGACCGGCCTCGCGGCCCAGCCGGAGCGAGTCCATGACCCCGCCGTAGACGTCGAGCTGGAGCTGGTCGACGGCGCGGTTCCCGATCCGCACCGGCGCGGAGTTCTCGTAGCCGCGCAGCCAGGGCAGTTCCGCCTCGGGCAGCCTGCGCTCCCCGGCCACCCCGTACATGATCTGCAGATCGGACGGGTCGCCGGCCACCGCGCGCACCAGCCAGTCGCGCCAGGCGGCGGCCTCCTCGAGGTAACCGGTGGACAGCAGTGCGCCGAGGGTCAGTGTGGAGTCGCGCAGCCAGCAGTAGCGGTAGTCCCAGTTCCGTACGCCGCCCGGGTCCTCGGGGAGCGAGGTGGTGGGAGCGGCGACGATCCCGCCCGTCGGGGCGTACGTCAGCGCCTTCAGGGTGATCAGCGAACGGACCACGGCGTCCCGGTACGGGCCCTCGTAGGCGCACCGCCCCGACCACTCCCGCCAGCCGTCCACGCTCGCCGCGAGCGCCTCGAAGGGATCGACGAGCCGGGGGGCCGGTTCGTGCGAGGGGTGCCAGGTGAGGACGAACGCGAGGGTCTGGCCCGCGCCGACGGTGAACGACGAGACCGTGCTGAACTGCTGTCCCCAGGTCTTCACCGGCACGGAGTCCGGGTTCTCCAGCCGCAGCCACACGGAGTCGGGGCCGGCGACCGCGACCCGGTGGCCGTTCGTCCGCCGCATCCAGGGGACGACCGAGCCGTAGTCGAAGCGCAGCCGGAGGGAGGCGGCCATCTCGACGCTGCCGCTGACGCCCTCCACGATCCGTACGACGTCGGGGGCCCTGTCGCGCTGCGGCATGAAGTCGGTGACCTTGACCGTGCCGGTCCGGGTCTCCCAGAACGACTCGAGGACGAGTGTGCCCGGGACGTAGCGGCGGCGGGTGCAGTTCCCCGCGCCCTTGGGTGCGAGCCGCCAGTGGCCGTTGTCGTCGTCGCCGAGCAGCGCCGCGAAGCAGGCGCCGGAGTCGAAGCGCGGCAGGCACAGCCAGTCGACCGAGCCGTCCCTGCCCACCAGACCCGCGGTCTGCAGATCGCCGATCAGGGCGTAGTCCTCGATGCGTTGGGTCACGACAGGCCGCTTTCCCTCGCAATCGGCCGCCCATGCGGTCGGGTTGCCCACGCGCACCCCCACTCCCATGCGCACGCCCACTCCCACGCTCACGACGAGGACGGCGCCGGAGACGGAGACGGAGACGGCCATCAGGCATCGGGCATCGGGCATCGGGCGTAGGGGTGCGGGCGTCGGGGTGCGGGGACGGCCCGGGCGTCCTGCGAGGGGCCGTGCCGGTCGTGGTGGCCGTGGTGGCCGCGGTGGGACTCGGGCCGGGGGAGCGCCCGGCGGAGCGCCCGGCGGCTCAGTTCGCCGGCGCACCGGCCGTCGCGGGTGTCTCCTCGGCGGCGGGCCCGGCGGCCTGCTCGGCCCGGTCGCGCTTCTCGCGGCGCACCAGAACCACCCAGCCCACCGGGACACCGGCCGCGAACAGCCACCACTGCACCGCGTACGCCATGTGCGCGCCGATGGATTCGTGGTCGGGTTCCGCGATCAGCTTGGGCGTGCCGCCTGCCGGCTCGGGGGCGGTCTGCTGGAGGTATCCGCCCAGCACGGGCCGGCCCAGGCGGCCGGCCTGCTGCTCGCTGTCGATCAGCATGATCTGACGCGGCGGCAGCCCGCTGAGGTCCTTGATCCCGCTGGCTTCGGTCGTCTCGTCGGCCATGAGCCGGCCCGTGACGGTGACCTCGCCCTCGGGCGCCGGCGGCACGGCGGGGTACGCGGCCTGGTCGGCCGCCGCCGGCACCCAGCCCCGGTTCACCAGGACCGCGCGGCCGTCGGCGAGGATCAGCGGGGTGAGGACGTGCACCCCCACCCGGTCGTCGCCGTCGGTACGGCGGCGCACGACGACCTCGTGGGCGGTGTCGAACGTGCCCGTGGCCGTGACGTGCCGCCAGTAGTCCGCGCGGGGGACCGTGTGCCCCGGGGAGGTCAGCTCGGTGACGGGCACGGGGCGTGCGGCGAGGTTGTCCTCTATCAGCTTGTTCTGCGCGACGCGGCGCTCGTGCCGGTGCAGCTGCCAGAAGCCCAGCTCGGCCATCACGGGGATGAGGACGAGGCTGACGAGGGTGAGGATCACCCACTGCCGGGACAACAGGAAGCGGTACACCCCACGACGGTACAACTCGGTCGCGGGGTGTCCGGCGGCAGGGTCCCGGGCACGGCCCGGAAGCGTGCCCGGTGAAGCCCGGTGAAGCCCGGTGGTGGCCGGTGGGCCCGGTGGTGGCCGCGGAAGCGGTGCGCCGTGCGGGGGACCGGCCGAGGGACCGGACGAGGAGCCGGCCGAGAACCGGCCGGGTCACACCTTGTCGACGATGCCCGTCCTCCCCTCGGCGCGGGCGCAGTGCCCGCCGCAGTACCAGTGGCCCTGGACCTCGACGCCCTGGCCGATGATCTGGACCCTGCAGTGCTCGCAGATCGGGGCCATCCGGTGGATGGCGCAGGAGAAGCAGTCGAAGACGTGCACCGCGCCCTGCGCGTGCACCTCGAAGGACATGCCGTAGTCGTTTCCGCAGACCTCGCAACGTGCCATGCGCCGCATGGTCCGCAGGCGGGCGGACCGGGGCAAGGTCCGGCAGGGCGGGTCGGGCCTGCTGCACCCGACCGGCTCAGGCCCCTCCGGGCCGCGGTCCGCCCGCGGGATCCGGGCCGCCGGGCTCCCGGCGGGCGGTCACTCCTCGGCCGGTGCCACGTCCCTGAGAAGCTGGGTGAACGCGGCCTCGTCGATGATCGGCGTCCCGTACGACCTGGCCCGGAGCGTCTTGGAGGTGGGCGCGTCGGGATCGTTGGTGACGAGGAGACTCGTCAGCCGGGAGACGCTCGTCGCGACATGGAGTCCGGCCTCGACGGCACGGTCCTCCAGCAGCTCCCGCTCGATCGAGGTGTCGCCCGAAAAGGCCACCCGCATGCCCTGTTTGAGTTGTTTGTCCGCCTCGTAGCGTCCCGGATTCGGATACGGGCACGGGGACCGCTTGCGTGACGGGCGCCAGCCGTTCGGCCGGTACGAGGAGCCCGACGCCTGCCGGCCGATCCGCGGTGCGGAGGGTGCGGCGGACCACTCGGTGAGCGGACGGCACTCCAGCAGCGGCAGCCGTACGCCCCGTTCGGCCGCCGTGTGCAGACTCGGCCGGAACACCTCCGCCAGTACCCGGGCGTCGTCCAGGGCGTTGTGCGCATGGCGCTGGACCACGCCGAAGTGTGCGGCGAGCGACTCCAGCTTGTGGTTGGGCAGCGGCAGTGACAGCTCCTTGGAGAGCGCGATGGTGCACAGCCGCTGGCGCACCGGGGCGAGGTGCTCCGCCCGTGCGTACTCCCTGGCGATCATGGACCAGTCGAAGACGGCGTTGTGCGCGACGAGCACCCGGCCGTCCAGCCGGTGCGCGAACTCATGGGCGATGTCGCCGAAGAGCGGCGCACCCTCCAGCATGTCGCTCGTCAGTCCGTGGATCCACACCGGACCGGGGTCCCGCTCGGGGTTGACCAGGGAGTACCAGTGGTCCTCGACGTTCCCCTGCGCGTCCAGGCGGTAGACGGCAGCAGACACTATCCGGTCGTCGCGGGCGAGGCCGGTGGTCTCCACGTCGACGACCGCGTACCCCTGTGGATACGCGGCCGGCCACGCTGCTGCTGTCGTACGGTCGTCGAGCATGGTCACAGAGCTTACGGGCCGCCACTGACACGGTCGCTGGGGACCCGTGCGCCGCCGCGCACGGGTCCCGGCCGGCGGGGTGCGCGTCTGGGGCCTCGTCAGCCCGGTACGGAAACCGGGCAATTCGCCCCGGCCGACCGGTGGGGATCTCGCCGGACACATCCGGAATCCGCCGGGGGAGGGGAGCGGCCGCTCACCCCGCGTCAGGTGCTCCCCTGCGCCAGCAGGGACTTGACCAGCGCCCGCATGGACGCGGTGAACAGCCGCTCCGGGTCGGCGGGGCGCGCCAGCGCGCGGGCCAGAGCCGGGTCCTTCCTCGCGCTCGCGCTCTTCCGTGGCCGCTCCCGTCCGGGCGTCTCGTCCTGGGCGAGCTCGCGCGCACGCTCGACCAGGACGAAGCCGACGACCTGGAACTGCACCGCGCGAACCGCCTCGGCGGCACGGGCGCCCCGCAGTCCGGCGGTGTGCGCCTCCCGGACGAGCGCGCGCTGCGCGGGCAGCAACACCCGTTCGGTCAGGCCGCGTTCATGGACCATGGCGATCAGGTGCGGCCGCGCGTGCAACTCGCCGCGGAGCCTGCGGGCGACCGAGACGATCCGGGTGGCCGGGGTGCGGCCGGTCGGCTGTATCGCCCCCATCTCCTCGACCGTCCGCTCCACGAGCGCGTCGAGCAGTGACTCGCGATTGCCGACGTGCCAGTAGATGGAGGTCACGGCCGTACCGAGCCGGGCGGCGAGCCCCCGCATGGTGAGCGCGTCGGGACCGTGCTGCCGCACGAGGTCGTCCGCGGCCTCCAGCACCTGCTCGCGGGTCAGCACGGTACGCGACATGGAACCCCCAACTCCGGTCAACTCCCCTGTGGAAGACGGTTCTTGGATCTTCCATCGGCAAGCAGTGTAACTGCGTTACAGGCGATGCCGGGCCGCACACCCGCACCAGCCCCGTTGCGGTGCCCCCGCGCCGCCCGTGTGGCGGCTGTGTCAGCGGCGGCGGGAGTGGGACGCTCCCGGTGTGACGCAACCGACGCCCCGCCACGTGCCGCACGGCGCTTCCATGGGCACCCGGCTCAACTGGCTCCGCGCCGCGGTCCTCGGCGCCAACGACGGCATCGTGTCGACCGCGGGCCTCGTGGTGGGTGTGGCGGGTGCGACGAGCGACAGCGCCGCGCTGCTCACGGCCGGCCTCGCCGGACTGCTCGCCGGATCCATGTCGATGGCAGCCGGGGAGTACGTCTCGGTCTCCACCCAGCGTGACTCGGAGAAGGCGGCACTGGCGCTGGAGAAGCGGGAGCTCAAGGAGCAGCCCGCGGCCGAACTCGAGGAGCTGACCTCCCTGCTGATCGCCCGCGGCCTCTCCCGCGAGGTCGCCCGCGCGGCGGCGGAGCAGTTCACCGCACGCGACGCGCTCCGCGCCCACGCCCGGGTCGAACTGGGCATCAACCCCGACGAACTCGCCAACCCCTGGCACGCGGCCGGCGCCAGCTTCCTCGCCTTCACCGTGGGGGCGCTGCTGCCCCTGCTGGCCATCGTGCTGCCGCCGGCCGCCGCCCGGCTGCCGGTGACCGTCGTGTCCGTACTGCTCGCCCTCGCCTTCACCGGCTGGTGGAGCGCCCGCCTCGGCACGGCGCCGGCCGGGCGGGCGATGGTGCGCAATGTGTGCGGGGGCGCGCTGGCCATGGGGGTGACGTACGCGGCCGGCTCGCTGCTGGGGGCCGCGGGCGTCTGACCTCCCCCGGCCGCGCACCGGAGGCGGTGCCCGCGGGCACCGCCCGGGGAGGAGCCGCCGGAACCACCCGGTGCCCCGTCCCGAGACGGAAGCCGCCGGAACCACCCGGGCGCCCCGTCCCGAGAACGTGCCGGTAACCGTCTGGCCGAGCCGCCGTCCCCGCCCCTACGGTGCCCGCATGCCGTCCAGCCTGCCCGATGTCGTGCTGTGGTCGATCCCCGCCTTCGTCCTGCTCACCCTCGTGGAGATGGTGAGCTACCGGCTCCGTCCCGACGACGCGGCGGCCGGCTACGAGCCGCGGGACGCCGCCACCAGCATCGGCATGGGACTCGGCAGCCTCTTCTTCGACCTGCTGTGGAAGGTCCCGGTCGTCGCGATCTACACCGCCGTGTACGAACTCACCCCGCTGCGGGTGCCCGTCCTGTGGTGGACGGTACTGCTGACGCTGCTCGCACAGGACTTCTTCTCCTACTGGTCGCACCGCGGGCACCACGTCATCCGCGTCCTGTGGGCCTGCCACGTGGTGCACCACTCCAGCCGGAAGTTCAACCTCGGCACCGCGCTGCGCCAGCCGTGGACCGCCTTCAGCTCGTGGCCGTTCTACCTGCCGATGATCGCGTGCGGGGTGCACCCGGCCGCCCTGGCGTTCTGCTCCTCGGTGAATCTCGTGTACCAGTTCTGGATCCACACCGAGCGGATCGGCAGACTGCCGCGCCCGGTCGAGTACGTGTTCAACACCCCGTCCCACCACCGGGTCCACCACGCCTCCCAGGGCGGCTACCTGGACCGGAACTTCGGCGGCATCCTCATCGTCTGGGACCGGCTCTTCGGGTCGTTCGCGGCCGAGACCGAGCGGCCCGTGTACGGGCTCACCAAGAACATCGAGACGTACAACCCGCTGCGGGTCGCCACGCACGAGTACGTGGCGATCGCCCGGGACCTGCGGGCGGCGGCCGACTGGCGCGAGCGGGCGGGGCGGTTGTTCCGCGGGCCGGGTTGGCGGCCGGGGGCGTCGGCCTCCGGGCCGTACGCCGCCGTCACCGTCCCGCCCGGGGGCCCCGGGCCCCGTGACCGGGACGCCTCCCGGCGCCCGGCCGAGGCAGGGGAACCCTCCGGGTGACGGTCGGCCCCCGGCGGCGCGGCCGCCCGGTTACCCGGGCCGGGGCGCCGCCCGCAAGCCCTCAGGCCAGCGTCTTCAGCGCCGCCGCGTCGTACGGCTTCAGCTCGTCCGTCCGGCCCTCCAGGACCTTGGACGCCCACTCCGGGTCCTGGAGCAGGGCGCGGCCGACGGCGACCAGGTCGAACTCGTCGCGCTCCAGGCGGTCGAGCAGGTTGTCGAGGCTGCCGAGCCCGGCGCCCTCGCCCATGAACGCGCGGATGAAGTCGCCGTCCAGGCCGACCGAACCGACGGTGATGGTGGGCCTGCCGGTGAGCTTCTTGGTCCAGCCGGCCAGGTTCAGGTCGGAGCCGTCGAACTCCGGGAGCCAGTAGCGGCGGGTGGAGGCGTGGAAGGCGTCGACGCCGGCCGCGGCGAGCGGGGCCAGGATCGCCTCCAGCTCCTGCGGGGTCTCGGCCAGCCGCGCGTCGTAGGCCTCCTGCTTCCACTGCGAGTAGCGGAAGATCACCGGGAAGCCGGGCGAGACGGCGGCGCGGACCGCGGCCACGATCTCGGCCGCGAACTTCGAACGGGCCACGGGGTCGCCGCCGTAGGCGTCGGTACGGCGGTTCGTCCGCGCCCACAGGAACTGGTCCAGGAGGTAGCCGTGGGCGCCGTGGAGTTCGACGCCGTCGAAGCCGAGGCGCTCGGCGGCCGCGGCGGCCTCGGCGAAGGCGCCGATCACGTCGTCCAGGTCGCGCCGGGTCATCGCCCGGCCGGTGCCCTCGGTGCCGTCGACGCGGATACCGGAGGGGCCTACGGCGGGGGCGTCGGCGAAGGGCGCGTCGCCCTGCTTGCGCACCATGCCTATGTGCCACAGCTGCGGCACGATCGTGCCGCCCGCCTCGTGCACGGCCTCGGCGACCTTCGCCCACCCCGCCAGCTGCTCCTCACCGTGGAACCGCGGCACGCGGTCGCTCTGCCCGGCCGACTCGTGGCCGACGTAGGTCCCCTCGGTGACGATCAGGCCCACCCCGGCGGCGGCCCGGCGGGCGTAGTACGACCGCACGTCCTCGCCGGGAACGCCGTCGGGGGAGAACATGCGCGTCATGGGCGCCATCACGATGCGGTTCGGGACGGTCAGGCCGTTCAGCGCGACGGGCCGGGCGAGGATCTCGGCGGCGCGGGAGGTGGGGGACGCGGTGACGATCACGGAAGAACACTCCTCGTGGTTACTTGATAACCTAGATGCTTGAGAACTTCAGGTAATGGAGGAGACGGTAGAGGCGACTACTTGAAATAGTCAAGCTTCTCTGGGTAGGGTCCCCTCATGACAGAAGCCCCGCGTGTCGACACGTCCCAGCTCATGGAGCTGCTCTCGGTGTCACTCGGCGTCTTCTACGGCGACTTCACCGTCGCGGCGGCGAGTGAGAACCTCACGGCGAGCCAGGGCAAGGCGCTGACCGTGCTGCGCCGCGGGCCCGCCGCGATGCGCGCCCTGGCGGAGACCATGGCCTGTGACGCCTCCAACGTGACCGGGATCGTCGACCGGCTGGAGAAGCGCGGCCTGGTGCGGCGCGAGGCCGGCGCATCCGACCGGCGGGTCAAGAACGTCGTCCTCACGGCCGAGGGGGAGCGCGTCACCGACGCGATCCGCGCCAGGATGCGCGCCACGCAGGACGGCCTGGACAGACTCGGCGACGAGGACCGGGACCGCCTCCGCACCCTGCTGGAGCGGGTCTTCCTCGACCGGCCCGCCGCCTGACCCGAGACGGGGAGGGCGTCCGGGCCCGGCACGGTCCCCCGCCGCCTACGCGCACCGTCATGAAGTGCCGTGGCCAGGCGACCGCACGACAGGTCCGGGCGGACTCCCCGGCGATTCCCGCAACCCCGGCGCACCCCGGAACCCCGGAATCCCCCCGGCCCACTCCCCGGCGCCGTCAGTCCGTGCGCCACACCGGCGCGTCCGCGCCCCACACACCCGGCGGGCGCGCCCAGTCCGCCGGGCCGCCGGCGTACCCGACCGGGGGCAGCGCGTAACGGAGCCGGCCGAGCGGGCCGTCCCGTTCCGCCAGCCACCGGCCCGGCTCGTACCGGCCTTCGTCCCCCTCGGGGGCGCGCGGCAGCCCGTGTACCAGGAAGTGCGCGGTGCGGGCCAGCGCCAGCCGTACGAGACGGGTGCCGCCGTCGTCGTCCTGGTCGGTGAGCGCGCGCAGCACCGCCGCCGCGAGCAGATAGCCCGTGGCGTGGTCCAGTGCCTGTGCGGGCAGGGCGCCCGGCCGCTCCGGGGTGCCCTCCAGTACGGCGATCCCGCTCGCCGCCTGGACCAGGCTGTCGAACCCGCGCCGCGCGTCCCAGGGGCCCCCGTCCCCCCACGCCGAGAGGCGGGCGACCACCAGCCCGGGCCGGACCAGCCCGAAGCGCTCCAGTGCGCCCGGCCGGTATCCGGTGACCAGGACGTCGGCCCGGTCGAGGAGTTCGCCGAACACCCGCCGGTCCCCGGCGCGGGCCAGGTCCAGCGTGGCCGACCGCTTGCCGAAGCCGGTGTCGGCGTGCTGGTCCGGCAGTTCCGGCAGCCGCGGCGGATCGACGCGCAGCACGTCGGCGCCGAACAGGGCGAGGGTCCGGGTGGCGACCGGGCCCGCGATGACCCGTGTCAGGTCGAGGACCCGCAGCGGGCGGCCCGAACGGTCCGGGGGAGGGGCGTCGTCGAGCCGCTCCCGCACCACCGGAGGGAGGGCTCCCGCGGCCACGCCCTGCGGATGCGCCGCCCACTCCCCGGGCGTCCGCACCGCGACGGCCAGGCCGCCGGCCGCGTACACCTCCTCCTCCACTGCCCTCGCCGGCCGCTCCGCGAGCGCGGCGGCCATCCCGCTCTCGTCCGTGTCCAGCGCGGTCAGCAGGGCGGCCCGGTGGTGCGGGTAGTTGGCGTGGGTACGCACCCAGCCGTCGGCCGCGCGCCAGTACCCCGACAGCGGGGCGAAGGTCACCGGTGCCCGGCCGTCCACCCTCAGATGCCGCTCGCTGACGAACGCCGTGGCCACCGCTCCGTCGTCGACCCGGACCGCGGGCACCGGGCCGCCGGTCCCGCGGGCCGCCCGCTCCGCCGCGGCGAGCGAGCACACGGCGACCGCGGCCCGGGCGAGTTCCCTGACGGGCAGCCGCGCCGGGAGCACGCCCGGCGGGCCGCCGTGGGCGACCCGCGCCGTGAGCGCGGGGTCCCCGCCGAGGGCCGCCCAAAGCGCCTCCGTGCCGCCGGGGCCCGCGGGGCCACCGGCCTGGCCGGGTACCGCGCTTGAGGGAGTGTCGGTCATGGTCGCAGTCTGCACCCGCGGTGCGCGCGGACGCACCGGGGCCCGGGCGTGATCCCTCACACCCGGGCCCCTCACCGGTGCCCGCGCCCACCCGGCAGGCGGGCCGCCTGCCGGGCGGAGCGTCCGGCTACCAGCGCACCGCGTCCAGCGCGTCGACCATCCCGGCCCCGTAGAAGCCGTTCTTGCCCTTGCCGCCCTCGCACACCGCGTCGACCGTGCCGTCGCCGTTGATGTCGTACGGGTTGGTGCAGGCGCGGTCGTCGGCCTGTGCGTACAGCAGCGCCTTGACCCCGGCCGCCGGCAGGTAGGGGTGCTTCGACTTGATCAGCGCGACGACACCCGCGACATGCGGGGCGGCCATGGACGTGCCCGCCTTGTAGTTCCAGGTGTGGCCGCCCCGGAACGTCGTCGAGAGGATGAGCCCGCTGGTGGCTGGCGCCTCCGGCGGCTGGAGGGCGGTGGAGTCGCCGCCCGGCGCCGCGATGTCGATGACCCCGTGGCCGTAGTTCGAGTACGACGACTTCAGGCCCTTGGCCCCGGTCGCCGACACCGTCACCACACCCGGCAGCATGGCCGGGATGTCCGGGCACTCGCGCGGGTTGACGACCCGGGTGACCGGAGTGGTGTCGTTCGGGCTCGTCGTGTCGGTGACCTCCTCGGAGGTGAGGTCGGTGCGCGAGTTGCCGGCCGAGGCGACGTGCACCACGCCCTTGCGCTCCGCGTACCGGGTGGCCCGGGTGAGGGTCTCGACCAGGGCCTTCTGGTCGTCGTCGGCCTTGCAGTTGTACAGCCACGGGTCGACGTAGTAGCTGTTGTTGGTGACGTCGGCGCCGTGGTCCGCGGCCCACATGAAGCCGCAGAGGACCGCCTCGGTGTAGAAGAACCCGTCCGGGTTCGCCACCTTGAGGCTGGACACCTTCACCCCGGGTGCGACGCCGGTGACGCCGAAGCCGTTCTTCGCGGCGGCGATGGTGCCCGCCACGTGCATGCCGTGGTCGCTCTCGCCCGCCGCCGGACGCCACGCGTCGTTCTCGGTGACCGGGACGCCGCTGACGCAGTTCGCGGACGCCCGGCGGTCGAAGTTCTGCGCGATGTCCGGGTGGGTGTCGTCGATCCCCGAGTCCAGGACGGCGACCGTGACCTTGCTGCTGCCCAGCGAGCGCTGGTGGGCCTTGTCGGCCTTGATGGCCGGCAGGTCCCACTGCAGGGGCTCCAGCGGGTCCTGCTCGTCGGTCGCCTTGGCCGCGGCGGCCTCCATCTGCTCGGCCGTCAGCGGCTGCTCGGCGTCGATGGCGTCGTCCCGCTGGGGGACCAGCGGGTTGGTGCGCGTGGCGCCCGCCGAGGCGACGTTCTTCACCGCCCTCATCTGCCCGGCGAAGTCGGGGTTCTGCGAATGGGCGACGATGACGCCGATGCTGTCGTAGGCGATCACCACCGTGCCGCCGGCCTTCTCCACCGCCCGCTTCACCTTGGCGACGGCCGATCGCCCGCCGTCCACGTTGACGACGTACGAAAGCGCCGGGCCGTCGGTCGAGACGGCGGCGGGCGTGTCGTCGGTGGGGGCGGCGGTCGCCGCACCCGCGGGCAGGAATCCGAGCGAGGCCGTGAGCGCCAGACCCGCGGGCAGTGCTATCGCGCGCGTTCGTCTGGATCGCAGATGAGCCATGGGATCTCCACATCATCCGGTCGGCCGCCCAGGCACCCGGTGCCTTGGGCGGGTACATGACGAGTGAAGCTATCGCCGATCACGCGGGCACATCAACGATTTCGGGAACTCGGATCCGGAATCCGGGCGGAAAGCGGAAGCGCGAACAACGGCCGGAGGTGAACCGCTCCGCGGTGCGCGCCGTGCCTCTGTTGCAGAAGAAGGGGTGAGCCGCCCCGCTCCCGTACGCGATCCCGTCCCCTCCCGAGCAGACCACCAGACCACCAGACCCGACCCGTCCCGACCCGTCCCGACCGTCCGGTCGATGTCCCGCCGCACCCGCGGCGCGAGGAGAGCCCGTGACCACCGACGCACCGCCGCCCGCCGGAAGCAGGGACCTCGGTCCCCACCGGCCCACGACCGAACGATTCGTCGAGGTGCAGGCGAGCGCGGAGTTCGCCGAACTGCGCCGCGCCCACCGGTCCTTCGCCTTCCCGCTGACCGTCGCCTTCATCCTCTGGTACCTGCTGTACGTCCTGCTGTCCAACTACGCGGGCGCCTTCATGGGCACCAGGCTCTTCGGCAACATCAACGTGGCCTTCGCCCTCGGCCTCGCCCAGTTCGCCACCACCTTCCTCATCGCCTGGTTCTACGCCCGGCACGCGGCCGGGAAGCTCGACCCCAGGGCGGACGCGATCAAGTCCCGTATGGAGGCCGACGCATGAGCGCCACGGCACTCCCCTCCGCCGGGCTCGCGGCGGCGAGCGACGCCGGTGCGCACCGGCCGCTGATCATCACCCTGTTCGCCGCCTTCGTGGTCGCGACGCTGTTCATCACGGTATGGGCCGGCCGGCAGACCAAGGACGCCGCCGACTTCTACGCCGGCGGGCGCCAGTTCACCGGTTTCCAGAACGGACTCGCCATCTCCGGCGACTACATGTCCGCCGCGTCCTTCCTCGGCATCGCCGGCGCCATCGCCCTCTTCGGGTACGACGGCTTCCTGTACTCCATCGGCTTCCTGGTCGCCTGGCTGGTCGCCCTGCTGCTGGTGGCCGAACCCCTGCGCAACTCCGGCCGGTTCACCATGGGCGACGTCCTCGCCTACCGCATGCGGCAGCGTCCGGTCCGCACCGCGGCCGGCACCTCCACGATCGTCGTCTCGATCTTCTACCTGCTCGCCCAGATGGCGGGCGCCGGAGTGCTGGTCTCCCTGCTGCTCGGCATCACCAGCGACGCGGGGAAGATCGCCATCGTCGGCCTGGTCGGCGTGCTGATGGTCCTCTACGTCACCATCGGCGGGATGAAGGGCACCACCTGGGTGCAGATGGTCAAGGCCGTCCTGCTGATCGCGGGCACCCTGCTCATCACCTTCCTGGTGCTGTGGAAGTTCGACTTCGACGTCTCCGCGCTGCTCGGCACCGCGGCCGAGCAGAGCGGCAAGGGCGCGGCCTTCCTGGAACCCGGCCTCAAGTACGGCGCCACCGGCACCTCCAAGCTCGACTTCCTCTCGCTCGGCATCGCCCTGGTGCTCGGCACCGCCGGCCTGCCGCACATCCTGATCCGCTTCTACACCGTGCCCACCGCCAAGGCCGCCCGTACGTCGGTGATCTGGGCCATCGGCATCATCGGCGCCTTCTACCTGATGACGATCGCCCTGGGCTTCGGCGCGGCCGCCCTGGTCGGCCCGGAGGAGATCACGGCCTCCAACAAGGCCGGCAACACGGCGGCACCGCTGCTGGCCCTGCACATCGGCGGCGCCGACACCGCCGGCGGCGCGATCCTGCTGGCCGTGATCTCGGCGGTCGCGTTCGCCACCATCCTCGCCGTCGTCGCCGGGCTCACCCTGGCGTCCTCCTCGTCGTTCGCGCACGACATCTACGCCAACGTCATCCGCAAGGGGCAGGCCACCGAGAAGGAGGAGGTCCGCGCGGCCCGCTGGGCGACCGTCCTCATCGGCGTCGTCTCCATCGCCCTGGGGGCCATGGCCCGCGACCTGAACGTGGCCGGCCTGGTGGCGCTCGCCTTCGCGGTCGCCGCCTCGGCGAACCTGCCGACGATCCTCTACAGCCTGTTCTGGAAGAGGTTCACCACCTCCGGCGCCCTCTGGTCGATCTACGGCGGCCTGGTCTCCTCGGTGGTGCTGGTGTTGTTCTCCCCGGTCGTCTCCGGCAAGCCCACGTCGATGTTCCCCGCGGTGGACTTCGCCTGGTTCCCGCTGGAGAACCCCGGACTCGTCTCCATCCCGCTGGGCTTCCTGCTCGGCTGGGCCGGCTCCCTGCTGTCGAAGGACGAGCCGGACCGGGGCAAGTACGCGGAACTGGAGGTCAAGTCCCTCACCGGCGTCGGCGCCCACTGAGGAGGAAAGCGTCATACGCCCGTACCGGCCGCGTCGTAGGGTCCTACGACGCGGCCGCGCCGTTCCTCGTGGCAAACGGCCCCTGCCGTTGTCGGAGGTCTCGCGTAGGCTCGCCTGTAGGTACGAGTTCCTCACTCGCGAGACGAGTGCCAGACGACTTCCGGACACGGGGAGGGGGCCCACAGTGCTCATCGACACGTACGGCCGCGTGGCCACCGACCTGCGGGTCTCGCTCACCGACCGGTGCAATCTCCGCTGCTCGTACTGCATGCCGGAGGAGGGCCTGCAATGGCTCTCCAAGTCCACCCTGCTCACGGACGACGAGATCGTCCGGCTCGTCCACATCGCGGTGACCACGCTCGGGATCACCGAGGTCCGCTTCACCGGCGGCGAGCCGCTGCTGCGGCCGGGGCTCGTCGGGATAGTGGAGCGCTGCGCCGCGCTGGAGCCCCGCCCCAGGCTGTCGCTCACCACCAACGGCATCGGCCTGAAGCGCACCGCGACGGCCCTGAAGGCCGCGGGGCTGGACCGGGTCAACGTCTCCCTGGACACGCTCCGCCCCGACGTCTTCAAGACGCTCACCCGGCGCGACCGCCACCACGACGTCATCGACGGCCTGCGGGCCGCCCGTGACGCCGGCCTCACCCCCGTCAAGGTCAACACCGTGCTGATGCCGGGGCTCAACGAGGACGAGGCACCCGAGCTGCTGGCCTGGGCCGTGGAGCACGCCTACGAACTGCGCTTCATCGAGCAGATGCCGCTGGACGCCCAGCACGGCTGGAAGCGCGACGGGATGATCACCGCGGACGACATCCTGGAGTCGCTGCGCACCCGCTTCGACCTCGTACCCGAGGGCGGCCAGGCCCGTGGCTCCGCCCCCGCGGAGCGCTGGCTGGTGGACGGCGGCCCGCACAAGGTCGGCGTCATCGCGTCCGTCACCCGCCCCTTCTGCAGCGCCTGCGACCGCACCCGCCTCACCGCCGACGGACAGGTCCGCACCTGTCTGTTCGCCCGCGAGGAGACCGATCTCCGCGGTGCGCTGCGCTCCGGCGCCCCGGACGAGGAGATCGCGCGGATCTGGCGGGCCGCGATGTGGGGCAAGAAGGCGGGTTCCGGGCTGGACGACCCGGAGTTCCTTCAGCCGCAGCGCCCGATGTCAGCCATCGGCGGCTGAACCGCGCCCTTCGCCGGGCGCCGGGTCCTCCCACTCGCCGAGCGTCACGACGTCCTTGAGGAAGCCGCGCACACCGAGGAACGCCGACAGATACTCCCGGTGCTCCTCGCAGGCCAGCCACGTCTTGCGGCGCTCGGGCGGGTGCAGCTTCGGGTTGTTCCAGGCCAGCACCCACACCGCGGCGGCTCGGCAGCCCTTCGCGGAGCAGATGGGGGTCTCGGCGCTCACCGGGTCGGTACTCACCGGATCATTGTCCACAACGCCGCGACGCCGAGCAGCCACGGGGGGAGCTGCCCGGCGTCGGTCCGTCGCTCCGACGGGGGATGCGGAGCGCACTGGCAGTATGTCACGGGGAACGGTCCGTGGTGCACCGGAACTTCATGATTGATCTGAGCTTTTCCTGAGCTTCTCGGTGCATGTGCCGGCGGCCGCGCCGTTCAGCCGCGCCCGTACTCCCGTTCCGGCGCCTCCTGCGCCCGGTGCTCCGTACCGTCCTCGGCGGGCGTCCGCACAGCGTGCCCGAGGTGCGCCGCGTCCTCCGGCGCCGGTCGCGGCGCCGGAGTGCCGCTCCCGAGGGCCGGCCGGGTGGGCGCCGGCACGAACGTGGCAAGGGGCTTCGGGGCGCTCTCCCGGCCCGCATTGGCGATCACCACGGCGATGTACGGCAGGGTGGCTCCCAGGACGAGCGCCACGATCGCCACATGCCGTTCGACGTTCCACAGGACCGCGGCCAGGACCACCGCGAGGGTGCGGATGGACATGGAGATGACGTACCGGCGCTGGCGGCGGCGCACATCCTCGGCCAGACCCTGCCGGGCGCCGGTGATCCGGAAGACCTCGGTCTCCTTGTGCATCCGCATGTCGTTCCGCCGCTCAACCGCCGCGCCGGGCCCTCCCCGGCGCGCACCTTCTTCCACGGTACGCCGCGGTTCCGCCGCATTCGAGACCGGGCCCCGTGTCCGGCCGGCGGCGGCGTCCCGTACCGCACGGACCACGGTCCGACATGCGCCCTCTGGCGGATGCGTCGAAACTGTCCGTAACTGCTCACGTCGATCCGAAAGCGGGAGGCAGCCATGGGCTGGTTGTGGGCGATCATCGTCGGATTCGTGCTGGGGTTGATCGCCAAGGCGATCCTGCCGGGGAAGCAGCACAGTCCGCTCTGGCTCATCACGATCTTCGGCATCATCGGGGGCATCGTCGGGAACGCCCTCGCGGGAGCCTTCGGGATCGGGGAGACCCCCGGTATCGACTGGGGCCGCCACGCCCTGCAGATCATCGCCGCCCTGGTCGTCGTCGGCGTCGGCGACATGCTCTACATCGCCGTCCGCGGCAGGAAGAAGGTGGCCTGACGGACCGCGCCGTGCGCCGGCCGGGCCCTTTGGCCACGGACCGGCCCACGGAGAGCCAGGGACCGGCAGACAGAGAGCGACGGACGAACGGCGGCCGGGCGGGAGCGCGTCCCGCCCGGCCGCCGCGTCGTGTGACGCCCCGGGCCGTGCCCCGGGCGCGGCCTCAGCCGCCCGTGACCTCGATCGCGGCCAAATTCCTCTTGCCGCGACGCAGCACCAGCCAGCGCCCGTGCAGCAGTTCGCCCGCGGCCGGGACCGCGTCCTCGGCGGCCACCTTCACGTTGTTCACGTAGGCCCCGCCCTCCTTGATGGTGCGGCGGGCGGCCGACTTGCTCGCCATCAGCCCCACCTCCGCGAAGAGGTCCGCCACCGGGCCCGGCTCGGCCACCCGCGCGTGCGGCAGCTCGGACAGCGCCGCCGCGAGGGTCGCCTCGTCCAGCTCCCCCAGCTCGCCCTGGCCGAACAGCGCCTTGGACGCGGCGATGACGGCGGCGCACTGGCCGGCGCCGTGCACCAGCGTCGTCAGCTCCTCGGCCAGCGCCCGCTGCGCGGCGCGGGCCTGCGGGCGCTCCTCGGTGAGCCGCTCCAGCTCCTCCAGCTCCGCCCGGCTCCGGAAGCTGAGGATCCGCAGGTACCGGGCGACATCGCGGTCGTCCACGTTCAGCCAGAACTGGTAGAACGCGTACGGCGTCGTCATCTCCGGGTCCAGCCAGACCGCGCCGCCCTCGGTCTTGCCGAACTTGCTGCCGTCCGCCTTGGTCATCAGCGGAGTGGCGAGCGCGTGCACGTTCGCGTGCGGCTCCAGGCGGTGGATCAGGTCCAGCCCGGCGGTCAGGTTGCCCCACTGGTCGCTGCCGCCCTGCTGCAGGGTGCAGCCGTGGCGCCGGTACAGCTCCAGGAAGTCCATGCCCTGCAGCAGCTGGTAGCTGAACTCCGTGTAGCTGATGCCCTGGTCGGACTCGAGCCGGCGGGCGACCGAGTCCTTCGTCAGCATCTTGTTGACGCGGAAGTGCTTGCCGATGTCCCGCAGGAACTCGATGGCGGACATGCCCGCCGTCCAGTCCAGGTTGTTGACCATGACCGCTGCGTTGTCGCCCTCGAAGGACAGGAACGGCTCGATCTGGGCGCGGACCCGCTCCACCCAGGCCGCGACGGTCTCCGGGTCGTTCAGGGTGCGCTCGGCCGTCGGCTTGGGGTCGCCGATCTGGCCCGTCGCCCCGCCCACCAGGGCCAGCGGGCGGTGTCCCGCCTGCTGCAGCCGGCGCATGGTGAGCGCCTGCACCAGATGCCCGACGTGCAGGCTGGGCGCGGTCGGGTCGAATCCGCAATAGAACGTGACGGGACCGTCCGCGAGCGCCTTGCGCAAAGCGTCCTCGTCGGTGGACAGGGCGAACAGCCCGCGCCACTTCAGCTCGTCGACGATGTCCGTCACGGTTCCGGTTCTCCTCGAACAGTGGGAAGAGGGTGGTGGTCGCCCCGAGGGGCATCCTGCAGTCTACGGTTTTCGCCCGGGGGCCCGGACGCGCGCTCGCCCCGGCGGCGGCCGGGCCGGGGGCGCCGGGCAGAGGTGGCCGGGCCGGTGGCGGCCGGGCCTCGGACGCGTCGGCCCCGGAGGCCCCCCGGCCCGGGACGGCCCCGGCCTCGTACCTCCGGCCACTGGCCACCGGTCTCGTACCTCCGGCCACCGGGCCGGAGGTACGAGCCCCGGCCTCAGACTCCCCGGCTGACCGAGCTCATGTTGAAGTCCGGGACGCGCAGCGCCGGCATGGCCGCCCTGGTGAACCAGTCGCCCCACTCCCGCGGCAGCGTCTTCTCCGTCCGCCCGGCCTCCTGGGCCCGGGACAGCAGGTCGACGGGCGACTCGTTGAAGCGGAAGTTGTTCACCTCCCCGGTGACCTCGCCGTTCTCCACGAGATAGACACCGTCCCTGGTCAGCCCGGTCAGCAGCAGCGTGGCCGGGTCCACCTCCCGGATGTACCACAGACACGTCAGCAGCAGGCCGCGCCCGGTCGACGCCACCATCTCCTCCAGCGAACGCTCACCGCCCGCGTCCACGATCAGGTTGTCCGCGGCGGGGGAGACCGGCAGCCCCGACAGGCCCGCGCTGTGCCGGGTGGTGATCAGCCGCTCCAGCGCGCCGTCCCGCACCCACTCGGTCGCGGGCACCGCCAGACCGTTGTCGAACACCGAGGCGTCGCCACCGGAGGAGTGCGCGATCACGAACGGGGCGCACTCGAGACCCGGTTCGTCCGGATCGCTGCGGAGGGTGAGCGGCAGCTCCGACAGCCGCTCGCCGATGCGGGTGCCGCCGCCCGGCTTGGAGAAGACCGTGCGGCCCTCGACCGCGTCCCGGCCCGAGGACGACCACAGCTGGTAGATCAGCAGGTCCGCGACGGCCGTCGGCGGCAGCAGCGTCTCGTACCGGCCCGCCGGCAGCTCGATCCGGCGCCGCGCCCAGCCCAGCCGGGTCGCGAGCTCGGCGTCCAGGGCCGCCGGGTCGACGTCCGTGAAGTCCCGGGTCGAGCGCCCCGTCCAGGCCGAGCGGCTGCGGTCCGGCGACTTCGCGTTGAGCTCCAGCGTCCCGTTGGGCTGGTCGTGGCGCAGCCGCACCCCCGTGGAGGTGCCGAGGTAGGTGGAGGTCAGCTCGTGGCTGGCGAAGCCGTACAGCTCACGGCCGCCGGCGCGGGCCCGGGCGAAGGACTCGCCCAGCGCGGGCGCGAAGTCCGCGAAGACGGCCGAGGAGGTCTCCGCCGGGGCGTCGGTGAAGTCACCCGACACCGGGACGCCGCTCACCAGCGGCTGCGCGTCCTCGGCGGGGCCCGCGGCCCGTGCGGCGGCCTCGGCGGCCCGCACCAGCGGCTCCAGGTCCGCGGCCGTCACGGCCGACCGGGACACCACACCGGACGCGGTGCCCTGCGTCCCGTCCACGGTCGCGATCACGGTGAGGGTGCGGCCCCGGGTCACGCCGTTCGTGGTGAGGGTGTTCCCGGCCCAGCGGAGATTGGCCGAGGAGTGCTCGTCGGCGATGACGACACAGCCGTCCGCGGTGGACAGTTCCAGTGCACGCTCGACGATCTCGTGCGGCTTGCTGACGGGGCTCATCGACCGGCCTCCTGGGTGGTGTTCAAGATGTTGACGCCGCGGAACAGCGCGGACGGGCAGCCGTGCGAGACGGCCGCGACCTGGCCCGGCTGGGCCTTGCCGCAGTTGAACGCGCCTCCCAGGACATACGTCTGCGGGCCCCCGACCTTCTCCAGCGACCCCCAGAAATCGGTCGTCGTCGCCTGGTAGGCGACATCGCGCAGCTGCCCGGCCAGCCGGCCGTTCTCGATGCGGTAGAAGCGCTGGCCGGTGAACTGGAAGTTGTACCGCTGCATGTCGATCGACCAGGACCGGTCCCCGACGACGTAGATGCCGCGCTCCACCCCGCCGATCAGGTCCTCCGTCGACAGCCCGCCCGGTTCGGGCCGCAGCGACACGTTCGCCATCCGCTGCACCGGGACGTGCGACGGCGAGTCGGCGAAGGCGCAGCCGTTGGAGCGGCCGAGGTCCGTGAGCCGCGCGATCCGGCGGTCGAGCTGGTAGCCGACGAGCGTGCCCTCCCGCACCAGGTCCCAGCTCTGCGCCTGCACGCCCTCGTCGTCGTACCCGATCGTCGCCAGTCCGTGCTCAGCGGTCCGGTCCCCGGTCACGTTCATCACCGCGGAGCCGTAGCGGAGCTTCCCGAGCTTGTCGAAGGTGGCGAAGGAGGTGCCCGCGTACGCCGCCTCGTAGCCCAGCGCCCGGTCCAGCTCGGTGGCGTGCCCGATCGACTCGTGGATCGTCAGCCACAGGTTCGACGGGTCCACGACCAGGTCGTACGTCCCCGCCTCGACGCCCGGCGCGCGCATCTTGGCGGCCAGCAGCTCCGGGATCTCCTCCAGCTCCGCGTCCCAGTTCCAGCCGGTGCCGGTCAGGTACTCCCAGCCGCGGCCCACCGGCGGCGCGATGGTGCGCATGGAGTCGAACTCGCCGGTGGTCTCGTCCACCGCGACCGCCGTGAGCTGCGGATGCAGCCGGACCCGCTGCTGCGTGGTGACCGTACCCGCGGTGTCGGCGTAGAACTTGTTCTCGTGCACGGTCAGCAGCGAGGCGTCCACGTGCGCCACGCCGTCCGCCCGCAGCAGCCGCGCGCTCCAGTCCGCGAGCAGCGCGGACTTCTCCTCGTCCGGGACGCCGAACGGGTCGATCTCGTACGAGGAGACCCAGGTGCGGTCCGCGTGCACCGGCTCGTCGGCCAGCTCGACCCTCTCGTCCGAGCCGGCCGCCGCGATCACCTTCGCCGACAGCCTGGCCATCGCCACGGCCTGCCCCGCCACCCTGGCGGCGGCGTCCGGCGTCAGATCGACACCGGACGCGAAGCCCCAGGCCCCGCCGTGCACGACCCGCACCGCGTACCCCAGATCGGTGGTGTCGGACGAGCCGGCCGGCTTCGCGTCCCGCAGCCGCCACGAGCCGCTGCGCACCCGCTCCAGCCGGAAGTCGGCGTGCTGGGCGCCGAGGGAACGCGCCCGCGCCAGCGCCGCGTCGGCGAGCGCCCGCAGCGGCAGCGCCAGGAATGACTGATCGATCTCATGGGGCACGACTGGGGTCCCTTCGGGAAGCTCAGCGGCGATGGGCTGTCACTGTCAGCGGAAGTGAATCACGGACCCGGGGACCTGATCGCCGGAAAATCCGCGAGCGGCAGCACGAAACGGGCGGGCACGGAACCAACTTCCGTGCCCGCCCGCGAGCGATCGGTTCGGCGCCTGCCCAGCCGGCTCAGCGGGCCGGGTAGGCGCCCGCCGCGTGTGCGGTGAACGCCGCCCACGCCGTCGGCGTGACGACGAGGGGGCGGATGCGCGTGTCCTTGGAGTCGCGGATGTGGACCGCGTCGGGACGCAGGGCGATCTCGACGCAGTTGTCGCCCTCGCCGCCGCTGTAGCTGCTCTTGAACCAGGCCAGTTCGGTGCTCATAGCGGTGATCAGTTCGGCGCGGGCTCGGCGGGCGGGTAGGAGCCCGCCGCGAGTGCGGTGAACGCCGTCCACGCCGTCGGCGTGACGACGAGGGGGCGGATGCGCGTGTCCTTGGAGTCGCGGATGTGGACCGCGTCGGGACGCAGGGCGATCTCGACGCAGTTGTCGCCCTCGCTGCCGCTATAGCTGCTCTTGAACCAGTGCGGCTCTCTGATAGTGCTCATAGCGCTCCTCGCATCTGTTCCAGCAGCTTCACGGTAGCCCGGCAGTCCAAGGCCTGTGAACGCAGCTTGCCATAGCGTTGGAGCAGGACACTGACGTCTTTTGGAGCTGAAATCAGGGTGCTTGACCGCTGTCCCTCCGTATACCCCATCCACCGATGGGTGGGGGTCTCGGCGAGGTACATCTGGCCATCGATGCCGCAGTGGTCCTCCTGCAGGGTGGGCATGATCTGGATCTCGACGTTCCGTCGCCTGCCCAAGTCGAGAAGCCGGTCGATGACCTGCCTGGTGACCTCAGGGCCTCCCATGCGTCGTTCCAGGATGCTCTGCTCGATGACAAAGCTGAAGGCGGTGTTCTCCATGGTGGACACGAGTTGCTGGCGGTCCAGGCGAGCCGTGACCTCGCGTTCGATCTGCTCCTCGGACACCGGCGGCAACCGCCGCTCGAACACCGCCCGGACGTACCCCTCCGGCTGCAGCAACCCCGGTACCGCCCGGCACTCGTACGCGTACAGGGAGAGCGCCTCCTCCTCGACCCCCGCCCACTGCCGGAACCACGACGCCAGCCCCGCCCTCCGCGTCAGGCTCTTCGCCGCCGCGGTGAGGACCTTGAGCGCGACCGGTCCCAGGACCTCCTCCGCCCGTGCGGGCAGGTCCGCCGGGGGGAACCGCTTGCCCTGCTCGATCTTGGCGACGTACGCGGCCGAGTACCGCACCCGTCGCGCGAACTCCTCCTGCGTCAGGCCGGACTCCTCCCGCAGTGCCTTCAGGACGACGCCGAAGGTCCTCAGGCTGTCGGAGAGCTCCGCCTCACCGCCGTTCGTACCGCCGCCGCCTCCGCCGTGGTCCGTCCTCATCGCCGCCGCGCCTCCCGTGCCCACGCTTTCGCGCCCCGCCCGACCCCGCCCAACCCGTCCAGGGTCACGCACGGTGACCCACCCGGTCCAGAGTGTGCACTGGTACAGCGGCACGTGTATGGGTGTCGTGCCTGTTGGGGCGGGCGGCGGGCCGGGAACGCTGGGCGCATGCCAGCGTCACCCGCCCAAGAGGCCGTTACCGTAAGTGTGTTCGTGCAGCGCTTCTCCGCCACGCGCCGTGGGGCCCGTCTCGCCCGCCGGCTCGCCGCGCACCACCTGGACCTGTGGCACCTGCCGTACGGCGGTACCGCGTCCGACACCGTCACCCTCGTCGTCGCCGAACTCGCGGCCAACGCTGTCCTGCACGGCCGCGTCCCCGGGCGCGACTTCGAACTGCGGCTCGGCTACGACCGCTCGGCCGGCGTCGTCCGCGTCGAGGTGTCCGACACCCACCCCGGGCGGCCCGGGCTCTGCGGGACGGCGGCTCGGGGCCCCGCGGATGCGGAAGGCGGCCGAGGACTGCTCGTGGTCGCGGCCGTCGCCGCGCGCTGGGGTGTCGACGACCGGCTGGGGCCCGGCAAGACGGTGTGGGCGGAGTGCGCGGTCCCCGTCCCGCCCGATCCGCGTCCGGTATGTCCCCTCCGGGGCTAAGCGAGGATCGTCGTCCGCCACCCCGCGGGGCGCAGGTCGCACGGACACGGAGGAACCAGGAGCAGACTGTAGAGACCCGACAGCGCAGCCGCGACGCCACTGTCAGGGGTCGATCCCCCTGCACAGGGGGCGGTACCGATAGGTTTTCGCAGTATCAGACCGCTATCGAAAGGGTGATCCGTTGAGCCGCTCGGTTCTCGTCACCGGAGGAAACCGGGGCATCGGCCTCGCCATCGCCCGCGCTTTCGCCGCGGCCGGAGACAAGGTCGCGATCACGTACCGGTCCGGCGAGCCGCCGGCGGAGCTCACCGAGCTGGGCTGCCTGCCCGTCCGCTGCGACATCACCGACGCCGAACAGGTGGAGCAGGCCTACAAGGAGATCGAGGAGAAGCACGGTGCCGTGGAGGTGCTCGTCGCGAACGCCGGCGTCACCCGGGACCAGCTGCTGATGCGGATGTCCGAGGAGGACTTCGTCTCCGTCCTCGACACCAACCTCACCGGCGCGTTCCGTGTGGTGAAGCGCGCCAACCGCGGCATGCTGCGGGCCAAGAAGGGCCGCGTCGTCCTGATCTCCTCCGTGGTCGGGCTGCTCGGCTCGGCGGGCCAGGCCAACTACGCCGCGTCCAAGGCCGGACTGGTGGGCTTCGCCCGGTCCCTCGCCCGGGAGCTCGGCTCGCGGAACATCACCTTCAACGTCGTCACGCCCGGCTTCGTCGACACCGACATGACCAAGGCGCTCACCGACGAGCAGCGTGCGGGCATCGTCTCGCAGGTCCCGCTCGGCCGTTACGCGCAGCCGGAGGAGATCGCCGCCGCGGTGCGGTTCCTCGCCTCCGACGACGCCTCGTACATCACTGGAGCCGTCATCCCCGTTGACGGCGGATTGGGCATGGGTCACTGATCACATGAGTGGAATCCTCGCCGGCAAGCGCATCCTCATCACCGGTGTGCTGATGGAGTCCTCCATCGCCTTCCACGCCGCGAAGCTGGCCCAGGAGCAGGGTGCGGAGATCATCCTGACCGCCTTCCCCCGGCCCACGCTGACCGAGCGCATCGCCAGGAAGCTCCCCAAGCCGACCAAGGTCGTCGAGCTCGACGTCACCAACGACGAGCACCTGGGGCGGCTGGAGGAGATCGTCCGGGGCGAGCTCGGCGGGCTGGACGGCGTCGTCCACTCCATCGGCTTCGCCCCGCAGGACGCGCTCGGCGGCAACTTCCTGAACACGCCGTTCGAGTCCGTCTCGACCGCGATGCACGTCTCGGCGTTCTCGCTGAAGTCGCTGACCATGGCCTGCCTGCCGCTGTTCCCGCACGAGGGCGGCTCGGTGGTCGGTCTGACCTTCGACGCCCAGTTCGCCTGGCCGCAGTACGACTGGATGGGCCCGGCCAAGGCGGCGCTGGAGGCCACCAGCCGCTACATGGCGCGCGACCTCGGCAAGCAGAACATCCGCTGCAACCTGATCTCCGCCGGGCCGATCGGCTCCATGGCCGCCAAGTCCATCCCGGGCTTCGGTGAACTGGCGGACGTCTGGAACCACCGCTCCCCGCTGGAGTGGGACATGGCCGACCCGGAGCCGGCCGGCCGCGGCATCGTCGCGCTGCTGTCCGACTGGTTCCCGAAGACCACCGGCGAGATCATCCACGTCGACGGCGGCGTGCACGTGATGGGCGCGTAACGCAGCGTCACCCCGGACGGCCGTCACCTGGTCGCTTTCGACGCCCCGGTCACCCGCTGTGTGCGGGCGGCCGGGGCGTCGCCCGTTCGGGTCAACGCAGCGGGCGGGCCGGCACCCGGCCGGGTGACCCTGGAGAGGCAATCCCTCCCTTGTGGTGCAGCAGCGGCGCATGCCGCAGTACGGCCGAGGAGGTCCTGGTTGTGCGTATGTCGCGGCGATCCGCTTCCGCGCTCGTGGCGCTCGGGGTGCTCGGGGCCGTGGGGGTGCTGGTGTGGCCCGCCTCCACGGCGGCCGTCTCCGAGCCGCAGAAGCCCGCGGCCCGGCCCTTCGGGGCCGCCTGCAGCGTCTATGTCGAGGGCTCCACGGCCACGGCCCACTGCCACAACCCGTACCTGGACACCGACCGGGTGCAACTGCACGTCGAGTGCGAACGCTGGTGGGACGTGGACGCGGACAGCGCGCCCGTCGACCTCGGCCCCACCGGCCGCGCCACGCTCACCGAACGCTGCTGGAAGGAGATCCGCAGCGTGCGGGTGAGCCATCTGCGGCGCTGACGCGTCCGCCCACCGGCCCGGTGAGGCGTTCGTCGTGCTCTGGAGGGACGTACGTCATACCCTGCGGGACGCATACGTGCCCCGCCGGACGTACGCCGTGTCCGACCCCGCCCCGTCCCGTCGGCGTCTGCCGCTCACGCCTCCCCGCGCAGGCACAGGAACGGATAGGTCGCCGCTTCGGCGGCCGCCGTCCCCCCGTCGCGGGCGCGGATCGCCTCCAGCAGCCGCCCGTGGTCCATGTGGTTCTCGGGGCGCAGTTCCCGGCCCACGTCGTCCCGCAGCCAGTCGCGCAGCAGATCCCCGAGGTCGGCGTAGAGCGCGGTCAGCACGTCGTTGTGGGAGGCCGCGACCACGGCCAGGTGGAAGGTGGCGTCGGCCGTGACGAACCGCTCGGCGTCGCCCGACTCCCAGGCCTCCTCCCGGCGGGCGAGCAGTGCGTCCAGCTGCTTCAGGTCCTTCGCGGTGCGCCGCTCGGCGGCCAGCCGTGCCGCCGAGGACTCCAGGGTGGAGCGCAGCTCGGCGATATGGCGTGGATCGGCGTCGGCGAACCTGCGGTGCATGACCCCGGCCAGCTCGCTGGTCGCGACCACATAGGTGCCGGAGCCCTGGCGGATGTCCAGCAGCCCGTTGTGCGCCAGTGCCCGGACCGCCTCCCGGACGGTGTTGCGGGCGACGCCCAGCTGCTCGACCAGTTCCGGTTCGGTCGGGATCCGCGAGCCCACCGGCCACTCGCCCGAGGTGATCTGGTTCCGCAGTTCCGCGATCACCTGGTCCGAGAGGGCGGAACGCCGGGGAGAGGTCAGCGCCATGGTGCTCCTTGTCCGGGGTGGGTCCACGGCCCGGCCGCCCCGCCGCCCCTCGGCACCGGTGGCTCCGGAGGCCGGCTCTTCGCGGGATCGTCCGGGATTGGACAACCAATCATCCCATGATTCTATGATGGCTCCATGCCGGACGAGACCCAGACCCTCAGCCCCGCCGCCACGGCGGTCCGTACAGCAGCCGATTCTTCCGCCTCGCGCACCGGAAAGGTGCCGGTCCCGGTCCTCCGTCTGGTCCTCGTCGCCCTCGTGCTCGCCGCACTCAACCTCCGGCCCGCCATCACCAGCCTCGGAGCCCTCCTGGAGGAGGTCCAGAGCGGGCTCCGCATGAGCGGTGGCGTGGCCGGGGTGCTCACCTCGGTGCCCGCGCTCTGCTTCGCCGTCTTCGGGCTCGCCGCACCCCGGCTGGCCCGCCGCTTCGGGCCCGCCGCGGTCGTCTGCGCGGGCCTGGCGGCCGTCGCCGCGGGACTGGCGATCCGCCCGTTCGCCGGGGGCACCGCGGGGTTCCTCGCCGCCAGCGCGCTCGCGCTCATGGGCATCGCGGTCAGCAACGTACTGATGCCGGTGATCGTCAAGCGCTGGTTCCCCGACCGCCTCGGCAGCGTCACCGGGCTCTACTCCATGGCGCTGTCCCTCGGCACCGCCGTCGCCGCGGCCGCGACCGTGCCCATGACCCAGGCACTGGGCGGCAGTTGGCGCGCCGGTCTGGCCGTCTGGGCCGCGCTCGCCGCCATCGCCGTGCTGCCGTGGATCCCGCTGGCCCGCGACCGGGGTACGGCTCGCCCCGCGCCCACGGCGACGGGCCCCCGCGACGCCCCCGCGGGGAGCACATCGGCCCCTGCCGGGAGCGCGCCGGCCCCCGCCGGGTCCGCGGCCCGGTCCGCGCGGACCTCCGCGCCGCGCATCGCCCGCAGCCGCACCGCCTGGGCCCTCGCCTGCTTCTTCGGCCTCCAGGCCACCGGCGCCTACATCACCATGGGCTGGATGCCGCAGATCTTCCGCGACGCCGGTGTCCCGGCCGGCACCGCCGGTCTGCTGCTCGCGGTGACCATGGTCATGGGTGTTCCGCTCGCCTTCGTCATCCCCCGGCTCGCCGCCCGGCTGCGGACCCAGGGCCCGATCGTCCTCGCGCTCGGTCTGTGCGGACTGACCGGCTACGCGGGCCTGTTCCTCGCCCCCGCCGCCGGGGCCTGGGCCTGGACCCTGCTGCTCGGCGTCTCCAACTGCGCCTTCCCGCTCGCGCTCACCATGATCGGCATGCGCTCCCGCACCGGCGCCGGAGTCGTCCGGCTGTCCGCCTTCGCGCAGAGCACCGGCTATCTGATCTCCATCCCCGGACCGCTGCTCGTCGGCGTCCTCTACCAGCACAGCGGCGGCTGGGACCTGCCGCTCGCGCTGATGGCCGGGCTGATGCTGCCGCAGATGGCGGCCGGTGTCCTCGCGGGCCGGGACCGCGCGATCGAGGACGAGGCCGGGATGCGACACTGACCCCATGCCTGTGCTCGACCCGAACCCCCCGAACGGCCAGAAGAAGCTCCTGCTCGTCTTCGGCGCGATGATCGGCATCACGGTGATCATCGGAATCATCGCCTCGATCGCCTCGCCCTGACCGCCGCGGCAGAGGTCCCCCGCCGTCCCCCTAGGGGTGGGTGTCAGGGGGAAGTGGGTGGCTCACCGGATGGGTGACCGGGCCCATGATCCGTAGGTTGGAGGCAGCTCAGCGGGAGCCCAGCTTCGGACCTCACGGAGGCGGCCATGTCGGCCCGTACGCACCCCCGGCACCACGCTCCGGATGCCGCCGGCGGTCACACCGGGGCGAGGAGCGGCGGTGGCGGCCCGAGCGCCGTCGCACCCCTGTCGCGTACCGCCGCCACCGGGTTGAGGACCGGCGCATCCCTGCCCGGGGGGTCCGCTGCGGGGCCGGGTGCCGTCGCGACCGTGCCACGCGGCGCCGCCGCCGGGCCGGGGGCGGGCGGCACCGGGCTGCGCTGGTGGGCCATCGTCCTGCCGGTGATCGCGTTCTCCGTACTGTTCCTGCTCGTGACCGGCACGGGGCAGGCGGCCGCATCCCCGTCGCCGGTGGCCTTCCTCGGCTGGATCCAGCCGGCCCTGACCGGCTTCTGAACCGGGCGTCGCGCCCGCCCCGCCGGGCCGCGGGGGCGTGCTCCCCCTTCGTGCCGTCACCCCCAACACCCTGCGCCCGCTGGCTGATTTCATGCGAAGCTGGGGAGCATGAGCGCCGATACACCGCGAAGGATCGTCCTACTCCGCCACGCGAAGGCCGACTGGCCTCAGGTGTCCGACCACGAGCGGCCGCTCGCCGACCGGGGCCGCATGGACGCCCCCGCGGCCGGCCGCAAGCTCGCCGACACCGGCATCCCCTTCGACCTCGCCCTGTGCTCGACCGCCACGAGGACCCGCGAGACCTGGAAGCTCGCGGTCCAGGAACTGCCCGAGCGGCCCAGGACCGTGTACGAGGAGCGGCTCTACGAGGCCTCCCTCGGAGATCTTCTCGCGCTGCTCAACGAGACCCCGGACGAGGTCGGGGATCTGCTCGTCATCGGTCACAACCCCGGGATGCACGCCCTCGCCGACGCCCTCTCGGGCAGGGCGGAGGGCGACGCCCTGCGGCGGATGAGCCGTGGTGGCTTCCCGACCGCGGCGTTCGCCGTGGTCGGCTTCTCCGGTTCCTGGAAGTCCGTCGAGCACGGCGTGGGCACGCTCGTCGACTACTGGGCCCCGCACGACTGACCGGCGTTCGCCGCCGGGAGCGGGTCGGTGCGCCCGGTGTGCCCGGCAGCAGGCCCGGCAGCGGGCCCGGCGCGCACCGGGCCTGCCCGCCCGGCGGGCCACCGCCCGTGCCGCCCCACGCGACGGCACGGGCATGCCGCGCCATGCGATGGGCACGGGCGTTCCGCGCCATGCGACGGGCCCAGGCCACGGAGGATGCGACGGCCCGGACCGCGGCGGATGGGACGGGCCCGGACCGCGGCGGATGCCGTCGCCGCCCGATCAGTCCTCGTGGGCGTCCGCCGTCTCGACCTCTTCTCGGGTGATCCCGAGCAGATACAGCACCGCGTCCAGGAAGGGCACGTTGACGGCCGTGTCGGCGGCCTTGCGCACCACGGGCTTGGCGTTGAAGGCCACCCCCAGACCGGCCGCGTTCAGCATGTCCAGGTCGTTGGCGCCGTCGCCGATCGCCACGGTCTGCGCGAGCGGCACCCCCGCCTCCGCCGCGAAACGCCGCAGCAGCCGGGCCTTCCCCGCCCGGTCCACGATCTCGCCGGTGACGCGTCCGGTAAGCCTGCCGTCCACGATCTCCAGGGTGTTCGCCGAGGCGAAGTCCAGGCCCAGCCGCTCCTTGAGGTCGTCGGTGACCTGGGTGAACCCGCCCGAGACCACGCCGACTTGGAAGCCCAGGCGCTTCAGCGTACGGATCAGGGTGCGCGCGCCCGGGGTGAGCCGCACCTCCGTCCGCACCTTGTCCACCACCGACGCGTCCAGGCCCGCCAGCAGTGCGACCCGCGCGTGCAGCGACTGCTCGAAATCCAGCTCCCCGCGCATCGCGGCGGCCGTGACCTCGGCGACCTGGGCCTCGCAGCCCGCGTGAGCGGCGAACAGCTCGATGACCTCGTCGGTGATCAGCGTGGAGTCGACGTCCATCACCACCAGGCGCTGCGCCCGGCGGTGCAGCCCGGCCGAGACGACCGCGACATCCACCCCGATCTCCGCCGCCTCGGTCGCCAGCGCGGTCCGCAGCGGCTCGGTCTCGCAGCCCGACACCGCGAACTCCACCGCGGTCACCGGGTACTTGGCGAGCCGGTGGATACGGTCGATGTTGCCGCCCGTGCCGGTGATCCTGGCCGCTATGGCGGCCGTGGACTCCGCGGTCAGCGGATGCCCGAGCACGGTCACGTGCGAGCGGCCGCTGCCGCGGGGCCGGTTGTCACCGCGGCCCGAGATGATCTCGGCCTGCAGCTTCAGCGACTCGGCCCAGCCGTGCACGGTGGCCCGCAGCTCGCCCTCGGTTCCGGCGGTCGGCTCGGTGACGAGTGCGCACAGGGTGATGCGCCCCCGGGTGACGACCTGCTCGATGTCGACCACGTCGACGGAGAAGGCGGCGAGGGTGTCGAAGAGCCCGGCGGTGATGCCGGGCCGGTCCTTCCCGAAGATCTTCACCAGCAGGGTGGGGACCTCGGGCGTCTGCGGGGGCTGCGATGCGCTCATGGTACTCCCACCGTATCGGGCACTCCGTGCCATCCGCCGCCCCGTCCCGCGTACCGGACAGCCGATCGGCCCTTCCGGGCGGGGCGACCTGCGGGTGGCCCCGGGGCCGCCGAGCGGCCGACGGCCGCCGTACGGGGGACTGCGGGTATGAGGGCACGGGGGACGGCGGGCGTGAGCACGCTGGTGCGACGAACGCCCGGCGGCTGCCCGAGCGGGCGTTGAGGCGCGTCACGCGGCTCACCTGGGCCGGTGGAAGGCGCGGCCCGTGGCGGCGTCCTTCGGCCGCGACACACGGGCGACGAGGAGGAGCAGCACGCCACAGGTGGCGACGAGGATCCAGCCGGGGCGGGACGCGTGTGCCAGCGCCGCCGGGCCGGCGGCCGTGACCAGGCCGCCGGCGAGAGCGATACCGAGGGCGGAGCCGAGCTGCCGCGCGGTGGAGGTGATCGCCCCGGCCACCCCGGCACGGGCGGGTGGCAGTCCGTTGACCGCGGCGTTGGTGATCGGGGCGTTGGCGAATCCGAACCCGATGCCGATGAGCGCGTACGCGGCCAGCAGCACGAGCACGTCGGTGTGCGGGGTGAGCCCGACCAGGCAGAGCCCTCCGGCCGTGAGGAATCCACCGGCGAGGAGCAGCGGCAGCCTCGGGCCCGTGCGGCCGACCATCCGGCCGGACCAGGGGGCGCAGACGGTCGCGCCGACGGCCAGGGGCAAGGTCGCCACCCCGGCGGCCAGCGGCGTCCACTGCCGGGTCTGCTGCAGGTAGAGGGTGCTGAGCAGCAGCGTCGTGCTGAGGGCGACGAAGACCGACACCGCGCCCACGACGGCACCGCTGAACGCCGGGCTCCCGAAGAGCCGCATATCCATCAGCGGCTCGCGCCGGCGCGACTCGACCCACACGAATCCGGCTGTCGCCACGGCAGCGCATGCGTACCCCGCCAGTGCCGCGGGCGACGTCCAGCCGATGCGCGGCCCTTCGATCAGGACGCCGACCGTGACGGCGAGGACCACGGTCAGCAGGACCTGGCCCGGCAGGTCGAGCCGCCGGGCCCGCGGTGCCCGGGACTCCGGCACGAACACCGCGCTGAGCAGCAGAGCGGCCGCGATGACGGGCGCGTTGATCCAGAACAGCGCCCGCCAGTCGAGCGCTGCGAGCAGCGCGCCGCCCGTGACGGGGCCGGCCGCCAGGCTCAGCCCGAACACCGACGCCCAGATGCCGATCGCCTGCGCCCGCTCCCTGGGGTCCGGCATCGCGTTCACCACGATCGCGAGCGCCACGGGGCTGAGCATCGAGGCTCCGACGCCCTGCAGGGCGCGGGCCGCGACGAGCACTCCCGCCGACGGGGCGAGCGCGCACAGCAGTGAGGCCGCGCCGAACACGGCCAGCCCGCACTGGAACACCCGGCGGCGGCCGAAGCGGTCCGCCAGTGCGCCGGAGGAGATCAGCAGACCGGCCAGGACGAGGGTGTAGGCGTCCACGATCCATTCGAGACCGCGGGTGCCGACGTCCAGGCCGCGCCCGATGGCCGGCAGCCCCACATTGACGATGGTGGTGTCCAGGCCCACCAGGAACATGCTGAGGCAGCAGACGGCCAGTACCGTCCAGCGTCTGCGCGCACTCGGCACGGGATGGACGGGGTGTGTCGTCGTGGTCACGGTCTTCCTCTGACGTCCGGGGACAGGGCCCGGTAAGAATCGGCCCGGGTGACGGCCGCCGCCCACCGACTTTGCGAGGACTGCAAAAGTGCATCCATGACCACGGGATCCAGGGACGGCGGGGACGGGCACGGGGAAGGCCTGCACGGGGAAGGCCGGCAGGGGGACGGAACGGAGCTGGCGCGGATTCTCGACGGCATCGGGCCCCGGTTGCGCGGGCTGCGCCGGGAACGGGGGCTCACGCTCGAGGCACTCGCCGCGACGACCGGCATCTCGGTCAGCACGCTGTCCCGGGTGGAGTCGGGCAAGCGGCGCCCGACTCTGGACCTGCTCATCCCGCTGGCACGGGCGCACCGCGTCGCACTCGACCAGCTGGTGGCGGCACCGCCCAGCGGTGACCCCCGGGTGCACCTGCGGCCCCTGCACCGGGAGCGCGGGAGCGTCCTCGTGCCCCTGACGCAGTACCCGGGCCGAGTGCAGGTCTTCAAGCAGGTACTGGCCCCCCGCCCGCCGGAACTGGTCGTCCACGAGGGATACGAATGGCTCTACGTCCTCGCCGGCCGGCTGCGCCTCATCCTCGGGGCCGAGGACTTCACACTGCGGCCCGGCGAAGTGGCCGAGTTCGACACCACCGAGCCCCACTGGTTCGGCCCCGCGGACGAGACCAGCGTGGAGATCCTGCACCTGTTCGGTCCGCGAGGAGACCAGGCCGTCGTGCGCGCCGGACCGTCCACGCCGACGCCCCGCGGCCCGGAGGACGGAGGCGGCCTTCACCAGGCCCGGCTTTCGGATACGCGACCGTCCCTGGAATAGTTCCTCACGACGTTCGCCATCCCCGGATGCCCGTCGACGGGGGGCAGCTCGGGGGACAACTAGGTGGGGCATGGAGTGCCGGAACTCGTACTGGAATTGAACGGAAGGACTTGGACCCTCGATCCGTCCAGGTCGTACACCCTGGGGCGGGATCCCCAGGGTGACGTGGTGATCGACGACGCCAGGGTGTCGTGGCGGCACGCCACGATCAGCTGGAGCGGCCGGAGTTGGGTCCTCGAGGACCACGGCAGCACCAACGGCACGTATGCGCAGGGCCGGCGCGTGCACCGGCTGGAGCTCGGCCCCGGCTCCGCCGTGCACCTCGGCAACGCCACCGACGGCCCGCGGCTGAGCCTGTCCGGAGACGAGGCCGGCGCGTACACCGCGCAGGGCACCGCCCCGCAGCAGGCCGGCACCGCCCCGCAGCAGGCCGGCACCGCTCCGCACCAGGCTGGCACCGCTCCGCAGCAGGCGGGCACCGCCCCGTCGTCCGGGCAGGCGCCCGCCCACCAGGGCTGGGCGCGGCAGCAGGCGCCCCGGGAGCAGTGGCAGCAGCCGCCCGCCGCCCAGGTGCCGCACCAGCAGGGCCCGCGCGACCACCAGGTCGGGGAGACGCCCGGCGGTCCCACGGGGGCTCCGCCGGTGCACGGCGACCGCAGCCCGACCACGTTCCACCAGCTGTCCCTGGGCCGGGTGATGCGTATCGGCCGTGCGCTGGAGAACGACCTGGTGGTATCCGACCTCCAGGTCTCCCGCCACCACGCCGAGTTCCACGCGACGCCCGACGGCCGGTTCGAGATCCGCGACCTCGGCTCGCACAACGGCACGTATGTCAACGGCCAGCCGCTCGCCAAGTCCGGCACCGCGCTGATCGGCCCGAACGACACCGTCGGCGTCGGCCACTCGGCGTTCCGGCTCGTCGGCGACCGCCTCGAGGAGTTCGTCGACACCGGTGAGGTGTCCTTCTCCGCCCGCCACCTCACCGTCACCGTCGACGGCGGCAAGCAGATCCTCAAGGACGTCTCCTTCGGCGTCCCGGAGAAGTCGCTCATCGCGGTCATCGGCCCCTCGGGGTCCGGGAAGTCGACCCTGCTCAAGGCGCTCACCGGCTACCGCCCCGCGGACCGGGGCGATGTGCTCTACGACAACCGGAACCTCTACAAGCAGTTCGCCGAGCTGCGGCAGCGCATCGGTCTGGTCCCGCAGGACGACATCCTGCACAAGGAGCTGACCGTCAAGAAGGCCCTCACCTACGCGGCCAAGCTGCGCTTCCCCGCGGACACCACGGCGGCCGAGCGCGAGGCCCGCATCGACGAGGTGCTGCGCGAGCTGAAGCTCGACATCCACAAGGGCAAGAAGGTCACCTCCCTCTCCGGGGGCCAGCGCAAGCGTGTCTCCGTCGCCCTGGAGCTGCTGACCAAGCCGTCGCTGATCTTCCTGGACGAGCCGACCTCGGGCCTCGACCCGGGCATGGACCGCGATGTCATGCAGCTGCTGCGCGGCCTCGCCGACGACGGCCGCACGGTCCTCGTGGTCACCCACTCGGTGGCCGAACTGGCGCTGTGCGACAAGCTGCTGGTGATGGCGCCCGGCGGCTCGGTGGCGTACTTCGGCCCGCCGGAGGAGGCCCTGAACTTCTTCGGCTACGAGACCTGGGCCGACGTGTTCTCCGCCTTCGAGAACTACCGCGACTACGACTGGGCGGGCCGCTGGAAGGGCTCGCAGCACTTCCAGCTGTACGCCGCGGACGTCGACGCCGTCGCCGCGCAGTCGGTGCCCATGCCCCCGCCCCAGGCGATGAGACCGCCGAAGCCGCAGGGCTGGTTCTCCCAGCTCGGCACGCTGATGCGGCGCTATGTCTCGGTGATCTCCTCCGACCGGGGCTTCCTCGCGCTGACGGTGCTCCTGCCCGCCGTCATCGGCGCGGTCAGCCTGCTCATCGACCCGGACAAGGGCCTGCTGCCCAACGGCGTGAACCCGCAGACCGGCAGGATCGTCCCGAACGGCACCGCCACGACCGTGCTGCTGATCCTCGCGGCCGGCGCCTGCTTCTCCGGCGCCGCCAACTCGGTCCGCGAGCTGATCAAGGAACGGGTGATCTACGAGCGGGAGCGGGCGACCGGCCTGTCGCGCTCCGCCTACCTGATGTCCAAGGTGATCGTCCTCGGCATGATCACCGTGTTCCAGGGCGCCCTGGTCGGGGCCATCGGCTTCGCCGCCCGGGAGATCCCCGAGGAAGGACTGGTCCTCGGCTCGGCCACGCTGCTGGAGCTCTCCCTGCCGATCATGGCGCTCGGCTTCGCCTCGATGATGTTCGGCCTGGTCATCTCGGCGCTGGTGAAGACCGCCGAGAAGGCCATGCCGCTGCTGGTGATGTTCGCGATCGTCCAGATCGTCTTCACCGGCTGCCTGTTCACCCTCAACGGCACCATCGGCGTGAACGAGTTCTCGTACCTGATGCCGTCCCGCTGGGCGGTCGCCGCGGCCGGCGCCACCCTGGACCTCAACAAGATCAGGCCCGACCAGGACGACCCGGGCAACACCGACCCGCTCTGGGACCACGAGGCCGGAGCCTGGGGTCTGGACATGGCCGCCCTGCTGGCGCTCGGCGCGCTGTGCGGCTTCCTGGTGGCCCGCTTCCTGCGGCGCCACGAGCCGGAGGTCATGCGCAAGTAGCAGGGCTCCCGCCGCCCGGGCATGTCCCGCCGCCCGGGCGCGCGGTAGGGGCGGCCGCCCCTGCCGGCACCGGGCTGATGGGACGGACAAGCCTGGACAAGCACGGACAAGTACGGACAGGGCGGTACGGACGGCGCCGGAGGGCGGCACCCGCTGCGGGTGCCGCCCTCCGGCGCATGTGTGTGGTGCGTCTCGCGGCCGTCAGTAGGCGCTGTTGACGTTGTCGATCGAGCCGTAGCGGTCGGCCGCGTAGTTGCAGGCGGCGACGATGTTGGCGACCGGGTCGTACTGGTCCTTGGCGGTGCCGGGGACGTGGTACGCGTCGAAGGTCGGCTTGATGACCTGCAGCAGGCCCTTCGACGGGACGCCGTTGACGGCGTTGATGTCCCAGTTGTTGATCGCGCGCGGGTTGCCGCTCGACTCACGCATCACGTTCTTGTAGATGCCGTGGTAGGTGCCCGGGATGTCGTGCTTCTTCATGATGTCCAGGGCCTCGCGGATCCAGCCGTCCAGGTTGTTGGCGTAGACCGGCTTGCGGGCGGCGGCGCGGCTGGCGGCCTGCTCCAGGGCACGCTCCTTGGCGGCTGCCTTGGCCTTGGCGGCCTTGGCGGCGGCGACCGCCTTGGCCTTGGCGGCGGCCTTGACGTTCGCGGCGGCCTGGGCCTTCGCCTGCGCGGCGGCCTTCGCCTGCGCCGCGGTGAAGGCGTTCTGCTCGGCGATGCTGGTCTGCAGCGCGGTGGCCTTGGCGGTGTCGACGGTCGCGGACCAGGCGACCTCGGAGGCCGGCGCGACCTGCGTCTCGGTACCGGCGACGGCGCTGCCCGGGACGAGCGAGAACGCGAGGGCGGAGGCGCCTGCGGCGGCGATACCGGCGATCGAGAACTTGTGGGTCTTGGACATGCGGCGGAAGCCGGGGGTGCGGGACGCGGACATGCGAGACGTACCTCTTCGAATAGCGGAAGTCGCTTCGGCCGGGGCGGCGCAGCGCCTGCTCGGCGGCGACGGACGCAATTCTTAGCGGCAGCAAAATCCTGTGGCAAAGGTGTGACATACGATCCCGGGTAGTGGAGCTGGAAGCCCCAAAATCGGACAAGTCGCGCACTCTGCACACTCTGGCCTGCTCACATGTCCTTTATGTATCCACTAGCGTGCTTCGTAAGTGATGTGGGTCCTATGTGCGGGCTCACATCGCACTACCGCCGCACTCACCTTCCGTTGCTTCCGCAATGCGCTCAGTGAGCGTCCTCGGCCGGGAGGACAAGATGAACGTCGCCGAACTCGTGCCAGAGGTAGCGATGTCGCAGGGCCTCCGTGTAGCTCCTGGTGAGCGCCTCACGTCCGGTGATCGCCTCCAGCATCAGCAGATGGGAGGCCGCCGGCTCGTGCAGGCCGGTCAGCAGGCCCTCCACCACGCGCACCCCCCGTGCGGGCGTGACGACGAGATCCGTCCAGCCCGCCGACGGACGCACCGTACCGTCCGGCCCCGCCGCGGACTCCAGCGCACGCACCGCGGTCGTCCCCACCGCCACGATCCGTCCGCCCTCGCCGGCCCGTCCGCCCTCGCCGGTCCGCCGGCCCCCACCGGTCCGCCTGCTCGCACGGGCCGCGTTCACCAGCCACGCCGTGGCCGCCGGCACCTCGAAGCGCTCCGGGTACGGCGGCTCGTGCGCCTCCGCCGAAGCCACCCCCGTGTGCAGCGTGACCGGGGCGAACTGCACCCCGCGCCGCACCAGCTCGGTCACCAGGGACTCCGTGAAGGGACGTGCCGCGCTCGGCATCTCGGCCGAGCCCGACCCGTCCGGCGCGGGCAGCGCGAACACCGTCCGGTACGCGGAGAGCGGCTGGTCCCGCTCGGTGTAGCGGTACCGGATCGGCCGGCCGTACCGCGCCAGCAACGCGGGCACGTCCACCGACACCGCGGCCCACCACAGCCGGGGCGAGCCCTCCACCAACGGCTCCCGCGGCACGAGCACCCCGCCCCCGGGCAGTCGCACCCGCGCGCCCGCCGGGCCTCCCGCCCGCGGCAGTGTGCTGCCCGCCCCGTCCGGCGACCGCAGCTCCACCGCCCACACCCCGCCCGTCGGCGCCGCCCCGGAGGGCCCCGCGTCACCCCGCGTGGAGAAGTGGACGACCAGGCGCTCCCCACCCAGCCGCGCGTTCACGGCCGCGGGCAGGGTCGTGGAGGTGTTCACCACCAGCACGTCCCCGGCCCGCAGCAGCCCGGGCAGCTCGCGGAACGCGTGGTGCGCCACGGCCGTACCGCGCGACACCATCAGCCGCACATCGTCCCGCCCCGCCCCGCGCTCCTCCGCCGGGACCCGTGCCGACAGCCCGTCCGGCACCCGCAGGGCCTCCAGCACGCTCATCGCCCGACCGCCCGCACCGCCAGTGCCGCCGCGGCGTACCGGCCGCTCGCCGGCCGCTCGTCCAGCAGCCGCAGGAATCCCGGCACCACCTCGTCCGGCGCCGGCCTCGGGCCGTGGTCGTCCGGCACCGCCGCCGCGTACAGATCCGTGCGCATGTCTCCGGGGTCCACCGCCCACACCCGCAGCTCCGGCTCCTCCACCGCCAGCACGGCCGCCAGCCGGTCGAGCGCGGCCTTCGACGCCCCGTAGCCTCCCCAGGTCTCGTACGCCCCGATCGCCGCGTCCGACGAGACCGCGACCACCGCGCCCGGTACCCCGGCCCGCAACAGCGGCAGCGCCTCCTGCACCAGCCCCAGCGCCGCCACCACATTGGTCTCCAGCGCCGCCCGCAGACCGTCCAGTCTCAGCTCCGCCAGCCGCACCAGCGGTTCGGCACCCAGCGCGCCGGCATTGCTCACCAGCAGGTCGAGGGAACCGTCCAGCCCGCGGGCCGCGGACACCAGCTCGGCGCGGTGCCGCGGGTCCGTGACGTCGCCGGGCACCGCCCGTACCCGCGTCCCGAACCGGCGCAGCTCCGCCGCCGACGCCTCCAGAACCGGCGCCGTCCGCGCGTCCAGCACCAGATCCCAGCCGCGCCGGGCGAGCGCGGCCCCCAGTGCGTACCCGAGCCCCTTCGAGGCCCCCGTGATCATCGCGACAGGCATGACGTACTCCTCCTCCCACCGCGACGCCGCTCCGTGCCGCGCCGCGCTTCCGTGTGCGGTCCGGGCCGTGTGCGGTCCGGACGTGTGCCGTTCGGGCCTGGCGCCGTACCGCGCTTCCGTGTGCCGCTCGGGCCTGGTGCCGTTCGGGCCCTGCGCCGTCCAGGCCGTGTGCCGTTCCGGTGTGCGGTCCGGGCCGTGTGCTGTTCAGGCTGGCTCCGCGGCCGGGCTCGCCGCCTCGTCCCGGCGCCCCTACCGCGCAGGGCACTTCGACCTAGGCCCAGGGACCGGGCCCGCCGCCGTCCACAGGCCGATACGCACCGTCACGGCACCCCGGTACGGTGATCCCATGAGCCATCGACCGAGCTCCGGCCTGGCCGCCGTCAGCACCGCACTGCTCGCGATGAGCAGGCATCTCGAGGTCCGCGACGTCCTCAAGACGATCGTGGCGTCGGCCCGGGAACTGCTCGGCGCGGAGTACGCGGCGCTCGGCGTCCCGGACGACCACGGAGGCTTCGCCCAGTTCGTCGTCGACGGCGTCAGCGACGAGCAGTGGCGGGCGATCGGCCCGCTGCCCCGTCAGCACGGCATCCTCGCCGCGATGCTGCGGGACGCCAGGACCGAGCGGCTGGCGGACGTGCGGAAGGACCCCCGCTTCGAGGGCTGGCCCGCCGCCCACCCCGACATGGCCGACTTCCTGGGCCTGCCCGTCAAGGACGGCGACGAGACGATCGGCGCGCTGTTCCTCGCCAACAAGCGGTGCCCCAAACCCGAGGGCGGCTGCGGGTTCACGGAGGCGGACGAGGAACTGCTGTCGATCCTCGCCCAGCACGCGGCCATCGCCCTCACCAACGCCCGGCTGTACGAGCGCAGCCGCGAACTCACCATCGCCGAGGAGCGCTCGCGCCTCGCGCACGAGCTCCACGACGCCGTCAGCCAGAAGCTGTTCTCCCTCCGGCTGACCGCACAGGCCGCGGCCCGCCTGGTGGACCGCGACCCGGGCCGGGCCAAGGGCGAGCTGCAGCAGGTGGCCGCGCTCGCCGCCGAGGCCGCCGACGAACTGCGTGCCGCGGTCGTCGAGCTGCGCCCCGCGGCCCTCGACGAGGACGGCCTGGTCGACACCCTCCGCACCCAGATCCAGGTCCTCGACCGCGCCCACACCGCACAGGTCACCTTCGACAGCCGCGGCGTCCGCGCCCTGCCGGCCGCCCAGGAGGAGGCCTTGCTCCGGGTCGCCCAGGAGGCTCTGCACAACGCGCTGCGGCACTCGGACGCACCACGGGTCGCGGTCAGCCTCGCCCGCCGCGGCCAGGGCGCGGTGCTCAGCGTCACCGACGACGGCGTGGGCTTCGAGCCCGAGGCGGTCCGGACGGCCGGCCGCCACCTCGGCCTGGTCTCCATGCGCGACCGGGCGAGCGGCGTCGGCGGAAGGCTCACGGTGGAATCGGCGCCCGGCAAGGGCACCACGGTCGAGATGGAGGTCCCCGGTGGCTGAGAGGGACAGCGGAGGCACGGCCCGTCCCGCCGGCGGGACGGTGCCCGGAGACGGGCGGGCGATCCGCGTGCTGCTCGTGGACGACCACCAGGTGGTGCGCAGGGGTCTGCGCACCTTCCTCGAGGTGCAGGACGACATAGAGGTCGTCGGCGAGGCGGGGGACGGGGACGAGGGGGTGGCCCGCGCCGGGGAACTGCTGCCCGACGTGGTGCTGATGGACGTACGGATGCCCGGCACCGACGGAATCGAGGCGCTGCGCAAGCTGCGGGCGCTCGACAACACCGCGAAGGTGCTGGTCGTCACGAGCTTCACCGAGCGGCGCACGGTCGTCCCCGCGCTGCGCGCCGGGGCCTCGGGCTATGTGTACAAGGACGTCGACCCCGACGCGCTCGCCGCGGCGATCCGCTCCGTGCACGCGGGGCATGTGCTCCTCCAGCCGGAGGTGGCGGGAGTGCTGCTCGCCCAGGACGAGCCGGGTGGCGGGCAGGGGAGGGGCACATCGCTCACCGAGCGGGAGCGGGAGGTGCTCGGGCTCATCGCCGACGGCCGCTCCAACCGGGAGATCGCCCGGGCCCTGGTCCTGTCGGAGAAGACGGTGAAGACCCATGTGTCGAACATCCTGATGAAGCTCGATCTCTCGGACCGCACCCAGGCGGCGCTCTGGGCGGTCCGGCACGGCCTCTCCGGTTGAACACGGGCCTGCGACGCGGGCTGGGTTCCGGGCTGATCGGAACGTTTCGGCAGGCGATCCGGCGAGATGTTCGGCGGGTCATCCGAGCGGGAGGCGGGTCATCCGGGCGGGAAGCGGACCGTTTCCCTCCGGTGTGAGGTTCATACCGTCGTGTGTATGTCGCCCACACGGCGTATCCCAGGCGCGTCCCGGGCGTTCTCCAGGGCGAGCTGCGGCGGTCCCGCCGCGGTGACGCCTAGGAGGATCCCGAAGTGAAGAACCTGAAGAAGGCCCTCGCCGTCTCCATGGTCGCCGGCGGCATCGTGGCCGCAGGCGCCGGTGTCGCGTCCGCCACCAGCGCGCACGCGGACGGCCACGCCACGCACTCCCCGGGCGTCGGCTCCGGCAACCTGATCCAGGCGCCGGTCCACGTCCCGGTCAACGCCGTCGGCAACACGGCCAACGTCATCGGCGTCCTGAACCCGGCCTTCGGCAACACGGGCGTCAACGGCTGAGCGAGCCGCACGGCTCTCCCGCAGCTACTCGGCTGCTCGGCTACTCACTACGCAGCCGAGCAGCCGAGCAGCCGAGCAGCCGAGCAGCCCCGCAGTGCCCGACGGGCCCCGGACCATGCCCGGGGCCCGTCGGAACACCCGGCCCCGCCGCGCACGCCTCACCGCACGGGTGGCGGTGCGGCCATGGAGGCAGCGCGGCCGGGTGGCGGTGCGACCCCGCAAGGCACCCCGCCGCCCCCTTCGCCCCCGCCGCACCCCTCTCAGCCCCCTCGCCCGTCGTCAGCGACCCGCCCGGCGCTCCAGGTCCTCCACGTAGGCGTTGTACGCCGCCACCTGCGCGCGCCGCGCCACGCGCTCCACCGGACGCAGAGCCGCCCCCCGGGCCGCCATCTCCGACGCGCTCATCGCCCCGCCGTGCCCGTTCTCGTACGCCAGGGACAGCAGGAGACCGATCCGCTGGGCCAGTTCCAGCACCCGTGCCGCACGGGACGGGTACCCGGGTGCGAGCACCTCGCGGGCCGCCTTCGGCTCCGCCCGCGCCCGGTACGCGCCCAGCGCCGCCTCGGCCACCGGCCCGGAGGCCGCCACGTCCAGCCGCGACAGCACCTCCGTCGCCTCCCGCAGCCCCTCCGCGAGCTCCCGCTCCGCCTCGCCGAGGGAGGGGACGTCGGCGGGCGGGGCCTCCCGCACCGGCAGGCAGTGCCAGACCACCTCGACGTGCACATCTCCGTCCGGGCCCGCCTCGCGCACCTCGGGCACCAGGCCGTACGCCGCCCCGTGGCAGACGACCGCCTCCCGCACCTCCAGCGCCCGCGCGTTGAACTCCGGCGGCCCGCTGAGCCCCAGCGGATGCCCGGGCGCGGGCAGAGCCACCCGGAATCCCCGGACCCCGGCCGTGCGCAGCCGCCCCAGCGCCAGCGTGAGCCCCACCGGCCCGCTCTCGCCGGGGAGCCCTTCCACGCGGTGCACCGCGTCCTCCCCGACGATCGCGGTCACTGCGTCATCCGGCGATACGAATCCGGCCGAGAGGGCGTTCCCCCAGGCGGCCAGGCGTCCTGAACGTGGTTCCGAGAGCATGGACCCAGCCTAGGTACCGGACCCGGGGCGGGAGCACCGGACCGGTGGCGTAGGTTTACCCGGGGAGCCGCGCCCACAGGCGGGCAGAGCCCGAGACCCGACGACCGAATGGGGAGACAACGCGCTCATGAGCGATGTACTGGAGCTGGTGGACGTATCCGTGGTCCGCGGAGGACGTGCTCTGGTGGACGACGTCTCCTGGTCGGTCAAGGAGGGCGAGCGCTGGGTGATCCTCGGCCCGAACGGCGCCGGCAAGACCACGCTCCTCAACCTCGCCTCCAGCTACCTGTTCCCGACCACCGGCACCGCCACCGTCCTCGGCGACCGGCTCGGCAGCGTCGACGTCTTCGAACTCCGCCCCCGCATCGGCATGGCCGGCATCGCCATGGCCGACAAGCTGCCCAAGCGCCAGACCGTCCTGCAGACCGTCCTCACCGCCGCGTACGGCATGACCGCCACCTGGCACGAGGACTACGACGCCGTCGACGAGCGGCGCGCCCGCGCCTTCCTCGACCGCCTCGGCATGTCCGAGTACCTGGACCGCACGTTCGGCACCCTCTCGGAGGGCGAGCGCAAGCGCACCCTCATCGCCCGCGCGATGATGACCGACCCCGAACTGCTGCTGCTCGACGAGCCCGCCGCCGGCCTCGACCTCGGCGGCCGCGAGGACCTGGTCCGCCGCCTCGGCCGGCTCGCCCGCGATCCGTACGCCCCCTCCATGATCATGGTGACCCACCACGTCGAGGAGATCGCGCCGGGCTTCACCCACGTCCTGATGATCCGTCAGGGGAAGGTGCTCACCGCCGGCCCGATGGAGACCGAGCTCACCTCCCGCAACCTCTCCCTCTGCTTCGGGCTCCCGCTCGTCGTCGAGCGCAACGGCGAGCGCTGGACCGCCCAGGGCCTGCCGCTCTCCTGACGGCGCCCCGGCAGCGGCCGACAGCGCCCTGACAGCGCCCTGTCGGCGCGGCGTTCGCCCGCCTACCATGGCTCCGTGGACATCGACGCATGGGTGTGGTGGCTCGTCGCGGCGGTCGGGCTCGGTATCCCCCTCGTGATCACCGCCATGCCCGAACTCGGGATGCTCTCCGTCGGCGCGGTCGCGGGAGCCGTCACCGCGGGCCTCGGCTTCGGCGTGGTGGCGCAGGTGGTGGTGTTCGCCGCCGTCTCGGTCGCGCTCATCGCCGTCGTACGGCCCATCGCCGCACGCCACAGCGCACAGCGCCCCCAACTCGCCAGCGGAGTCGACGCACTGAGAGGCCGTCAGGCCGTCGTGCTGGAACGGGTCGACGGAGACGGCGGCCGGATCAAGCTCGCCGGCGAGGTCTGGTCGGCCAGGGCCCTCGACGCCTCCCGGGCCTTCGAGCCGGGGGAGCAGGTGGACGTGGTCGAGATCGACGGTGCGACGGCCGTGGTGATGTGACACCCGGGTGACGGTTCGTCATGATCATGTGACGTAACCTCACCCATGACCGCCCGCGGTCTGGGAAACTCGATCATCAGAGACTCATCCGGCAGCGAAGGGCACGGGAAGCACGATGCCATCGATCATCATCGTTCTGGTCATTCTGGTGGTGCTGGTCTTCATCGCCCTGATCAAGACGATCCAGGTCATCCCGCAGGCCAGTGCCGCCATCGTCGAACGGTTCGGCCGCTACACGCGCACCCTCAACGCCGGGCTGAACATCGTCGTGCCGTTCATCGACTCCATCCGCAACCGGATCGACCTGCGCGAACAGGTCGTCCCGTTCCCGCCCCAGCCGGTGATCACCCAGGACAACCTCGTCGTCAACATCGACACCGTCATCTACTACCAGGTGACCGACGCCCGTGCGGCGACCTACGAGGTGGCCAGCTACATCCAGGCGATCGAGCAGCTCACCGTCACCACCCTCCGCAACATCATCGGCGGCATGGACCTCGAGCGCACCCTCACCTCCCGCGAGGAGATCAACGCCGCCCTCCGCGGCGTACTCGACGAGGCCACCGGCAAGTGGGGCATCCGCGTCAACCGCGTCGAACTCAAGGCCATCGAGCCCCCCACCTCCATCCAGGACTCGATGGAGAAGCAGATGCGCGCGGACCGCGACAAGCGCGCCGCCATCCTCACCGCCGAGGGCATCCGCCAGTCGCAGATCCTCACCGCCGAGGGCGAGAAGCAGTCCGCCATCCTCCGCGCCGAGGGCGAGGCCAAGGCCGCGGCCCTGCGCGCCGAGGGCGAGGCCCAGGCGATCCGCACCGTCTTCGAGTCCATCCACGCCGGCGACCCGGACCAGAAGCTGCTCTCGTACCAGTACCTCCAGATGCTCCCGAAGATCGCGGAGGGCGACGCCAACAAGCTCTGGATCGTGCCCAGCGAGATCGGCGACGCGCTCAAGGGCCTCTCCGGCGCCATCGGCAGCTTCGGCGGACCCCTGTCCGGCAACGGCGGCGGGAACGGCGCGGGAGGGTCCGGCGGCAGCGGCGTCCCCCGCCAGAGCGGCACGGAGCGACGCGAGCAGCCCCCGATCGACTGACCGCCCAGCCCGTCGTGCATGATCGGTGCGGCCCCTCGACCTCGATGGCGGGGAGGCGACGCACCGAGCATGTGAGGAGACGGCCTTGTCCATCTGGGAAGCGGTCGCGATCTTCGTGGCGGGCACGGCGGCGGGCACGATCAACACGATCGTCGGCTCGGGAACCCTCATCACCTTCCCGGTCCTGCTGGCCACCGGGCTGCCGCCCGTCACCGCCACCGTCTCGAACGCCCTCGGCCTGATACCGGGATCGATCAGCGGAGCCATCGGCTACCGCGCCGAACTCGCCGGCCAGCGCCGCCGCATCCTCCGACTCGGACTCGCCGCCCTCGTCGGCGGCCTCGCCGGGGCGATGCTGCTGACCCTGCTGCCGCCCACGGCCTTCGAGACCATCGTCCCGGTCCTCGTCACGCTCGCCCTGGTCCTCGTCGTCCTCCAGCCCCGGATCTCCGCCGCCGTCCAGCGCCGTCGCGAGCGCCGCGGAACCGGTGCACCGCACCTCGACGGCGGCCCCCTCCTCTTCACCGCCCTGCTGGTCGCCAGCGTCTACGGCGGCTACTTCACCGCCGCCCAGGGGATCATCTACCTCTCCCTCATGGGCATCCTGATCGACGACAGCCTGCAGCGGATCAACGCCACGAAGAACGTGCTCGCCGCCATCGTCAACACCGTGGCCGCGCTCTTCTTCCTCTTCGTCGCCCACTTCGACTGGACCGCCGTCCTGCTCATCGCGGTCGGCTCCGCCATCGGCGGCCAGATCGGCGCCGGGATCGGCCGGAGGCTGTCACCCGTGGTGCTCAGGACCTTCATCGTGGTGGTGGGAACGGCGGCCGTCGTCCAGCTCGTCCTCCGCTGACGCCGTATGGCAGGCGGCCCGCGAAAGGCGGGGCACACGGATGAAGTGCGGCACAGGAAAGCCCGCCCCCACGAGGGGGCGGGCTGCCGCGCTCATCCGGGGCGCACCCGCGACGGGCGGTCTCCGCGCCGGAAGCCGCGCTGGAACCCGTGCCCGAACCCGTGCCGGAACCCGCGCCGTCAGGCCGCCGACGTCAGCGGGGGCCGCTCCGCCGGGTGGCCGCCGAGCTGCCCCAGCCACTCCGGCAGCGGCGACCGCTCACCCGCCCGGAGCGCGAGCAGCATCGCGTCCGCCGGCGTCGGCACGAACGGCTGGTGCAGCAGGGGCATCCCGGCCTGCTCCGGGGTGCGGTCCGCCTTCCGGTGATTGTCCTCGGCGCAGGACGCGACCGTGTTCAGCCAGTTGTCCGCACCGCCCCGCGACCGCGGCACCACATGGTCCACGGTCGTCGCCCGCTTCCCGCAGTAGGCGCACCGGTGCTGGTCCCGTACCAGCACGCCCCGTCTCGACCACGGCGCCTGTCTTCGGAACGGCACCCGTACGTATCTGCAGAGCCTGATCACCCGCGGCACCGGTAGCTCCACCGCGGCCGCGCGCACCCGGAGCGCGGGGTGGGACTGCTCGACGACGGCCTTGTCCTGCAGTACCAGCACCACCGCGCGGTTGAGCGTCACCGTCGACAGCGGCTCGAAGCTCGCATTCAGTACCAGTGTGTCCCTCATGGTGCCCCACCTCCCGTGTGCAGGCCGGCCCTGGTGCCGGGCTCTGGGCCGGGATCAACTCTGGCCGGGCACGCCGCGATGGACAACGCAATATCCGCGTACCACGAAAGATGCCCGCTCCTGATCTCTCCAAGACCAGGAGCGGGCAAACAACAGGCGAACGCCGGTGAAGCTAGCCGCGGTTCTCGTACTCGCCGATCAGCTGGGCTCGGGCCAGCGTGTGGAACCGCAGGTTGAAGCCCACGACCGCGGGCGACACATCGTCCCCGGGGCCCAGCTTCTCCGAGTCCACCGCGTACACGGTGAACACATAGCGGTGCGGACCGTCACCGGGCGGTGGCGCCGCGCCGCCGAAGTCCTTCGTCCCGTAGTCGTTGCGGACGTGCACGGCGCCCTCGGGGAGTCCTTCGAACTTCCCGCTCCCCGCGCCCGCCGGCAGTTCGGTCACCGACGCCGGGATGTCGAACAGCACCCAGTGCCAGAACCCGCTGCCCGTCGGGGCGTCGGGGTCGAAGCACGTCACGGCGAAGCTCTTCGTCTCCGCGGGGAAACCCTCCCACCGCAGCTGCGGTGACGTGTTGCCCGCCGAGTGGACCTGGGCGCCCCGCAGGACACCGCCGTCCTCGACGTCGGCACTCGTCACGGTGAACGACGGCACCTGCGGATGGAAGTCATGAGGCAGCGGAGCCCTCTTCGCCTCGGACACGTGTGAACCTCCGTACTCGGGAGTCCTGCGCTCGTGATCGCGCGCTTACGGCTCCGAGCCTAGAGCCCTACAGCCAGTTACGACGGCCGCCGACCTCAGCGAGCCACTGGTTGAGGTACGCGGCGTAGTCCGTCCCCTGGAAGTCGTGCAGGTTCACCGTGAACGCCCGGTACGAGTCGCTGCCCTCGCTGAACAGTCCCGGCTTCTTGTCCATCTCCAGCACCACGTCCATCTCGCGGTCGTCGGCGATGAAGGTGACCTCGACCTGGTTCAGCCCCCGGTACTGCTGCGGCGCGAAGAACTCGATCTCCTGGTAGAAGGGCAGCCGCTGGCGCGTCCCCCGGATGTGGCCGCGCTCCATGTCGGCGCTCTTGAAGCGGAAGCCCAGCTGGATGAACGCGTCCAGGATCGCCTGCTGCGCAGGCAGCGGGTGCACATGGATCGGGTCCAGGTCACCCGAGTCCACGGCGCGGGCGATCTCCAGTTCGGTCGTCACCCCGATGTCCATGCCGCGCAGCCGCTGGCCGGCGATCGACGTGATCGGCGTCTCCCAGGGGATCTCCAGCCCGAACGGCACCACGTGCACGGCGCCGGCCTGCACCTCGAAGGCACCTCCGAGACGCTGCTTGACGAACTCGATGTCCTGCTTGACCTCCTGGTCGCCGCCCTCGACCTCGACCCGCGCCTGCAGACCGACGGACAGCCCCTCGATCTGCTGGTTCACCGAACCGCCCTGGATACGCACCTCGCCCTGGACGACCCCGCCCGGCACGACGTTGTCCTCGGTCAGCACCGTCTCGACCGAGGCACCGCCGGCACCGAGGCTCGCGAGCAGCTTCTTGAAGCCCATGTTGCATCCTTCCTCTTCACTGACCTCTACATACGCGCGACGAACGGTAGCCGGTTCCCCGGACGGGACGAGTACCCTCGTACGGCATGATCGGCAGCCCCGACCGTACGCCGCCGCCCCGGGCCTTCTTCGGCCGGCCCGTCCCCGGGATCGCGCCCGACGCGCCCGGCCGGATCCTGGTGCGCAGCACCGAGGACGGCCGCGCCTGCCGCGGCCGCACCGCCCGCGACGGAGCCATGGACGCAGTCATGGACGCAGTCGTGTTCGGGCCGCCCGGACACGCGTACGTCCACGGCATGCCAAGGCGGTCGGCATGAACGTCGCCCTCCTCGCCCATCCCGCTGAAGAGGTCGCCCCCAGGCTGCTCGGGAGCGTCCTCAGCTGCAAGACCTCCGAGGGCACGGTGAGCATCGCCATCACGGAGACCGAGGCGTACTCCGGAACGGCCGACCCGGCCTCCCATGCCTACCGAGGCCGGACCCCCCGCAACGCCGTGATGTTCGGACGCGCGGGACACCTGTACGTCTACCGGTCCCACGGTCTGCACTGGTGCGCCAACGTCGTCACGGGCACGGACGGCGCCGCCTCCGCCGTCCTCGTCCGGGCAGGCAGGGTCATCGAGGGCGAGGACCTGGCACGCAGCCGACGAGGGGAGCGGGTCGAGACGTCACGGCTCGCGCGGGGTCCGGGGAACTTCTGCCGGGCACTCGGCATCACGGCGGAGCACAACGGCGCAGACCTGCTGGCCTGCGCCCCGGTCGTGCTGTCCGAGGGCGAGTCGGTACCTGCCGCGCTCATCAAGGTCGGTCCTCGGGTAGGGGTGAGCAGGGCCCACGACTGGC